>JBPBQX010000215.1:0-23660 GCA_050955025.1 Janthinobacterium lividum
GCGAAGTTGATCGCCAGCAGCGGGGCGCGGATCCTGCCGACGTCCGGGGCGGGGTCGTAGTCGGCGGAGCTGCGGTAGTCGTAGAGCGTGTCGTTGGCGTCGCGCCCCTGGTAGCGGGCGATCAGCGAGTCGTACTGGGCGATCGTCTTCTCCCGGTCCGAGCCGGTGGTCTGCAGACGGTCGGCGTTGCCCACCATGATCGCGAACAGGGGGGCCGCGAGCTTCGTCCACTGCGTCGGAGGATGCGCGGGATCGTACTCGCCGCCGTGGTAGCCGGGGTCGTCCTCGATGGCGTGGATGGCGATCAGGCGCCACAGCAGGTTGCGGCCGCTGATCTGCATCGGCATCGAGGCGACCGGCGCGAGGGCGTCCATCATGTCGGGGTAGCGCTCGCCCCACAGCCAAGTCTGCATGCCGCCCTGCGAGATGCCGCTCACCAGCTTGAGATGGGTGATGCCCATCCCGTCCAGCATGGCGTGCTGCGCCTCGACCTGGTCGACGTAGCCGTAGTGCGGGAAGCGGCCGCGCAGCTCGTCGGAGGGTTTAGTGGAGCCGCCCGCGCCGATGCCGTCGGCCAGCACCGAGTAGATGCGGGCGGCGTCGAGCGGCTGTCCCGCGCCGAACAGGTTGTCGGCGAGGCTGGGCTGCAGGAAGTTGCGGGCGTTGCCCGTGGTGCCATGCAGCAGCAGCACGGCGTTGTCGATGTGCCCGGCGGCGTCGTGGTGCGGTGTGCCGACGGTGACGTAGTGCAGGCGAAGCGGCAGGTGCTCGCCGCTGCTGAAGGCGAAGTCGGCGACGTCGACGTCGCCCTCGCCGACAGGCAGGGGCGCCGCAGCCGCCGCGGCCGTGCACGCGCCCAGCAGGAGGCCGGCCAGCCAGGAACCCATTCGTCGTCGCATCGCGCTCTCCCGTTCGCGCGACGCTAGCGCCGTGCCGGGGGGCGACGGAAGAGGCACGCGCCATGCGCGGGCGCCGTCCTACAGGACGGAAGCCTGATCGGATGCGGACGTCCGGGGCCCACACCCCTCGAGCAGGGCGACCGTGCGCGCCACCACCGCCGCCTCGTCGTAGAGCGCGACGGCGCGGGCGCGGCCGGCCTGGCCCATGCGCAGGCGCGCTGCCGGATCGCCTGCCAGGGACTGCAGGGCGCGGGCGAGCGGAGCCACCTCGCGCGGCGGCACCAGCAGGCCGGTGACGCCGTCGAGGACCTGCTCGCGCGGGCCTCGGATGGCGGTGGAGACCACGGGCAGGCCGCACAGCATCGCCTCGATCACCGACATGGGCAGGCCCTCGAAGTGGCTGGGCAGGGCGAAGATGTCGGCGGCGGCAAGCAGTTCCGCGACGTCGGTGCGCCCGCCGAGACGGCGCAGGCGCGGGCCGAGGCGTGCCTGCGCGGCGGCGAACGCGTCCTCCGGGTCAAGCCCGTGGTCGGAGGGCAGGCGCTCGCCCACGACCCAGAGCTCCGCGTCCACGGAGTTCATGGCGGCCAGGAGCTCCGGGTGGCCTTTGTGGCGCACCAGGCGAGAGACGACGATCACCACGACACGCTCGGCCGGGGTGCCAAGTGCGGCGCGCACGCGGCTTCGCGCGCCCGCGTCCGGGCGGAAACGCGCGGGATCGCGGCCGTTGCCGATGGCGCGTGGCGCACGCGCGATGCCGAGACGCCGGGCATCGGCGGCCTCCTCGCCGGACACGGTCATGGTGAGGTCGGTCAGGCGGCCTCCTACCCACTCCATGGCCAGCGCCGCGGCACGGCGCGGCAGCGGGCCGGGCTGGTTGAACAGGAAGCCGTGGCACGTGTAGGCGACGTGCGGCACGCCGGCCGTGCGGGCCGCAGCGCGGGCAAGAAACCCGCTGATCGGCATGTGGGCGTGCACGAGGTCTGGGCGCTCGGCGCGGATCAGGGCGAGCAGGGCACGAAACGCCCTGACCTGCGCCCCGGGGGACAGGGAGCGGGCCATCGGCACGGGCACGACGCGGAAGCCGGCCGCGCGAACGTCGCGGAGCAGATCCCCGTCCGCACAGGTACCGATCACCTCATGCCCGCGGGCGCGCAGGCCGAGCATGAGCGGCAGCACGAAGTGGCGCAGGGAGAAATCGACGTTGGCGACCTCGAGGATCTTCACGGGCCATCCCTGCCGCGGTGCGATCCGCGAGGCAAGAAGCCGGAGGCAGGATGGAGGGATGCCGCACGGCTTGCGGTCGTGCCAGGTCGTCCCGACGCGAGGACGCGGGTCGTGTGGCGGCAGCTCAGTATTTCATGCCAACGACAGCATTCCAGAGCGAAAGCGCCCCGGTGCCGAGCCGCGTCACCGCGCCGACGATGACAACGGCGATGAGGATGCCGATCATTCCGTATTCGAGCGCCGTGACACCACGCTCGTCATCCCGCAGATGGAAAACTGACGACAGAAGACCTCGCATGCTCTTCGCCTTCGACGCCGGCCGGGACCACCGAAGGAACTCCGGCAGGTCGCATACTGCCTGCCGAAAGCTAAGGAAGGGTGAGCGCCGACCCGGACGTCACCGCCGTGATTGTCGCGATAAGCCGGCCCGAGAACGCCGGCGCATGGACGTGTAACCGCGCCGATACGAGCGACGCGTGCAACCGTTTACCCGAGAGCAGGCCATGCCGGCCGGAGCAGGATCGAGCCCGTTCCGGCCGGGACGGAAGGTCAGCCCTCGGCGGGAACGGAGGATATCGGCCCGCCCTGCGGCTGACGGCGGTCGGCCATGAACTGGTCGAACTCGGCGCGGTCGCGTGCCTGGCGCAGCCGCTCCAGGTACTCCATGAACTCGCGCTGCTCCTCCTCGAGACGGTTGATGGTTTCGTCGCGATACTCGTCGAAGGCGCGGTTGCCGCTGGGAGTGGCCGTGCGGACACGCGCGCGCCAGGCACGGGCGCGAGGATTGCTCCATGTCCCGCGTGCGCCGGAACGCCACGAACGCATCCGGCCGCTGAAGGCCAGGAACATGAGCAGTGCCAGCCCGGCCGGCCAGAATGTCCAGAAGGCAAGGACAATGGCCGCGATCCAGGCTCCCCTGCCGTACTCGTCGATCTTCGCCGCGATCACGACCATCTCCCGTGAATGTTAAGCACATTTACATACAAGGATGGCCTTGCCCTTGGTTTCAAGGGACAACCTCGTGCCGCGACGTGGACGCGCGGCGGCCGGGATCAGGCGCGAGGCGAGAGGGATTGCAGGTAGATCAGCAGACCTGCTTCCAACAGCTGTTCTGGCGACATCGGCAGCTTCCGCCGGGTGCCGTCCGGACCGCCGACGAACAGGGAGGCGATGCCGTGTGCCAGCGACCAGACGTGCAATGCCACCATGAGCGGTGGCGGGCGCCCCGGATGGCCGCCGCACGCCAACTCCGCGGCCCGGCGCACGACGGCGAACGCCCGTTCGGACGCCAGGAGCAACGCCGGGTCCTCCTCCAGCGGAAAACCGGGCGAGAACATGGCGGCGTACCACGCAGGCTCCCGACGCGCGAAGCCGAGGTAGGCACGCCCGCATGCCTCCATGGCACGGATCGGATCGGGCCGACCCATGTTCCAGCCGGCTTCCAGCTCCAGGGCGAACCGCTCAAAACCGCGACGGGCAATCTCCGCAATGAGGGCATTGCGGTCCCGGAAGTGGCGGTAGGGTGCTGCCGGACTGACCCCGACGGCCCTGGCGATCTCGGCGAACGCGAGTGCGGCCGGCCCGCGTGCAGCGATGAGATCAAGGGCGCTTCGTATCAGCGCCTCGCGCAGGTCACCGTGATGGTAGCTGGCGCGACTGTCGCGTGGCCCGGTCGATGCTCCATTCGACTTCACGCAATCCAATCCATGCGAAGGGTAGCCACAGGCACAGGCCTCGTGGAGCTTATGGCTACTGGTTCAAGAGGAATGTGCCTGGAAGGAGAGGCGCATCCCGCACGACCCAATGGGCGGATCGTGCGGGACCCGGGATCAGCGACGGCCGAGAATGTAGCCGAGCACGAGGCCCAGGCCAGCCGCGGCAAGCAGGCCGGTCACCGGCTGGTCGGCGACGAAGTCGCGCGTGGCCTCAATAGCCTCGCCGTAGTACTGCTGCGCCTGTCCAGAAGCCTGCTGGGCCTTGCCCTTGACCTGGGTCGCGGTGTCGCCGGTCAGTCCGCCGTAGGCGTCCTTCACCTTGCCGGTGACGTCGTCCAGCATGCCTTCGGCCTGATTCTCTTCCATGCTCGTCTCCTGTGTCGGGACCGCCGGATGCGGTCGATCTCGGTGCAGCCGGATCGCTCCCGCCTTCCCGTGGCACCCTCAACGCAGGGGAGCCCTCCCGGATGCAACCCGTTGCCAGAACATGGCCTGAACCAGGTTGCCCAGCCTGCAGCCACGACCGCGGCGTCGCGCCGCTACAGGCAGGATGCCCGTTCAGGCCGCGGGGGTCAGGCGCTTCACGAACGCAGAGATGCGGTGGCGGCGCAGCTCGGAGCGCGCCTTGCCATCGTTGGTCATGTAGTTCAGCTGGACGACGTAGCGCTGGCCGACGAACTGGCGATGGCCGTGCCAGGTCGCCGGGCCGTTCGGGAACACGAGGAGCGTGCCGTTCACCGGCGGAACCTCGACGGCGAAGTTGTCGAGGTCGGTGCCGTCGCGCAGCAGGCGCAGGCAGCCCTCGCGGCGCTCCCACGACTCCTGCTGCGGGTTGAGGTAGAGGAGCACGGTGACCTGCTTGGCGGTCGAGTCGCAGTGGATGCGGCCATCCTTCTCGCGGGACTGGCCACGCAGCGTGACCATGGTGGGGGCGTCACCCAGGTCCAGGCCGAACTTGGCGGCGACGGCGTCGCGGAACCGGCTGCCCTCCAGCTCCGCCATCAGGGTGCGCCCGGTCGGGCCGAGGCGCAGGCCGCCGGTGGGGAATGAACCGCCCCGCTGCATGTCGGGCAGGTCGGAGACCACCTGGGACAGGCCAGGCTGGGGGACGAAGTTCTCGACGACCACATGCGGGAAGGGGTCGGTCGAGACGGGCGTGGCTTCCAGACGCGCGTAGTCCAGCAGGCTGCCAGGAGCGAAGGCGGTCTGGTGCGGGAGTACCTGGGCTTGGTTCGCGTATGTCACGATGGTGTCCATGGCTGCTGATGCACCATGGGTAGCGCCGCGACACGAGGCCCAGCAAGCACTCTGCGGACGACCGTAGCCACCGGATCCGGAGGAGCGCCGTATCCCGCTCATGTCCCAAGCAGTGCTGGATACCCGGGTCAAGGCGGTGCTGCCGAGCCGAAGCTGCCGCAAATGACGGCCCGTCCCAGGTCAGTCCTGAGTCCGACGAACCGGGAACGACTCAGGTATGCTGGACGCGACGGGGCTGCACGACGCGGCTTGTGGACAGGAACCGGGCGCACCCAAGGGATGTGTCCTGACCGTCCGAGGTGTCGCTGACGCGGATGAGGTCGTGCTGGATGCACTCGGAAGCCTGCCGAGCCGACCGCAGGTCGGGCCGCAACTCTGCCGCATGGCTGACGGAAGCGACGCATGCGGACAGGAGAGCTGCAGCAAGGACGGTCTTCATCACCAGCATTTCCCGGACGATCACCTTGAGGAAGATGGCGCAGCCCAAAGGGTTACAGTGCTCTCGATTCGTTGAGAGTCGTTGCGGCGTGCAACGGTGCGGCCAATTGCGGCGATCCGAACGGTCGGCTAAGGCGCGGGCCCATGGACGCCAAGGACCATGACCAGGGGCGCTGCGGCGGGAACAGCCGGCCCGGTGCGAAGCCACGGGAGTGCTGCAGCAGGCGAGATCGGCAGGCTGACGCCCTGGATGCCAGCCGGTCCGGAGCCGTGCGGCTGATCGACCGACCATGGGGAAGCCAGGCACATGGGTGAGACTGCCGCCATCCGCCAGCCCGGCGAGGAAGCCGTCGGGCCGCGATCGGCCTATGGCGCCAGGGTCGCCGCCGGCAGGCTTTCCCCGGACCCGGCGCAGGCCGAGGCGGTGGAGCGGCTCGATCAGCTGTGGGCGACGCTCGGCGAAGCGCCGGCAATCCGGGGATGGCTGGCCCGGCTGAGGTCGCGGCGGCCGGAGGTGACGCGGGGGCTCTACCTCGTCGGCGACGTGGGGCGGGGCAAGTCCATGCTGATGGACCTGTTCTTCTCGACGGCAACGGTCGCGCGCAAGCGTCGTGTCCACTTCCACGAGTTCATGCAGGAGGCGCACCAGCGCATCCACGAGGGCAAGCAGGCAGTGCCGCCCGTGGCCGACCCCGTCCCGTATCTCGCGGACCAGCTTGCGCAAGAAGCGGCGCTGCTCTGCCTGGACGAGTTCCAGGTCACCGATATCGCCGACGCCATGATCCTGGGCCGGCTGTTTGAGGCGCTGTTCGCGCGCGGCGTCGTGGTGGTCGCGACCTCGAACGTGGCTCCGGACGACCTGTTCCGCGGCAGGCCGGGGCGTGACGCCTTCCTGCCGTTCATCGCGGTGCTGAAGCGCCACGTCGACGTGGTGCTGCTGGGCGGGGCGCGGGATTGGCGGCGGCAGCGGCTGCGCGAGGTGGCGAGCTGGCACGTGCCGGTGGACGGGCGGGCGGAGCGGGCGCTGGACGACGCGTTCACAGCACTCAGCCTGGGCGAGCCGGCGCAGGAGGCGCGGGTCACGGTGGCCGGGCGGGTGGTGCGGCTGCCGGTGGCGGCGGGCGGCGTGGTGCGCTGCGAGTTCGAGGCGCTGTGCGGCACGGCGCTGGGCGCGGGCGACTACCTCGCAATCGCCAGGCGATTCCCCGTGATGGTGCTGGACGCGGTGCCGCGGCTGGGGCCGGAGAACTTCGACCGGGCCAGGCGGTTCGTGACGCTGGTGGACGCGCTTTACGAGCGGCGGGTGCAGCTGGTGGCGTCGGCGGCAGCGATGCCGGATGCCTTGTACGAGCGTGGCGAGGGCGCCGCGGCGTTCACGCGCACGGCGTCGCGGCTGGAAGAGATGCAGAGCGTGGAATACCGGGGGCTCTCGCATCTGGGGTGAGGGGGCGCACGGAGAAAGGCAAGGCCGGGCTCTGCCCGGACCCGCCAGGGGCGAGCCGCCCCTGGACCGGCACAACTGGGGCGTGCGCCTAGCCAGTGCAGTGACGCAACAGTGTTATACGTGGATCGCTCCTGCGGTCTGGAATCAGGCGTTCGCGGCACTGCACGAAATATTCCGTTTCCTGCGGAGGCCGGTCCAGGGCGGCTCGCCCTGGCGGAGTTCGAAGCAGAGCCTCGACCTTCGCTTCCCTGCCGCGCCTTGCGGGCGACACGAGGGTGTCATCTGCGCGCCGGCCATTCCGGGCAATGCTTTGACTCGCGCCGAGTTCGGCGCTCGTGAGGGAGGTGGCCATGGTGCATCGTCGGATGAAGCCGGAGGGAGCGACACGGACCTACGGCGTGCTGGTCGGCCGTGTTGCGGCAGGACGGGAGTCGGGGGGTGCGTCGCCGCACTACGAGATCCTGGTGGCGGCCGGGGGGCAGTACAGGATCGCGGTGAACGTCCGCTCGGTGGACGGGAGCGACGTGCTGGCGCTGTTCGACCCGGCGTTCGCGCAGGCGACGCGGGCAGACCTTCCCGCCCTGGCGGCAGGGGCGGCGGGCTTCACGGCGCTGCAGACGGGGCCGGCGGGGCAGGGACTGGACTACCTGCGCGACGGTCTCGTGGCGCTGGACCGGATGGTACCAGCGGCGCCGGAGGGCGGAGCGGGCGCGCTGGGGCCGCTGCTGGACGCGCAGGTGGCGAAGGCGATCGCGGACCCGGGGTCGGTGGTGCTGGCCTTCGGGGAATTCTTCCAGGATGCCGGGGCAGACGCGACGTTCGGCTTCTCGCCGGAGCGGGGGGTGCACGACATCCACATGATGCAGGGCAACGCAGGGAGCTTCGCCGACGACAATCGGGTGCGAGGCGACGGGGCGCTGTTCCTGCGCGGCAGCGACGGGGTGACAGGGGCGCTGTTCGTGCGGTTCACGACGCAGTCGCTGGACACGGATCCCACAACCGGCAACCCGACGGGCTGAAGCCGGTAGGCCTGGTTTGTCAGCAAGCAAGGCCGGGCTCTGCCCGGACCCGCCAGGGGCGAGCCGCCCCTGGACCGGCCTCGATTAGGCAATGCGCCATGCGTCAGCCGGTCCGATGGTCGGCGTGTGCATCCTCTTGGTCCGAAATCAAAGGGCCCCACGGCCCTTTGCGGGTCCGGGGCAGAACCCTGGCCCTACTCCGCTTCGCGCCGGCTCGGCATCTCGCCCGCGGCCACCAGGGCGCCGGCAATGGCGACCATGCGCCGGGCTTGGTGGCGGACGGCGTCGAGGTCCTCGTCACGGGGCGGGCGGTTCTCCGCGCCGACGATGGCCGACGCGCCGTAGGGGGAGCCAGCCTCCAGCATCGCCTCGTCGGTGTAGCCGGTGGGGGTGATGACCATGCCAAGGTGCGCCATGGGGGCGTAGAGCGAGAGGGTGACGACTTCGGTGCCGCCGTGGGGCCAGGAGGCGGTGGCGAAGGCGCCGCCGACCTTGCCGGCGAGCGCGCCCTTCTTCCACTGCGGGCCGAGGCGGTCGAGGAACGCCTTCATCTCCGTGGCCATGGCGCCGAAGTAGCTGGGCGTGCCGAACAGGATGGCGTCGGCCCACTCCGCGTCCTCGTGGCCGGGGGCGGGGTGCAGGGCGTTCTGGCGGTCGGCGTTCTCGGTCCAGCCTTTGGCGTGTGTCATGGCCTCGCGGGAGACGACCTCGCGGGCGCGGCGGAGGCGGACCTCGGCGCCGGCGTCGCGTGCGGCCTGGGCGGCGGCGAGGGCGAGGGTCTCGGTGCTGCCAGTGCGGGAGTAGAACACGATCAGCAGGCGGGTCGGGTCGGGCAAGGGCGCTCCTGGCCGCACGGGGCGGCGGCTTCACCGCGCAGGTGTGGGCAAGGACGGAATTGAGAAGAGGCGGATGGTTCAGGGACTGTCGCGCGCAACAGCGGCAGGGACACAGCGGCGTTCGCGTCCGCGCGCGCGCCTCTTTGCGCCGCGGCCGTCCTGGCAAACGGGCATAGCGTGGCGATCCCGCGGGCCGGATCGGCGTTGCACGGTGTGAGGCTGTCTCCAACCAGAAGGATTGCATCATGGGCGACACGAAGAAGCCGGGGATGGACAAGCTGCCGGGCAACCACGGGCAGTTCGGCGCCGACGTCGAGACCGAGAACTACGAGACGCTGCCTGATCTGGACGTGACCGGGCCGGGAGCGGCCGAGCCGGCGTCGCAGGACGTGGAAGGGGCTGCCGCCGAGGCGACAGTGCCGAGGTCCGGTAGCGGCGACGAAGCGGACACGCCCGGCCAGCACCAGGAGCAGGGTGGGATGCGCTCTTAGCGGACGGGCGTGCCGGGGGGCGAGGCTGACGGCACCGCGTGCCTGGCGGACGACAGTGCCGCCTGCGACCCGGGTGGCGCCGACGTGCGGCTCCGGCAGGGGGCAACCGATGTGCCTGGCCGGCGGCTGGTTCCTTGCCGGGCCAGGGGCGATGGACTAGCACCGACTCTGCCGCAGCGACGCGTCAGGGGGCGAGAGCTTGGCGGCGTCACCCAGCAGGAGGCCAGCCATGGCTCGCAACAAGATCGCTCTCGTCGGCGCCGGCAACATCGGCGGCACCCTGGCGCACCTGGTCGGGCTCAAGGAGCTCGGTGACGTGGTCCTGTTCGACGTGTTCGGCGGCGTGGCGGCGGGCAAGGCGCTCGACCTGATGCAGTCCAGCCCGGTCGACGGGTTCGACGCGGCGATGTCCGGCGGCTCGGATTATGCCGCGATCGCGGGCTCGGACGTGGTGATCGTGACGGCTGGCTTCCCGCGCCAGCCCGGGATGAGCCGCGACGACCTGCTGGCCAAGAACGCCGAGGTGATCGGCCAGGTCGCCGAGGGCATCAAGCAGCATTGTCCAGGCGCGTTCGTGATCGTCATCACCAACCCGCTCGACGTCATGGTGTGGGTGATGCAGCAGAAGTCGGGCCTGCCGCCGGAGCGCGTGGTGGGCATGGCCGGCGTGCTGGACAGCGCGCGGTTCCGCCTGTTCCTGGCGCAGGAGTTCAACGTCAGCGTGGAGGATGTCACGGCGTTCGTGCTCGGCGGGCACGGCGACACGATGGTGCCGCTGACGCGCTACTCGACGGTGGCGGGCATCCCGATCCCGGACCTGATCGAGATGGGCTGGACCACGCAGGAGCGGATCGACGCGATCTGCGCGCGCACGGCCAACGGCGGCGGCGAGATCGTCAAGCTGCTGGAGCGCGGTTCGGCGTTCTACGCGCCGGCGGCGGCGGCGATCGCGATGGCAGAGTCGTTCCTGCGCGACAAGAAGCGGGTCCTGCCCTGCGCGGTGATGCTGCGCGGCGAGTACGGGATGAACGACTTCTACGTGGGCGTGCCGGTGGTGATCGGCGCGGGCGGCGTGGAGCGGATCGTCGAGGTGAAGTTCACCGACGCCGAGCGCGCGGCGTTCGACAGGTCGTGCGACGCGGTGAAGAAGCTCGTGGAGGACTTCCGCAAGCTCGGCGTCTGAGGCGCGGCGGCACCGGCCGGAGCTTCCGCCTTCGGCCCTGTCCGACGTGCGTTCCAGGACCCGATCTCGAAGCAAAGTCTGGCGCCTCGTCCTGCCGGGCCGCAGGGGCTTGCCAGCAGGGCCGGGGTTGCGGACTCTCCCGCTCACCTCAACAGCGTCGAGTGCGATCATATGAACATCCACGAGTATCAGGCCAAGGCATTGCTGCGCGGCTTCGGAGTGGCGGTGCTCGACGGAGCGCTCGCATGGACGCCCGACGAGGCCGTCGCCGCTGCCGAACGTCTGCCGGGGCCGGTCTACGTGGTGAAGTCGCAGATCCATGCCGGCGGCCGCGGCGCCGGGTTCATCGCCGAGGAGATGGAGGGGCCGCACCACGCCGGCAGGCGGCCCGGCGGCGTGCGGCTGGCAAGCTCGGTGGAGGAAGTCAGGGCCGCGGCCGAGGCGATGCTGGGGCGGACGCTGGTGACGAAGCAGACCGGGCCTGCAGGCCGGGTGGTGAGCCGCGTGTACGTGGAGGCCGGGTGCGACATCGCGCGCGAGTTGTACCTGTCGCTGCTGGTGGACCGCGAGACTGGCCGCGTCGTGATCATGGCGTGCCTCGAGGGCGGCGTGGAGGTCGAGGAGGTGGCCGAGCGCACGCCGGAGAAGATCCTGCGCGTCAGCGTCGATCCGGCGACGGGCGTCTCGGACTATCACGGCCGGCGCCTGGCGTTCGCGCTGGGCTTCCACGGACGCGAGGCCAAGGGGCTGACGGCGTTCGTGACGAGGATGTACGACGCGTTCGTGTCGCTCGACTGCTCCGTCGTCGAGATCAACCCGCTGGTGGTGACGGGCTCGGGCGAGATCGTGGCGCTCGACGCCAAGGTGAGCTTCGACGACAACGCACTGTTCCGCCATCCCGACATCGAGGCGCTGCGCGACGAGGGCGAGGAGGACGCCAAGGAGATCGAGGCGGCGAAGCACTCGCTGAACTACGTGGCGCTGGACGGCACGATCGGCTGCATGGTCAACGGCGCCGGGCTGGCGATGGCGACCATGGACATCATCAAGCTGTACGGGGCGAGCCCGGCGAACTTCCTCGACGTGGGCGGCGGGGCGACCAAGGAGCGGGTGGCGGCGGCGTTCCGCATCATCCTGTCCGACCCCAAGGTCGAGGGCATCCTGGTCAACATCTTCGGCGGCATCATGCGCTGCGACGTGATCGCGGACGGCGTGGTGGCGGCGGCGCGCGACATCAACCTGTCGGTGCCGCTGGTGGTCCGCCTGGAAGGGACGAACGTGGAGCAGGGCAAGGCCATCATGGCGGCCTCGGGGCTGCCGATCATCGCCGCCGACGACCTCGACGACGCGGCGCGCAAGGTGGTCGCGGCCGTGCGCGCCGCAGGCGGCAGGGGCGATGCCGGACCCGTGTCCGGGCAGGGAGCGGCCTGATGGCGGTCCTCGTCGGGCGCGACACGCGTGTGCTGGTGCAGGGCTTCACCGGCGCGCAGGGTTCCTTCCACAGCGAGCAGGCGATCGCCTACGGGACCACGGTCGTGGGCGGCGTCACGCCGGGCAAGGGCGGCGGCGAGCACCTCGGGCTGCCGGTGTTCGACACGGTGGCCGAGGCGGCGGCCGTGACGCGGGCGAACGCGAGCGCCATCTACGTGCCGCCGCCGTTCGCGGCCGATGCGATCCTGGAGGCGATCGACGCGCGCATCCCGCTCATCGTCTGCATCACCGAGGGCATCCCGGTGCTGGACATGGTGCGCGTGAAGCGGGCGCTGTCGGGCTCGGCGTCGCGCCTGGTGGGGCCGAACTGCCCAGGGGTGATCACGCCCGGGCAGTGCAAGATCGGCATCATGCCGGGCCACATCCACCGTCCCGGGCGCGTCGGCGTGGTGAGCCGGTCGGGGACGCTGACCTACGAGGCGGTGGCGCAGACCACGGCGGCAGGGCTCGGCCAGTCGACCTGCGTGGGGATCGGCGGCGACCCGGTGAAGGGGATGGACTTCATCGAGGTCCTGGAGATGTTCCTGGCCGACCCGGACACGGACTCGATCATCATGATCGGCGAGATCGGCGGGCAGAGCGAGATCGAGGCGGCGGAGTTCCTGGCGCGCTCGGGCGGCGGAAGCCCGGCCAAGACGGTGGTCGGCTTCATCGCGGGGGCCACGGCGCCGCCCGGGCGCCGCATGGGCCACGCGGGCGCGGTGATCAGCGGCGGGCGTGACACGGCGGCGGCCAAGGTCGAGGCGATGCGGGCTGCGGGGATCTTCGTCGCGGAAAGCCCGTCGGCGCTGGGGAGCACGCTGGTGGGGGCACTGGCGGGCTGAGGCAGGCAGCAAGGCCGGGCTCTGCCCGGACCCGCCAGGGGCGAGCCGCCCCTGGACCGGCGTTTCGGGAAGGCCGACGTGTCTGCTGTCCGGTTCCGGGTCGCCCGGAACCGGACAGCAGACATTTCGTGCCGGGCGCGTTGCGCAGGATGCCGGCCGGTTCGGCTGATGCCGCCGTGTGGCGGCATGGCGGGCGGCGCTGGTATGCGGCTTGCAGACGGTCGCAGCCTGTGGGCGTCCGGTCATGCGCTGCGCTCAACCCTGGCACCGGTGCTGCCTTGAGGAAGGTCGCCGGGGACAGGCGTAGGCTGCGAGCCGAAGGGTGAGCCATGCCCCATCCCTGCCCAAGAGGATCTCATATGCCCGGCGTCGATGTTCTTGCCACCGCCGTCACCGGCGCGAACGCCGCGTTCATCGCCGAGATGTACGCGCGCTGGGTGGGCGATCCGGGCTCGGTGGACGCAAGCTTCGCCGAGCTGTTCGCGGCGATGGACGACGAGACGCGCGCGGTGATGATGGATGCGGCCGGGGCCTCCTGGGCGCCGCGCGCGCCGGGGTTCTCCGATGCTGAAGCGCCGGCCAAGGCGCGCGACGGCGTGGAGGACGGTCGCGCCGGCCAGCTGCGTGACGTCGCGCCTGCGGAAGCCTCTGCCGGGGTGGTTCGAGCGGCGGCGCTGGACAGCCTGCGGGCGCTGATGCTGATCCGGGCGTACCGGGTGCGCGGGCACCTGGAGGCGCGCCTCGATCCGCTTGGACTGCAGGTGCCCAAGTCGCATCCCGAGCTGGATCCGGCGTCGTACGGCTTCGGGGACGCGGACCGGGACAGGCCGGTGTTCATCGACAACGTGCTGGGTCGCGAAACGGCCAGCGTGCGCGAGATCATCGCGGTCGTGCGCGCCTGCTACTGCGGGCCGATCGGCGTGGAGTTCATGCACATCCAGGACCCCGGCCAGAAGGCCTGGATCCAGCGCCGCATCGAGGGCGCGCCCTGGGCGGACAGCATCGGGCGCGCCGATCAGGCGGCGCTGCTGCGCCAGCTGACGGAGGCCGAAGGATTCGAGGCGTTCTGCCAGAAGAAATACGTCGGCACGAAGCGCTTCGGGCTCGAGGGCGGCGAGGTGACGATCCCGGCGCTGCACGCGATGATCGAGACCGCGGCGGCGCGGGGCGTGGCCGAGGTGGTGATCGGCATGCCGCACCGCGGGCGGCTGAACACGCTGGTCAACGTGGTGCGCAAGCCGTTCGCGGCGGTGTTCAGCGAATTCGCCGGCGCCAGCTCCAAGCCGGACGACGTGCAGGGCTCGGGCGACGTGAAGTACCACCTGGGGACCTCCACGGACATCGAGTCCGGCGGGCGCACGGTGCACGTGTCGCTGCAGCCGAACCCGTCGCACCTGGAGGCGGTCGACCCGGTGGTGGTGGGCAAGGTGCGCGCCCGGCAGGACGCGCTGGGCGATACGCGGCAGCGGCGCTCGGTGATGGGCGTGATGATGCACGGCGACGCGGCCTTCGCCGGGCAGGGGCTGGTGTACGAGACGCTCGCGATGAGCCAGCTGATCGGCTACCGCACGGGCGGGACGATCCATCTGATCGTGAACAACCAGATCGGGTTCACGACCACGCCGGCGCACGCGTATTCCGGGCTGTACTGCACCGACATCGCGAAATCGATCCAGTGCCCCATCCTGCACGTGAACGGCGACCAGCCCGAGGCGGTGCTGTATGCGTCGCGGCTGGCGGCCGAGTACCGCATGGAGTTCGGCGCGGACGTCGTGCTCGACATCGTCTGCTACCGCCGGCACGGGCACAACGAGACCGACGAGCCGGCCTTCACCCAGCCGCTGATGTATCGCGCGATCAAGCAGAGGCCGACGACGCGGACGCTGTACGCGCAGTCGCTGGTCGAGCGCGGGGTGATCGGCGAGGCGGAGGCGCAGGCCGTCTGGGACGGCTTCGCGGCGACGCTGGAGGAGGCGTTCCAGGCTTCGAAGTCGTACCGGCCCAACAAGGCTGACTGGCTGGAGGGCTCCTGGTCGGGGCTCAAGCAGGCGAGCGAGGCGGAGGAGCGGGCGGAGGAGAACACCGCCGTGCCGCTCGACGTGCTGCGCCGGGTAGGGGCTGCAATCTCCTCAGTGCCCGAGGGGTTCGAGGTGAACCCGAAGATCGCACGCCAGCTCGAGGCCAAACGGGTGATGATCGAGGGCGGCGAGGGCATCGACTGGGCGACGGGCGAGGCGCTGGCGTTCGGCTCGCTGCTGGTGCAGGGGCACCGCGTCAGGCTGTCGGGCGAGGACTGCCAGCGCGGCACGTTCTCGCAGCGCCACGCCGTGCTGATCGACCAGGGCAACCAGAACGAATACGTGCCGCTCAACAACATCGCCGCGGTGCAGGCGCCCGGCCCCGACGCCGGGGCGGCTGAGGGCGTGACGGGCACGCTCGCGGACGGCCGGCCACAGGCGCGCATCGAGATCTACAACTCCTTGCTCAGCGAGGCCGGCGTGCTGGGCTTCGAGTACGGCTACACGCTGGCGGACCCGCAGACGCTGGTGCTGTGGGAGGCGCAGTTCGGCGACTTCGCCAACGGCGCTCAGGTGATCATCGACCAGTTCCTGGCGTCCGGCGAGACCAAGTGGCTGCGCATGTCGGCGCTGACTCTGCTGCTGCCGCACGGGCACGAGGGGCAGGGGCCGGAGCATTCCTCGGCCCGGCTCGAGCGGTTCCTGCAGCTCTGCGCCGAGCGCAACATGAGCGTGTGCAACATCACGACCCCGGCCAACTACTTCCATGCGTTGCGCCGGCAGATGAAGCGCAATTTCCGCAAGCCGCTGGTGATCATGACGCCGAAGAGCCTGCTGCGGCACAAGGCGGCGGTCTCCGCGCTGTCGGAGTTCGGCGAGGCAAGCGCGTTCCGCACCGCGATCGGCGAGGTCGAGGCGATCCGCGCGCCCGACGAGGTGCGCCGCGTCGTGATGTGCTCGGGCAAGGTCTACTACGACTTGGTGGCGGAGCGGCGCGAGCGGGGCATCGACGACGTGGCGGTGATCCGGCTGGAGCAGATCTACCCGTTCCCGCTGGCCACCCTGCCGCAGCTGCTGGCGCCGTACCGCAACGCGGACTTGGTGTGGTGCCAGGAGGAGCCGGAGAACATGGGCGCCTGGAGCTTCGTGGACCGCAGGATCGAGGCGGTGCTCGGGGCGCTCGGCGGCAAGGCGGCACGGCCGAGCTTCGTCGGGCGTGAGGCGGCGGCCAGTCCCGCCACCGGGTCGGCCAAGGTGCATGCAGCGCAGCAGGCGAAGCTGGTGCGCGAGGCGCTCGGGGCCGGCTGAGGCTCCGGCCAAGGCGCGCGGCAGGCGGTTCCGGCTTTGGCGCTGGAGAGCTGCGGCTGCGGGCGGACGTGCGGCGGCGTCATGGTTCCCGGTTCGCTCATGGGAGGGGAGGTCGCGACCGCGTCGCGGCGGTGTGCGCAGGACCTCGTGCGGGCTTCCTAGGGTGAGGCGTGGCGTCTAGGGTCGCGCCAACCCGGCGCGGCCGCTGCCTGGACAGAAGCGTCGTCACGCTTTTCAGGTGACGGAACATCGAGGGCGAAGAATGGCTTCCGAGATCAAGGTGCCCACGCTGGGCGAGAGCGTGTCCAGTGCCACCATCGCGCGCTGGCTGAAGAAGGTTGGCGAGGCGGTGGCGGCGGACGAGCCGCTGGTGGAGCTGGAAACCGACAAGGTCACGGTGGAGGTTCCTTCCCCGGTCGCCGGGACCATGGGCGAGCAGGTCGTGGCGGAAGGCGATGAGGTCGAGGTCGGCGCCACGCTCGGGCTGATCGAGGAGGGGGTTGGGGCGGCTCCGAAGGCGTCCGACGGCACGCCGGCGTCGGGCGGGGCACCGGCCAAGCCGGTGGCCGAGGCGGGTGCGCCGGCGACGCGGCAGACCGCCCCGGCCGGGCAGACGCCGCAGCCGACGCAGCGCGAGGCGGCCAACCCGGGCAGCGGCGTGAACCCGCCGCCGCGTCCCGGCGGACCGGTGTCGCGTCCGGCGACGCCGCCGTCCGACGTGGCCGCGAACAGCGCCCTGGACGTGCAGCCGCAGGGCGCGGGCCACGCGCCCATGCCGTCCGCGGCGCGGATGATGAGCGAGCGTCAGGTCGAGCCGGGTCAGGTGGACGGGACCGGGCGGGACGGGCGCATCACCAAGGGCGACGTGATCGACTTCCTGTCGCGGCCTGCGCCGGCCAAGCCCGCCGCGGCCGCCCCGAAGGCTCCGCGCGAGCCGGACGTGCGCGAGGAGCGGGTGAAGATGACCCGCCTGCGCAAGACGATCGCGAACCGGCTGAAGGAGGCGCAGAACACGGCGGCGATGCTGACCACCTTCAACGAGGTGGACATGTCGGCGGCGATGGCGCTGCGCTCGGAGTATCGCGAGGCGTTCGAGAAGAAGCACGGCGGCGTGCGCCTCGGCTTCATGGGCTTCTTCGTGCGGGCCTGCGTCGCGGCGCTGCAGGAGTTCCCGGCGGTTAATGCGGAGATCGACGGCGACGAGATCGTCTACAAGAAGTTCGTCCACATGGGCATCGCGGTGGGCGGCGCGAACGGGCTCGTCGTGCCGGTGATCCGCGATGCGGACGCGATGAGCCTGGCCCAGATCGAGGCGGCGGTGGGCAGCTTCGGCAAGCGGGCGCGCGACGGTAGCCTCAAGCTCGACGAGCTGGCGGGGGGGACGTTCTCGATCACCAATGGGGGCGTGTACGGGTCGTTGATGAGCACGCCCATCCTGAACCCGCCGCAGTCGGCGATCCTGGGGATGCACAAGATCCAGGAGCGGCCGATCGCGGTGAAGGGACAGGTGGTGATCCGGCCGATGATGTACCTCGCGCTGTCCTACGATCACAGGATCGTGGACGGGAAGGAGGCGGTCAGCTTCCTGGTGCGGGTCAAGGAAGGCGTCGAGGACCCGCGGCGGCTGCTGCTCGGGCTCTGAGGCAGCAAGGCCGGGCTCTGCCCGGACCCGCCAGGGGCGAGCCGCCCCTGGACCGGCGCAATGCAGGTCTGCGGCGTCTGGGCGCGGGCCGCCAGGGCGCCATCTGTCTTCAGGAATGCCGGTCCAGGGGCGCGGCCCCTGGCGGGTCCAGGGCGGAGCCCTGGCCTTTTCGCTTCAGGGGTGCTGGCCATGGCTGATTCGTTCGACCTCATCGTCATCGGCGCGGGCCCTGGCGGCTACGTGTGCGCGATCCGCGCGGCGCAGCTCGGTCTGAAGGTGGCGTGCGTGGAGAAGCGCGCGACGCTAGGCGGGACGTGCCTGAACATTGGCTGCATCCCGTCCAAGGCGCTGCTGCAGTCGAGCGAGAATTTCCACGAGGTGCTGCACGGCTTCAAGGAGCACGGCATCGACGTGGAGGGCGTGAAACTCGACCTCGCGCAGATGCAGAAGCGCAAGGCGTCGGTGGTGGAAGCCAACGTCAAGGGCGTGGAGTTCCTGTTCCGCAAGAACAAAGTGACCTGGCTGAAGGGCGAGGCGCTGCTGGTGTCGTCCGGCGAGGAAGGCGTGCGGGTGCGCGTCGCGGGCGAGGAATACGTCGCGAAGGAGGTCGTGGTCGCGACGGGGAGCGAGAGCATCCAGCTGTCCGGAGTGCCGGTGGACGAGAAGCGGATCGTCACCTCGACAGGCGCGCTGGAGCTGGACGTGGTGCCGAAGCATCTGGTGGTGATCGGCGGCGGCTACATCGGGCTGGAGCTGGGCAGCGTATGGCACCGGCTCGGCGCGAAGGTCACGGTGGTGGAGTATCTCGACCGTCTGGTGCCGGGGATGGACGGCGAGGTCGGCAAGACGTTCGAGCGGGTGCTCGGCAAGCAGGGGCTGACGTTCCGGCTGTCGACGAAGGTGACGGGGGCGGGGGTCGAGGGTGAGGACGTGGTGCTGAGCGTGGAGCCGGCGGCGGGCGGCGAGGCGGAGGAGATCCGCGCCGACGTGGTGCTGGTGGCGATCGGGCGGCGGCCGCTCACGGCGGGGCTCGGGCTGGGGCGCGTCGGCGTGGCGCTGGACGAGCGCGGGTTCGTGCGCACGGACGAGCACTACGCGACCAACGTGAAGGGCGTGCGCGCGATCGGCGACGTGCGCGGCGGGCTGCTGCTCGCGCACAAGGCAGAGGAGGAGGGCGTGGCCTGCGCCGAGATGATCGCGGGCAAGGCGGGGCACGTGAACTACGGGGTGATCCCGGGCGTGGTCTACACCTGGCCGGAGGTGGCCTCGATCGGGCGCACCGAGGAGCAGCTCAAGGCGGACGGCGTGGAGTATGCGGTCGGGCGGTTCCCGTTCACGGCGAACGGGCGGGCGCGGGCGATGGGCTCGACCGAGGGGTTCGTGAAGATCCTGGCGGACAAGCGGACCGACCGCATCCTGGGCGCGCACATCATCGGGCCGGACGCGGGGACGATCATCGCGGAGCTGGCGACGGCGATGGAGTTCGGGGCGAGCAGCGAGGACGTGGCGCGGACCTGCCACGCGCATCCCAGCCTGAACGAGGCGGTCAAGGAGGCGGCGCTGGCGGTCGACGGGCGGGCGCTGCACATCTGAGGCGGATGGCCGGAGGGAAGGAAGCAAGGCCGGGCTCTGCCCGGACCCGCCAGGGCGAGCCGCCCTGGACCGGCCTCACTTAAGTGGCGCGTTCCAAGGGCGCAGCCTTTGGCGGAGTTTGAGGCGGAGCCTCAACCTTGCTTCGCTGTTCTGACTGGCACTTTCGATCCGTCACGCCCCTCGTGACGAACCTGTCACGGGGGGCATGACGGATCGGGGGTCGACGGAGGGCTTTGTCCTGCGCGGCAGGACGGCCGTGGTCGCGTGCGGGCGCTGCCCTGGGCCGGCGGCGTCAGTCGAAGAGGGAGCTGACGGAGCTTTCGTCGGAGATGCGGCGCATGGCCTCGGCGAGCAGGGGCGCGATGGTGGTCTGGCGCACGTTCTGCGCGAGGCGGACGGCCTCGGTGGCGAGGATGCTGTCGGTGATGGTCATCATCTCGATGGGCGAGGAGGCGATGCGCGCGACGGCGCCGCCGGAGAGCACGCCGTGGGTGATGTAGACGCCGGCCGAGCTGGCGCCGTTGGCGATCAGGGCAGCGGCGCCGTTGCACAGGGTGCCGCCGGAGTCGCAGATGTCGTCGACGAGGATGCAGTGGCGGCCGGCGACGTCGCCGATGACGTTCATCACCTCGGACACGCCGGCGCGCTCGCGACGCTTGTCGATGATGGCCAGGTCGACGTTGAGGCGCTTGGCCAGGGCGCGGGCGCGGACCACGCCGCCGACGTCGGGCGAGACGATCATCAGGTCGCGGCCGACGTAGCGCTCCTGGATCTCGTGGACGAACAGCGGGGCGGCGAACAGGTTGTCGACGGGGATGTCGAAGAAGCCCTGGATCTGGGCGGCGTGCAGATCCATCGTCAGCACGCGGTTGGCGCCGGCCTCGGTGATGAGGTTGGCGACCAGCTTGGCGCTGATGGGCGAGCGGGGGCTCGATTTGCGGTCCTGTCGGGCGTAGCCGAAGTAGGGGATCACCGCCGTCACCCGCCGTGCCGAGCCGCGCCGCAGCGCGTCCAGCATGATGAGCAGCTCCATCAGGTTGTCGTTGGCGGGATACGACGTGCTCTGGATCACGAAGACGTCCTCGCCGCGGACGTTCTCCTGGATCTCGACGAAGACCTCCATGTCGGCGAAGCGGCGGACGGAGGCGCGGGTCAGGGGCAGGCCCAGCGTGGCGGCGACGGCCTCGGCGAGGGGCCGGTTGCTGTTGCAGGCGACGATCTTCATGCGGCGATCTTCCACGGAACAGCAGGCGGCAGGCGTCGCGGGTTCTAGCAATGAGGCAGGGGTGTGTCACTGCCGCCGGCGATGGGCAGACGCGCGCCCGCGAGGGCAGGCGCAGGGCGGGCGTGATGCCTGTCAGCTTCGGGCAGCCACAGGGTTTGGCTGTGTTGAGGCGGGGATGGCGGCCTTGACGGCGGCAGGCTTGGTTGCCGTCGGCTTGCCGGGAGCGGGACGGCGGCGGCCGGAGGAGTTGGTGATCACGTCGTGGATGCCCGAGGCGGCCTGCTGCGCCACGACAAGGGCGACGTCGCCCCAGTAGACGTCGAGCGTGCCTTTCGGGACGTCGTTGAGCTGGGCGACGCGGCCGGCCTCGCGGTTCTCGTTGTCGGTGACGATCCAGGTGACCTCGACGCGCTCGGTGCCGTGGGGGTCGGGCACGACATGGACCTCGCCGCGCACGGTGAAGTCGGCGTCGCGCGCGCTGCCCTGCACCACGTCGCCGGTGTCGGGAAGCTGCAGGCGGAGCTGCTTCGCCAGGGTGGCGTTGCCGTCGCCGGGCGCGCCGGTGACGCCCGAGAAGAAGATGCGGGCGGGGCGGTTGACCAGGCTGTTGGGGTCGCTTTGCCGGATGGCGGCGTCGACGGAGGTCATCAGGGCGATGACCTTGGGCGCCGAGGCGGTGGTCTCGGCGCGCAGCATGGCGGGGTCGCCGGACGCCCAGCGCGCGGCGGGGACCGGGGTGCCGTCGGTGGTGCCCTGGGTTTCGCCCTTCGGGTTGAGCAGGGCGTAGGTGGGCGTGACGGCGCCGCCGCGCAGGGTGGCGGACAGGCGAAGCTGCCAGTCGGCCTTGCGGGCAGGCGAGGCGGCGGCGGGGATCGCCTGGTCGTCGAGGGCGTGCGCGGCCATCACGGCCCAGACGGAGGCGGCCTGGTCGGACAGCAGCGAAGCGGCGGGCGTGGGCACGTCGAGGCGGGACGGCGGCGGGTGGGACAGGCGCTGCGCGGTCGCGCCGGGGTGGCCGAGGAAGGGTTGCGGCAGGTCGCCGCAGCCGGCGAGAAGGGCGGCGAGGGCGAGGGAGAAGGAAGGCCAGGGCGCTGCCCTGGACCCGCCAGGGGCGGCGCCCCTGGACCGGCGCACACAGGGGTTCGGGGGCATGCCATGGCGGCCTGAACCGGGTTTGCTTGTCGGGGTTTCCAAAGGCGAGCCTTTGGCGAAGTCCAGAGGCGGAGCCTTTGGCCTTGCTTGGTCAGCCATGCGGGTCTCCGGGGTGCGAGGCGATCACGGACATCTGGTGCCCGATGGCGCCGCCGCCGGCCAGCGTGCGGCGGCGGTGGCTGAAGAACAGGTCGGGCTCGGCGACGGTGTCGCGGGCGCAGCCGGACACGGCGTCGCCGGGCAGGGCGGCGCGGAGGCGGGCGGCGCAGTAGCCGGCGAGGTCGAAGTGCCACCGGTCAGGGCGGCCGTCGCGGAAGAAAGTCGCGGCGGGGAGCGGGCCGGCGAGCACGGCGTCGCGCAGGTCGGCGGCCACCTCGTAGGAGGGCTGGGCGATGCAGGGGCCGACGGCGGCGTGGATGCGGGCGCGCGAGGCGCCGAGGGCGAGCATGGCGTCGATCGTGGCCTCCAGGATGCCGGCGACGGCGCCGCGCCAGCCGGCGTGGGCGGCGCCGACGATGCCGGACTCGGGGTCGGCGAACAGCACGGGCGCGCAGTCGGCGGTGATGATCCCCAGGGCGAGGCCGGGGCGGGCGGTGACCAGGGCGTCGGCGCGGGGGCCCTGGCCGGGCAGCCAGGGCGTGTCGACGGTGGCGACGGCGGTGCCGTGGACCTGGGTGACGCCAAGCATGCGGTCCGGAGCGGTGTCGAGGGCGCGGGCGGCCAGCGCGCGGTTGCGGGCGACGTCCGCGGGGTCGTCGCCGCCGGACAGGCTGCCGTTGAGGCTGGCGTAGGGACCGCGGGAGACGCCGCCGCGCCGGGTGAAGAAGCCGTGGCGGGCGGGAAGCGCGGCCTGGAGGAACTCGGCGGTCATCGGGCGGGGTCCCGTGCGGGGGCGGTCGGGGAAGGAACAGGATCCGGCATGGCCGGATCAGGGGTTGGCGCGAAGCCGGGCGGCGGGCCGTCGGAGCGACGGCCGATCGCGAGCGCCTTGAACAGCGTGCCCATGGCGTCGGGGTCGGCGAGGCGGGCGGCGGCGGCGTGCAGCGCGGCGGCCCGGTCCGGTGCGGCGCGGGCCAGGGCGGCGATGCGCTCGTGCAGGCCGAGGCGGGCGAGCAGGTCGCCCTGCGTGACCGGGCCCCAGCTCCAGGCGCCCGCGGCACGGGCGGCGCCGGACAGGGCGGCGAAGTCCACGTGCGCGGTGAGGTCGGCGTCGCCGGGGGCAGCGAGGGGGTCGGCGGGGCGGCCGTCGCGCAGGGCCTGCAGGCTGTCGCCGGCGGCGGGGCCGGCGGCGCCGTAGTCGAGGAACAGCGCGGCGCCGCCGTCGCGGGCGATGCGGCCGGCCAGCGTGGCGACCAGACGCTGGGCCGCCTCGCCGAGCTCCACGACCTCGCCGTCCGGGGCGGCGATGCCGAGGGGGGCCGCGGGGTGTTCGGTGAAGCGGCCGTCGGCGACGTGGCGCTCCATCCAGGCGCCGCCGCGTCGCACCATCTGGCGGATCGGCAGGGCGTCAAGGAACTCGTTGGCGAGCAGCAGCATCGGCCCTGGGGGGAGGTCCTGCACCGCGTCGTGCCAGGTGGCGCCGGCCCCGGGGAGGCAGGCGGCCTGCTCGGCGCGCAGGCGGGGGGAGGTTTCCACGAGGTGCAGGCGGAGCGCCGTGCGGAACGCGGGGGCGACGCGGGCGAGCACGCGCAGGGCGTCGGCCATCAGCGTGCCGCGGCCGGGGCCCAGTTCGACCAGCAGCACCGGGTCGGGGCGGCCGATCGCGTCCCAGGTGGCGGCGGCCCAGGCGCCGAGCAGCTCGCCGAACGCCTGCGAGATTTCCGGGGCCGTGGTGAAGTCGGAGAACGGGTCGGTGCGGGCGTAGTAGGCGGCGTTGGCGCGGGCCATGAAGGCGTCGA
>JBPBQX010000216.1:0-23247 GCA_050955025.1 Janthinobacterium lividum
TCGCGGCGGCGGCGGGCGCGGGGGCGGCGGCGGGCGCGGGGCGCGCGGGGTCGGGCGGCGGGGCGTCGGGGCCGTCGGGCGGCGGGCCGGGCGCGCGGGGTTCGGCGGGCGCGGTAGCGGCGGGGGCCAGGGCGGCGAGCACGCGCAGCGCCGCGGTGGCGCCGAGCTGGAGCGGCGTCGGGGCGGCGCCGGCCGAGACCAGGGGCTGCACGCCGGCGCCGAGGTCGTGCGCGGCGGCGCCGATGTCGCCGGCCAGCGTGCCGAGCGTGCGCGGCGCGACCGCGCGGGCGAGGCCGGCGATCTGCTCGAACTCCCCCAGCAGCGCGCCGAGCTGGCGCATCGCGAGCACGGGGGCGTCCAGGGCCTGGCGCACCAGGGCGGCGGGCGACAGCGACACCAGGTCCACCGGGTCGGCGGGCCGGGGCGTGGCCGCGGCCGGGGCGGCGGGGGAGGCCGCGGCCGTGGCGGCAGCGGGCGCCGGCACCGCCGTGCCGGGCACGGCCTGGACCGGCATGGGGCACCTTGCGCGAGGGAACGCCATCCTGGGCGCGCTTCCTTGCCGAAGCGTTACCGCCGGACGCGATATGTCTGGAACGTATGGAGAACATGACCTAGGCTGGCGGGCGCAGCAGCAGCGAGACGCCGCCATGGCCAGCCCCACGCCTCACGCGCCCAAGGGCGGCACGCAGCATGGCGGCACGCAGCACGGGGGCACGCAGCACGGGCGGGCCCGCCGCGACCGCCCGGGGACGGGACGCCCAGGGCGGCAGGGCGTGCGGCAGGGCGTGCGGCGGTGAGCGGGGCGTCGGGGCGGCTGACGCTGGAGGTGCTGCGTCGGGCGCGCGCGGCCACGCTCGCGGTGCCGCCGGCGGCCACGGGCAAGACCGAGGCGTTCCACAACGGGCTGCTGCGCCTGATCGAGGCGGCGATCGCGGCGGAGGAGGAGCTGGACCGCCTGGACGGTGCCCGCCGTGCAAGGGACGGCCTGCGCCGCGGCTGACCGTGGCAGGCCGGCGGGGCGGAAACGGCGTGCCCGACTCCGGACGCTCACGCCCGGCGCGGTTGCGGCGCTATATACGGCCGGGATGAGCGGCGGGAGGTTGCGATGCGGGTCGGGATGGCGTCCGGGCGGGTGAGGGCCGGGTTGGCAGGGGCAGCGCTGCTGGCGGCCGCGTGGCCGGGCGCGGCGCGGGCGGAGTCGCCGGTGGTGGTGTTCGCGGCCGCCAGCCTCACCGACGCGATGGGCGACGTGGCGCGGGCCTGGGTCGGGCAGGGACACCCGAAGCCGGTGCTCTCGTTCGGGTCGAGCGCCGCGCTGGCGCGCCAGGTCGAGGCGGGCGCCCCGGCGCAGCTCTTCGCCAGCGCCGACGAGCGCTGGATGGACGATCTCGCGCAGCACGGCGCGCTGCTCGAAGGCAGCCGGCGCGACGTGCTCGGCAACCGCCTGGTGCTGGTGGAGCCCAGGGCCACGGCCGCGCCCGTCGCGATCGCGGCGGACGGGTTCGCCGCCGTGCTGGCCGGCGTGCTCGGCGCGGGCGGGCGGCTCGCGGTGGGCGACCCCGCCTCGGTGCCGGCCGGGATCTACGCCGAGGAGGCGCTGCGCAGGCTGGGCGCGTGGGACACCGTGTCCGGGCGGCTCGCGCGCTCGGACAGCGTGCGCTCGGCGCTGCTGCTGGTCGAGCGCGGCGAGGCACCCGCCGGCATCGTCTACGGGACGGACGCGGCGGTGAGCCCGGGCGTCGTCGTCGCCGGTGTGTTCCCCGAGGCGAGCCACGCGCCGATCACCTACCCGTTCGCGGCGCTCAAGAGCGCGGGCGGGGAGGCGATGGCGCTGCTCGCGTTCATGGAGGGGCCGGAGGGCGCGGCGCTGTTCAGGGCGCGGGGGTTCTCGGCGCCTTGAGGAGGAAGCAAGGCCAGAGGCCCTGCCTCTGGACTCCGCCAAGGGAAGCCCCTTGGATGGCTTACTTAAGTGAATGGGATCAAAGGGTCCTCGGACCCTTTGCGGGTTCGGGCAGAGCCCGACCTTGCTGACGCCCGACGAGTGGGAGGCCGTGCGACTGACGCTGGTCGTGGCCGCCCGCAGCGTGGGGCTCGGGCTTCCGGTGGCGATCCTGGCGGCGGCGGCGATGCGGCGGCGGTTCCCGGGGCGGGCGGCGCTGGAGCTGGTGCTGCACCTGCCGCTGGTGCTGCCGCCGGTGGTGACGGGGTGGCTGCTGCTGCTGGTGTTCGGGGTGCACGGGCCGGTGGGCCGCTGGCTGCTGGCGTGGTTCGGGGTGCGGCTCGCGTTCACCACGGCCGGCGCGAGCCTGGCGTGCGCGGTGATGACGTTCCCGGTGATGGTGCGCGCGATCCGCCTCGCGCTGGACGCGGTGGACCCTGGGCTGGAGCAGGCGGCGCGCACGCTGGGGGCGGGGCGGTGGGACCGGTTCTGCACAATCACGGTGCCGCTGGCGCTGCCGGGCGTGCTGACGGGCGCGGCGCTGGCCTACGCGACGTCGCTCGGCGAGTTCGGCGCTGTCATCACCTTCGCGGCCGACATCCCCGGGCAGACGCGCACGCTGCCGCTGGCGATCTACGCGGCGCTGCAGAGCCCGGGGGGCGAGGCGGTGGCGGCGCGGCTGTCGCTGGTGTCGGTGGCGCTCGCGCTGGCGGGGCTGGGCGCGGCGGAGTGGCTCGGGCGCCGCCGCAGGCCTTGATGACGCGCGCGGCGGGACCTATTCAGCAGGGGCGCCGGTGGGGCGTCGCCAAGCGGTAAGGCAGCGGACTTTGATTCCGCCATGCGGAGGTTCGAATCCTCCCGCCCCAGCCACGCGCCCGAAGAAAACAAGCATGGGCTCCCCCTCCGCTGCCTTTCCAACGATCCAAGAGGATCGTCGGAACCTTTGGCAGCTCCGCCCAAACCCGCCAGGGGGCGAGCCCCCTCGTCTGGCCCTTCCAGCGACCCAAGCGGGTCGTCGGAACCTTTGGCCAGCCTCGCCCCTGGACCGGCCTCCCTTAAGGGATGCGTTCCAAGGGCGCAGCCTTTGGCGGAGTCCAGAGGCAGAGCCTCTGGCCTTGCCTGCCTACACCGGCGGCGGGTTGCGCTCCGCGAAGCCGCGCTGGTGCCAGTACGGGTAGACCGGCGTGGAGTCGCTGGCCGCGTCGAGCGTCGCGACCTGCTCCGGGGTGAGGGTCCAGCCGACGGCGCCGAGGTTCTGCCGGAGCTGCTCCTCGTTGCGGGCGCCGATGATGACGTTGGCGACGCTGGGGCGGCCGAGCAGCCAGTTCAGGGCGACCTGGGTGACGGACTTGCCGGACTGCTCGGCGACGACGTCGAGGGCGTCGGTGACGCGGAACAGGGTCTCGTCGCTCATCTGCGGGCCCTGCTCGGCGGTCTTGTGGAGGCGCGAGCCGGCGGGGATCGGCTTGTTGCGGCCGATCTTGCCGGTCAGCCGCCCCCAGCCGAGCGGGCTCCACACCACGCAGCCGACCTTCTGGTCCAGCGCCAGGGGCATCAGCTCCCACTCGTACTCGCGGCCGATCAGGGAGTAGTACGCCTGGTGGGCGACGTAGCGGGGCAGGTTGTAGCGCTCGGAGACGGCGAGCGACTTCATCAGGTGCCAGCCGGAGAAGTTCGAGCAGCCGACGTAGCGGATCTTGCCGGCGCGCACGAGGTCGTCGAGGGCGCCGAGCGTTTCCTCGGGCGGCGTGAGCGCGTCGAAGCCGTGGAGCTGGAACAGGTCGATGTGGTCGGTGCCGAGGCGGCGCAGGGCGGCCTCGCAGGCGCGGATCAGGTGGAAGCGCGAGGAGCCGACCGAGTTGGGGTCGGTGCCCTTGCGGAAGGTGGCCTTGGTGGAGATCAGCACGTCGTTGCGGCGGCCGCGGATGGCGGCGCCGAGGACCTCCTCGGCGGCGCCGTCGGAGTAGATGTCGGCGCTGTCGAACAGGGTGAGGCCGTGCTCGAGGCAGATGTCGACGAGTCGTGTGGCCTCGTCGACGTCGGTGGAGCCCCACGCGCCGAAGAACTCGCCCTTGCCGCCGAAGGTGCCGGTGCCGAAGCTCAGCACGGGGACGCTGAAGCCTGATCCGCCGAGGCGACGGTGTTCCATGGTGGTTCTCCTCCTGTGCGGGCGGCGCGCGGACCGCCCCTGGCGTGCAACGCGGCAGGGCGGCGATGGTGGCGGCGCGCGGCGACGCGGGTGGAGGTGGCGGCTTCGGGCGGACGGGGCGCGCCAGGGGGCACGGCCTGGCGCGTCCGCAGGAGTTAAGGCGCGCGACGCTCGCCTTCAGGTTGTAATCAGTCTGACTTTTCCGACAGGCCCCATTCCATGAGGACTTTGCCGGTTGTGCAGGGAAGGCGCGTAGGATATCAAATGGACGTGCCAATTACAAAACTTCTAGCATAACGTGCCGAGCCGAAGGGATGCTGCCGGCCGGTCCGTGCGGTGCCCCGCGGCGTCGCGCGCCGGATTGTCGCGCGAACCCGGACGACGACGCGAGGGATGACGCGGCGCGCGGGATCGGTCCCGCGTGGCGCACGCTGCGACGCCGCGCTGGCGTCGAGACGATCGGCGAGGGCGTGGTCCGGCGGCGTGCCGGGGCGACCCGAGCTGCAACAACCCGGCCGCCGGCCCGGCTGCCTGGACCAATGCGAGGAATGTCATGAGCGACCCGAACACCAGCACCGCCTCGACGATCGGTTCTACCCCCACCATGAGCCTCCCCGCCGCAGGCACCTACACGGTGCAGGCGGCCACCAGCCTGGCGACGGCGGTGGGCGTGAATATCGCGACGGTGGGCACGATGACGGGCGCGCAGCTCACCGAGCTGGGCATCGGCACCATCCGGACCACGGTGACCACGGCGGCGGAAGCGAGCGCGCTCGAGACGCTGGCGGCCGGCGGGATCAAGTTCGACCTGGTGCTGGGGCAGACCCAGTCCGTGGCCAACTTCATGGGTTTCGCCGACGCGATCAACAACATGACGCTGACCACGGCGGGTTCGGGCGGTGCCATGTCGGCTTCGGTGATTGCAGTGGAAGGGCCCGATCTCACCGATCCTGCGGCGCTCGCTGCTTACTCTTACACGCCCGTCGGCAGCACTCCCGAGACTTCCGTCCAGGGGAGCCCGGGTATGCCTGCGGCGACGATGACGATGATGGCGGGCGGTGACTACGCCACGGTCGAACTGTATCAGGCGGCCGTGAACGCGTCCGGGACCGCGATTCCCAGCGTCGCCGTGCTGCCGTACAGCACGGTCGGCACGGTCAGTCCGGACAACGATGTCGGGCCGTATACCTCGGCGTACAACGTCAACCTGGGCAGCGGTCCCGTCGGCGAGCCTGACATGGCCGCGCTGATCGCGGCGCAGCAGACGGCGCACGACATCGATGCCGATGCCGGCACCGTACCGACGCTCACCGTGGTGACGCAGGCGGGCGCGACGAGCGGGGGCGGGATGCTGAACCTGCTGCTCGACACGCTCGCCCCGGTGGTCAGCACCACCGGCACCGGCAGCACCGCGATGTCGGCCACGTACACGGCGGCGAACATGACGTACCTGTCGTCGCTGGCCGCGTCCGCCGCGGGCACCAGCACGATGGGCACCGGCGCGACGATGGGCACGACCACCAGCGCGCTCAGCCTGTTCGACGCCAACGGCACGCTCACCGCGGCCGGCACCGCGCTGAACAACCTCGAGAAGATCCTGGTCACGCCGACCACATTCGCCAGCGCGACCGGCACCCCCACCACGGGCGGCGGCAGCAGCACCACCACGAGCACGACTACGACCAGCACCACGGCGAGCACGCTGACGCTGAGCGTGGGCACCTACACGGCGAACACCAACGTCGCCACCAACGTCGCGGTGTTCGCGGCCATGGGCGGCGGCGACAACATCGTGTGGTGGGACAACGTCGACTCCGCGACCGGCACCGCCGGCCACGGCACGGCGACGCTCGGCTTCAACCAGGTCGAGAGCAGCGTGCTCGTGTTCGACCCGACCAAGAGCGCGTCGGCGATCGGCACGTTCGCCAACATCAGCTCGCTCGACGTCACCAACTTCGGCGACGGGCCGCTGCTGGTGCAGATCTCCAACGTCGCCGGCTCCGTGACGGGCACGGCCAGCGCGGTCGGCACCTTCGCCGGCGTGGGCGCCACCGTGGCCGGCGGCTCGGGCGGCGGCACGACGACCATGACGGGCGGCTCGGGCGGCGGCACCACCACGATGACCGGCGGGTCGGGCGGCGGCACCACCACCATGACGGGCGGCTCGGGCGGCGGCACGACGACGATGACCGGCGGCACCGGCGGGGTCACCACCTCGGCGGGCGCTTCGGGCAACGTCACGCTGACGTCGACGGCGTCGATGAGCAGCACGATCACCGCGCCCACGACCGGCAACGTCATCGTCCAAAGCCTGGGCACGGACACGGTGCAGGCCGGCGGCGGGCTCGACATCGTGTACGCGTCGGGGTCCTCGGCCACCGTGCTCGGCGGCGCGGGCGACCTGGTCTTCGTGGCGGGCACCGGCAGCTACACGGCGGGCGGCGGCACCGGCAACGACGTGCTCTACGGCAACAGCGGCACCGCGGTGCTGACCGGCGGCGGCACCGGCAGCTCCATCCTCGTGGCGGGCACCGGCAACGCCACGCTGCTGGGCGGCATGGGCTCCAAGGCGGTGATGTTCGGCGGCACGGCGACCAACGTCATGACCGGGTCCACCGGCGGCACCGACACGCTGGTCGGCGGCACCGGCACCAACACCTTCAACATGACGACCGGCGACGTCGCGTTCGGCGGCTCCAACGGCGGCGACACCTACAACACCGGCACCGCGTCGGCGCTGATCGTCGAGGGGCCGGGTGCCGAGAAGGTCAACCTGGGCGGCGGCAACGCCACGGTGTTCGGCGGCACGGGCACCGACACCTACGCGTTCACCAAGGGCCTCGGCGGCAGCGCCAGCATCATCGGGTTCAAGGCAGGCGACAGCCTGGACCTGACCGGCGGGTTCACCGCGGCCGACGCGACCACGGCGCAGAGCACGTCGAACACGGGCTCCTTCGGCACCGTGCTGAAGCTGGGCGACGGCACCACGATCAACATCTTCGGGGCGACCGTCAGCGCCTCGCAGATCACCGTGACCTGACACCCGGCCTCCGGGACCGGCGAGGCGAGGGCGGCGGCAGCGATGCCGCCGCCCTTTCTCGTGGCGGGCCCCCAGGCGGGCCCTTGCTTAAGGTGCGCGTTCCAAGGGCGCAGCCTTTGGCGGAGCTTGAGGCAGCGCCTCGACCTTGCTTCCTACCCTTCCGGCTGGCTCGGCCCCGGCTGCGCCAGCTCCACGAGCGCGGCCTCCGCGGTCTCGCCCGGGATGGTGGGCGCGGTGGTGGACGGCCTGGGCGTGCCGGGCGCCGGGGCGTGGAGGCGCCCGGCGACCACGAAGGCGGCGGCGAGCGCGAGCAGGCCGAACACCACGCCGCCGGCCGCCTGCCCGAACAGCACGCCGGCGGGGCCGTAGCGCAGGCCGAAGGTGACGAACGGGATGGTGCCCAGCGTGGCGCGGCCCCAGTTGAACGCGGTGGCCAGCATGGGCGTGCCGAGGTTGTTGAACGCGGCGTTGGCCACGAACAGCGCGCCGAGGAAGACGAAGCCGGGCGCGGTCCAGTCGCAGAACAGGCGGATCAGCTCGGCCTGCGCGCCGGTGGCGGAGAACAGGGCGACGAGCGGGCCCTGCAGCAGCACGAGCAGCGCCCAGACCGCGAGCACGCAGGCGGCGACGAGGGCGAGCGAGGAGCGCAGGGTCTGGCGCACGCGGTCGAGCAGGCCGGCGCCGAGGTTCTGCGACAGGATCGGGCCGATCGCGCCGGTGAGCGCGAACACGAAGCCGAAGGCGACGGGGGTGATGCGGTCCACGGTGGCCTGGCCGGCGACGGCGGCCAGCCCGAAGCGCGCCATGGCGTGGGTGGTGTAGGCGCTGCCGACGGGGGTCGCGAGGTTGGTGAGCATGGCGGGGGCGGCGACGCGGGCGACGTGGCGGGCGTCGGCGGCGACGGAGGGCCAGTGCGGGCGCTGCAGCAGGCCGTGCCGGCGCACCGCGCGCAGGCCGAGGACGGCGACGGAGGCGCGCGACAGCACGGCGCTGATCGCCGCGCCCACGAGGCCGAGGTGGAGCGCGAAGATCAGCACCGGGTCGAGCACGGCGGCCACGGCGGCGCCGGCGAGCGCGATGGTCATGGAGCGGCGCGCGTCGCCCACGGAGCGCAGCAGGGCGGAGGAGGCCATGCCGAGCACGACCAGCGGCAGGAACGGCCCGGCGATGGCGAGGTAGCGCCAGGCCTGGCGCTGCACCTCGCCGTGGGCGCCGAGCGCGCGCAGGATCGGGCCGAGGCCCGCGACGGTGCCCAGGCCGAGGGCGAGCATGACGGCGGCCATCACCACGAGGCAGGCGGAGGCGATGCGCCGGGCGTCCTCGTGGCGGCCGGCGCCGATGGCGCGCGAGACCACGGCGCCGAGGCCGATGGTCATGCCGATGGCCACCGAGATCTGGAAGTAGCCGACCGCGCCGGTGAAGCCGACGGCCGCGGTCAGGCCGGGGTCGCCGAGGAGCGAGATGTAGAACAGGTTGAGCAGGTCGACGACGAACACGGCGACCAGGCCCACGGCGCCGGTGCCGGACATGACCGCGACGTGGCGGGTGATGGAGCCGGTCAGGAAGCGGGCGCCGTGGCCAGGGCGGGGCGGCGTCGGGCCGGGCGTGATCGGGGGCAGGCTGGGCACGCGCTTCGGGTCGGCCGGCATTGTCACGCAAACTCCATGGCGCACGGGTCGCGCCGCGCTGCCGGGCGGCGTAAGGCCGCAGCGTGCCGGTCGGTTGCCTCTCCCCCTCCCGAATTCCTCGGAGTCCCGGCGCGGGGTTTGCCGGCGCGGCCAGGCCTTGTAACATCCGGCGAGGTTCGGGCAGAAAACAGATCCAGTGTCACGCAACGTCTCGGAATGTTGATTTCGGCGACGAATCTCGTGTATGGAGACGGGCCCTGAACCCGAGGACCCGACGATGAACGCCATCACCAGCACCGAACTCCGGCTCGACGGCGCGCTGCAGGGCACGGCGGGGGAATACGGGCCGGACCTGGCGGACGTGGTGGACCGCTTCCTGCTGGTGGCGCGCATGCAGCCGGAGCACCCGGCGGTGGTCTCGCCGCGCGAGGTTCTGAGCTACGGCGCGCTGGAGCATCGGGTGCGGCTGCTCGCGGCGCAGTTCGCGCAGGTGGCGGAGCCGTGCGTGCTGGTGGCGCTGCCGCAGGGGGCGGACGCCTACGCCGCGATGCTGGCGGCGGGGCTGGCGGGCGGGCACTACACGCCGCTCAACGTGGCGGCGCCGCCGGCCAAGCTGCGCCGGGTGGCCGAGCAGCTGCGGCCGGACTTCATCGTGGGAAGCCCGGAGACGACGGCGGGGCTGATGGTGGGCGGGGCCGTGTGCGTCGACCCGGAGCACCTGGCGCCGCTGGCGCCGTTCGAGGGCACGGGGGAGCGGCACGCGCGGGCCTACACGATCTTCACCTCGGGCTCCACGGGGGCGCCGAAGGGCGTGATGGTCGGGCGCGCGGCGCTGAACCACTACGTGCAGTGGCTGGGCGAGAGCGTGGGGTTCGGGCCCGGCGACCGGGTGTCGCAGTTCCCCAACATCGCGTTCGACCTCAGCGTGATGGACATCTACGGCGCGCTCTGCTTCGGCGCGAGCCTGCACCCCGTCACCGGCCAGGGCGACCGCCTGATGCCGGCGCGCATGATCGAGCGCGAGCGCATCACCGTGGCGATCTTCGTGCCCAGCGTGATCAGCCTGATGATGCGGGTGCGCGAGGCCAGCGCTCGGCGTCTCGGCACGGTGCGCCGCTTCGTGGTGTGCGGCGAGGCGCTGCGCCCGGCGCAGGTCGAGGCGGTGTTCGCCGCCTGCCCCGACGCGGTGCTGCAGAACACCTACGGGCCGACCGAGGCGACCGTGTCGATGACGTCGCTGGAGCTGCGCGCGGGCGACTACGCGCGGGCCTGCGGGGCGACGGTGGCGATCGGCGACGCGATCGCCGGCATGGGGCTGCATCTTCTCGGCGGGCCGCACCCCGACGAGGGCGAGATCGTGATCACCGGGCCGCAGCTGGCGCGCGGCTACCTCGGCGACCCCGCGAAGACGGCGGCGGCGTTCCGCGAGGTCCTCGTGGAGGGCGAGCGGGTGCTCGGCTACCACACGGGCGACTGGGCGGAGCGTCGCGGCGGGCAGGTGTTCTTCCGCGAGCGGGTGGACTTCCAGGTGAAGGTGCACGGGTTCCGCATCGAGCTGGACGAGATCGCGGACGCGTTCGCGCGCTCGGGCTGGCCGGTGGTGTGCGTGTTCAAGCGCGGCGAGGGGCTGGCGGCGGTGGTCGAGCGCCGCGACGGCGCGGAGCCGGACCTGGTGGCGCTGCGCCACGCGCTGCTGGAGCGCATCGAGGCGCACGCGGTACCCGAGGAGATCCGGGCGATCGACGCGATGCCGCGCAACGACAACGACAAGGTGGACCGGGCGCAGGCGATGGCCTGGTTCGAGGCGGCCGCGGCGGCCTGAAGGCAAGGCCAGGGCCCTGCCCTGGACCCGCCAGGGGCAGCGCCCCTGGACCGGCACGCGAAAGGCAAGGCGGGACGTGCCGCCGGCCCGGGTCGTGGTTTCCAAAGGCGAGCCTTTGGCGGAGCTCGAGGCGGAGCCTCGACCTTGCTTCCTTGGCCGCCGCCCGGCATCCCCTCGCCGCATGTCATTCGATGCGAGTCGTGCGCGGGTCGCGACCACCCTGGTGTTCCTGCTCAACGGCTGCGTGCTCGGCGTGTGGGCGACGGAGGTGGCGCCGCTGCGCGAGCGTCTCGGCCTGTCGCCCGGGGTGCTGGGCGGCGTGCTGCTGTGCGGGGCGGCGGGCGCGCTGGTGGCGATGCCGCTGTCGGGGCGGCTGATCGCGCGGTTCGGCGCGGGGCAGGTGATCCAGGCCGGCGCGGTGGTGGCGTGCGCGGCGCTGGCGGGGGCGGTGTCGGCGCCGGGGGTGTGGGCGCTGTGCCTGTGCCTGCTGGGGTTCGGCGCGGGGTTCGGCACGGTGGACGTGGCGATGAACGCCGAGGCGGTGCGGGTGGAGCAGCGCGCGGGGCGGCCGATCCTGTCGTCGGTGCACGGGATGTGGAGCCTGGGGTCGTTCTGCGGCTCGGCGGGCGGCGCGGCGCTGCTGCGTGTGGCGACGCCGGCGGTGCAGGCCGGGCTGGTGGCGGGGGGGTGCTGCGCGGCGCTGCTGGGCGCCGGCGCGATGCTGCGGCGGCGCGGCGCCGCGGAGGTCGCGGAGGACGGGCCGGCGGCGGGGGTGGCGCGGCCGGGCGGCGGGCGGCTGTGGGCGCGGCGGGGTCTGCTGCTGGCGGGGGCGATGATGGCGCTGTCGTTCGCGGTGGAGGGGGCGGTGCTGGACTGGGGCGGGGTGTACCTGCGCGAGGCGCGGCACGTGCCGGTGGCGCTGGCGGCGGCGGGCTTCAGCGCGTTCTCGGCCACGATGATGGCGATGCGCTTCGGGGGCGACCGGGTGCGCGCGCGGCTGGGCGACCGCTGGGTGCTGCGGGCGTCGCTGGGGGCCACGGCGGGGTTCGCGCTGCTGCTGTGGCCGGGGCCGCTGTGGCTGTCGCTGCTGGGGTTCGCGCTGGCGGGGGCGGGGGTGGCCAACGTGGTGCCGGTGCTGTTCGCGCTGGCCGGGGCGCAGGGGGGCGCGCAGGGCGGGAGCGGCCGGGCGAGCGGGCCCGGGCCGGCGGACGCGGCGCGGCGGACGGGCGAGGCGGTCGGGGTCGCCTCGGTGATGGGGTATGCCGGGGTGCTGGGCGGCCCGCCGATGTTCGGGATGATCGCGCAGGCCAGCTCGGTGGGGGTGGCGCTCGGGATCGCGGGCGCGCTGTGCGCGGCGGTGGCGCTGGCGGGCGGCCTGGCCGTGCGGCTGCGGGGGCGCTGAGCGGCAGCGGCGGCGCGGGCGGGGCAACTGTGCGGGGCGGGGCAGGTTAGGGACCGCGGATGGCGGGGCGCCGAGGTGCCCCGCCCAGGCAATGGGGCGCGTGCCGCGGTGGCGCCGCGCCGGCACAGGGGACGAGAGCATGAGCAGAGATCCGAACGCGGGCGGCAACAACGACAGCCACGCCCGCTCGGCCAAGGCGCAGAAGGCCGACGAGGTCCAGGCCGCTGGCACTGCCAAGGCCGGCGGCGCGCACGGCGAGGACTTCGTGCCGGAGGGCGGCGTGGCGCCGTCGCCGCTGCACAAGAAGGGCGAGCCGATGCCGGCGGCGTCGCGCGCCGCGGCCGAGGGCAACGAGTCGGCGGGCACCAGCAGCGCGACCGTGGGCAAGGCCGAGAAGGAGGCGGCGCACCAGAACGCGGCGCTGACGAAGACGCAGGACGGGCGGGGGCACCGCAAGCACGATTGAAGCAAGGTCGGGCTCTGCCCGAACCCGCCAGGGCGAGCCGCCCTGGACTGGCCTCACTTAAGGGAGGCGTTCCAAGGGCGCAGCCTTTGGCGGAGTCCAGAGGCAGAGCCTCTGGCCTTCCTTATATCTTGGGCACGGCCATGCCCCGCTGCACGGCGGGCCGCGCGCCGACCGTGTCGAGCCAGCGGAGCACGGCGGGCTTGGCGGCCAGGCTCTCGCCCAGGAACTCCTTGAGGGAGCCCCCGGCGTTGACCGCCCAGGGGTAGGTGGCGATGTCGGCGATGCCGTAGTCGTCGCCGCCGAGGTAGGGCGAGGCGGCGAGGCGGCGGTCGAGGACGCCGAGCAGGCGGTCGGCCTCGGTGCGGTAGCGCTCGAGGGCCGCGGGGTTCTTCTCCTTGGCGTGGATGCCGAAGTAGCCGAGCTGGCCGAACATCGGGCCGAGGCCGCCGACCTGCCAGTGGAGCCACTCGAACGTGCGGGCGCGCGCCGCGCCGGCGAGGGGCAGGAAGCGGCCGGTCTTCTCGGCGAGGTAGGTCAGGATGGCGCCGCTCTCGAAGATCGACAGGGGGCCGCCCTCGGCCTCGTCGTCGACGAGGGCGGGGATCTTGTTGTTGGGCGAGATCGCGAGGAAGTCCGGGGCGAACTGCTCGCCGCGGGTGATGTCCACGGCGCGGGCCACGTAGGGCAGGCCCAGCTCCTCCAGCATGATGGAGGCCTTGCGGCCGTTGGGCGTGGTGAAGGTGTAGAGGGTGAGCATCGGCGCGGCTCCTGGCTGCAAGGAGGGGCCCGCAACGCCTTTGCCAGGCCGTCCGCGGCCGGGGTGCGGCAGCGAAGGCCTGGCATTGGCCGAGGCATCCCGGCCGTCCGGCAGAACGGGTCAGGCGCTTCGAGCGGGGGGCGCGGCCCGGGGCGGGAAGGGTCGCCGCCGCGACAGGCCGGCCGAAGGGGTGGGGAGCGGGCCGCCCCTGCATCGGGGGGCGGCGTGGTGCGCCAGGGGCCGGAAATCCGTGTCCCAGGTCGGGGGATTTCGAGGGCGGGCCCCTGGCGGAGCCTCAGGCTTGCCTGCTCAGGTCAGAGGGCCCGGCGCCCGGCGACCGCGTGGTAGATCACGAGCACGACGACCGCGCCGATCACGGCGACGACCAGGCTGTAGAGGTTGAGGCCGGTGACGCCGGCCTCGCCGAACTCGTTGAAGAGGAAGCCGCCGACGACGGCGCCGACGACGCCGAGCACGATGTCGAGCACGACGCCCTGGCCGCTGCGGTTGACGATCTTGCTGCCGATGAAGCCCGCGATGAGCCCCAGAATGATCCAGGCGATGATGGACATGGCGGTCTCCGGGGCGCGGGCCGCGTGGGCGGTCGCCGGGCGGGGTGGGATGGCTCAGGCGCGGGAAGGGCCGGCGGCGGGACGCTGCCCGCCGCCGGGTCGCGGTCTCAGAGGCTGCGGAAGCGCTCGCGCGAGGCGGCGATCTCGGCCTCGGTCATGGCGGGGGCGGCGGTGTCGTGCCGCTCCCAGCCCTCGGACTGGTAGGAGGTGCGCAGCGCGGTCGGGTCCATGCGGCTCTGGTTGTTCATCACGGACTCGACCTGGGCGGCCTCGGCGTCGTCGGCCTGGACGCTGACCAGGGTGCCGCCGCGGCGGACGCCCTCGGAGTAGACGTGGGCGTCGTTCTCGTGGACGCCCGCGCCGGTGAGCATGCCGAGCAGGCCGCCCGCGCCCGCGCCGACGCCGGCGCCGGTCAGGGTGGCGACGAGCCAGCCGGCGGCGACCACGGGGCCGACGCCGGGGATGGCGAGCGCGCCGATGCCGGCGAGCAGGCCGGCGCCGCCGCCGAGCACGGTGCCGAGGCTGGCGCCGGTCGCGGTGCCCGCGCCCTCGTCGGTCGTCGGCGCCACGCTGTCGGGGTCGCCGGTGCCGAGGCGGGTGCCGGCGGTGCCCGTGGTGGACGACGCGCCGGAGGACTGGCTGTTGGCGACGAGGCTGATGCGGTCGTGGGCGATGCCGCCGGCCTCGAGGGCGTTCACGACGCTGACCGCGTCGTCGTAGCTGTCGTAGAGGTGGGTGATCGTGCGCATGGCCATGGAAGCTGCTCCTGGTGCTCGGTTGATCGGGGAGGCGCGGCCGCGGTCCTCGGCGGAAGAGGGCCGCGGCCCGGCTGCTTCGCCTCGGCTACTGGGCGTCGCCGGCGCCGACGTTGCCCTTGTAGTCCACCCAGACGGCGGTGGTGGCGCCGTCGTGCATGGCCTGGCCGCGCCACACGCCGTTGTTGTCCTTCTTCAGGCCCGACACGTGGCTGAAGCCGCGCGCCGCAAGCCGGCGGCCGACCTCGCCGCGGGTGAAGGAGTTGGCGCCGTGCGCCGGCGTGGTGGCGTTGGCCGGGGTGGTGACGACGGCCTGGTTGTCGTTGCCGGACGCGGCGGCGTGGCCGGCGGGCGTGCCCGGGGTCATGCCCGAGGACGTGCCCTGGCCGGCGGGCGCCGCCATGCCGGTGGCCGCGGTGCCGGTCGTGCCGGCGCCCATCTGGCCCGTGGCGCCCGTGGTGTTCTGGGTCGAGGTGGTCTGGGCCAGGGCGAGGCCGGGTGCCATGGCGAGGACGGCGGCGAAGGTCGCTGCGGCAAGGCCGTGTGCTGCGGGTCTCATGGTGCCTCCAGTGTCTGGTTGGGGGCGGCACATGGCGTGCTGCCCCGGTCTCCGGCATCGGGTTGCAGGGCAGCGGTGCCCGGCAGCCTGTGGTCGCGACCCCCGGCTGGGGATCTCGCGGGGTGGAACGCGCCCGGGCCACGGTCGTTGCCGCCGCGCGAGGTCGCATCCGGAAGTCCGCGGCGGCGATGCGGCATGGCCGCACCGCCGGGAAAGCCCGTCGCCCGGCCGCGGCATCCCGCGTCGCGCCCGGTTCTGCCCGGGCGGCGGAGATACGCCGCCAGCCCGTCCGGCGTTCCGCAGTATTCGGCGCGATTTCAGCGCGGCGTCAAATGAATGTCCGGGCCGTTACTTCTGCACCAGGACGGCGTGAGATCCGCACTACCCGGCGGCGGAGCGGTCCGCGCCGGGGCGCCGCGCGCCGTGCTTGCCGGCCGGGGGCCCCGCCGCCAGGCCGCGCTCGCGGGCCCAGACCACGGCCGCGCCGCGCCGGGCCACGCCGATCTTGCGATACAGCTTCGAGACGTGGTTGCGCACCGTGTTGCGCGCGATCGACAGCGCGTCCGCGATGGCCGCGTCGTCCAGGCCGCGCGCCATCAGCGACAGCACCTCGCGCTCGCGCGCCGACAGGTCGTCGGGCAGCGCCCCGGTGTCGCCCTCGCGGCCGGGCGTGGTGAGGCGGGCCATCTTCTCCACGATCTTCTGGCCGAGCCAGGGGCCGTCGCGCATCACCGCCTCGATCGCGTCCATCAGCTCGGTCTCCGTGCGCCGGCGCTCGGCGATGTCCTGCATCACGCACAGCACGCAGGGCTCGCCGCCGATGGTCACGGCGTCGGCCGACAGCAGGTGGTCGAGCGTGCTCCCGCCCTTCGCGCGCAGCGGCACGTCCACGGCGCGCAGCCGCCCGCCCTCGCGCGCCTGGCGCTCGACGCTGCGCTGCGCCTCGCCGCCGCCCCAGAGCTGCAGCGCCCCGGTGGTGTGGCCGCACGCCTGGTCGGCGCGCCAGCCGGTGGCCAGGCAGAACGCGTCGTTGACCATGAGCACGCGCAGCTCGTCGAGCGCGACGACCAGCATCGGCGCCGGCGCCAGGTGGAACGCGGCCGCGAACCTCTCCTCGCTCTGCCGCAGGGCCAGCTCGGCGCGGTGGCGCGGGTCGAGGTCGACGAAGGTGAACAGCATGCAGGGCGTGTCGCCGACGCTGATCGGGTGCCCGGCCACGACCACCAGCTTGCGCCCGCCGTCCGCGCAGCGCAGCCGCCCCTCCTGCTGGCGTATGGTCTTCCCCGCACGAAGATGGGCGATCGCCGTGTCGCGGTGGGCGGCGTCCTCCAGCACGTCCAGCTCGTAGGCGGTGTGGCCGAGCACGGCCTCGCGCGCATGGCCGGTCATCTCCAGGAAGCCGGCGTTGACCTTCACGTAGCGCAGGTCCGACAGGCGGCAGATCACCGCCGGCGCCGGGTTGGCGGCGAAGGTGTCCTCGAAGCGCTCCTCCGCGTCGACCTCCTCGGTCAGGTCGCGGATCACCAGCGCCAGGCTGCCGGGCGCGTCCGCAAGCGCCAGCGCGTGGATCCGCCAGGTCCAGCGCGGCGCGCCGCGCGGCCGCTCCAGCGTCACCGTGAGGTGGCCGAACGCCTCGCCCCGCGCCAGCCGGTCGAGCGGCGCCTGCCCCGCGGCGGGCTGGCGCAGGGCGCGCATCGGGAAGCGGGCGCGGTACTCGTCCAGCGTGCGGCCCAGCCCGGAGGCCGCCCGCACCCCGTGCAGCGCCAGCGCGGCCGGGTTGGCGGACAGGATCGCGCCGCCGCGGCCGAGCAGGACCACGCCGTCGTCGAGGCCGGCCACCACCTGCCACTGGGGGTCGCGGGGGTCGGGGCGGGGAAGGGGCTCGTTCATGCGGGCGCAGGGTAGCGCATCGCGGGCGGGTGCCCAGCCTCAAGCAAGGTCGAGGCGCCGCCTCGAGCTCCGCCAAGGGAAGCCCCTTGGATGGCTTCCCTCAAGTCAAGGGATCAAAGGGTCCCCGGACCCTTTGCGGGTTCGGGCAGGGCCCGACCTTGCTTCCCTGGCGCTCCCCACGGATGACAGGCTTGTGTGCGCGCGGGGCGGTTCCGTCCGGGCGCGGGCAAATCCGCGCGGGGCGTGTGGCGTTGCAGGGTGCGCAGGCCATCGCTGGCTGCAGAGGAGACGACGATGGCCAACACCCCCCTCAAGCCGCTGGACCAGCAGACGGTGGTCATCACCGGCGCCACCTCCGGCATCGGGCTCGCGACCGCGCGCATGGCGGCGGCACGCGGCGCGCGCGTGGTGCTGGCCGCGCGCAGCGGCGAGGCGCTGGACGCGCTGGCGGCGGAGATCAACGGCGCGGGCGGGCAGGCGGTCGCCGTGGTGTGCGACGTGGGCGTGGAGGCGGAGGTCGAGGCGCTGGTCGAGCGCGCGATGGCGGCGTTCGGCGGCTTCGACACCTGGGTGAACAACGCGGGCGTCGGGATGTACGGGCGGGTCGCGACCGGCGAGCTGGACGCGATGCGCCACGTGTTCGAGACCAACTTCTGGGGCCTCGTGCACGGCTCGCGGGTGGCGGCGCGCCACCTGCGCCAGCGCGGCGGGGCGATCGTCAACCTCGGCAGCGAGGTCAGCGAGCGGGCGGTGCCGCTGCAGGGGATCTACTCCGCGTCCAAGCACGCCATCAAGGGCTTCACCGAGGCGCTGCGCATGGAGCTGGAGGACGAGGGGGCGCCGGTGTCGGTGAGCCTGGTCAAGCCGGGGCAGATCGACACGCCGTTCACCGTCAACGCCAAGAACGAGCTGGCCTCCGAGCCGCACCACGTCCCGCCGGTCTACTCCGCCGACGTGGTGGCCAAGGCGATCCTGTTCTGCGCCACCCACCCCCGCAAGGAGATCTACGCGGGCGGCGGCGGGCAGGTGATGGCGGCGCTCGGCCACCTGGCGCCGGGGCTGATGGACCGGCTGATGGAGGCGTTCGTGATCCCGGGCACGCCGAGCGGACGGCCGGCGCGGCGCGACGACGGCGAGAACGGGCTGGAGCACCCCACCGAGGCCCTGAAGCAGCGCGGCAACTACGAGGGGCACGTGATGCAGTCGAGCCTGTTCACCGAGGCCTCGATGCACCCGGCGCTGGCGGCCGTGGGCGCGCTTGGGCTGGGGTTCGCGTTCTGGCGCACGCTGTTCTCCGGGTCGCACCGGCCGGCGCGGGTCGGCGGGCGCCGCGGCCGCTCGGGGGAGAAGGCGCTGCACATCCGGCTGGAGGCGCGGCGCGGGCGCGAGGGCGAGCTGGACGCGCTGGTCCGCGGCATCCGCGCCGAGGTGGAGCGCGAGCCGGGCACGCGGCCCTGGGTCGCGGCCCAGCTCAGCCGGCGCGTGTACGAGATCTTCGAGACGTTCCCAGACGAGGCGGCGCGGCGCGCGCACCTCGCGGGCAAGGGCGCGGCGCTGCTGCTGCGGCGGTCGAACGCGGTGCTGGCGAGGCCGGCGCGCATCGACAGGCTCGACGTGGTGACGACGAAGCGGGCGTGACGAAGGCAAGGCCAGGGCCCTGCCCTGGACCCGCCAGGGCGAGCCGCCCTGGACCGGCCTCCTTCAGGTGCGGGTCCGGGGGCGCCTGCCCCCGGCGGGTCCAGGGCAGGGCCCTGGCCTTTCCCTGCTTGGCTGAACCAACCCAGAAAGGGACTGCGACATGAAGGCACTTTGCTGGCACGGCGTGGGCGACATCCGCTGCGACACGGTTCCCGACCCCACGATCGAGGACGCGCGCGACATCATCCTGAAGGTGACGGCCTGCGCGATCTGCGGCTCGGACCTGCACCTGATGGACGGGCAGATGCCGACGATGGAGAGCGGCGACATCCTCGGCCACGAGTTCATGGGCGAGGTGGTCGACACCGGCTCGGCGATCAGCAAGTTCAAGAAGGGCGACCGCGTGGTCGTGCCGTTCAACATCAACTGCGGCGAGTGCCGCATGTGCAAGCTCGGCAACTGGTCGTGCTGCCTGCGGTCCAACCGCAACGGCGAGATGGCGGCCAAGATGTTCGGCTACCCCACGGCGGGGCTGTTCGGCTTCTCCCACATCACCGGCGGCTACGCGGGCGGGCAGGCCGAGTACGTGCGCGTGCCGATGGCGGACGTGGCGCCGATGCTGGTGCCGGACGGCATGGACGACGAGCACGCGCTGTTCCTGAGCGACATCCTGCCGACGGGGTGGCAGGCGATCGACCACTGCGACCTGCAGGGCGGCGAGATCGTGGCGATCTGGGGCGCGGGCCCGGTGGGGCTGTTCGCGATCCAGTCCGCGGTGATCAAGGGCGCGGGGCGGATCATCGCCATCGACACGGTGCCGGAGCGCATCGCGATGGCGCGCAAGGCGGGGGCGACCGACGTCATCGACTACGCGAACGAGGACGTGATGGAGCGCCTCAAGGAGATCAGCGGCGGCCAGGGCCCCGACTGCGTGGTGGACTGCGTGGGCATGGAGTCCGACGCCGGCCACGGCCTGTTCAAGGCGATCAGCACGATCCAGGCGAAGCTGACCAGCACCCAGCGTCCCTACGCGCTGGAGCAGATGATCCAGGCGGTGCGCTCGTGCGGCATCGTGTCGATCCCGGGCGTCTACGCCGGGCCGATCCCGGTCAACATGGGCGCGCTGGTGCAGAAGGGCCTGACGATCAAGAGCGGCCAGACGCACGTCAAGCGCTACCTGGAGCCGCTCACCAAGCTGATCCAGGAGGGGAAGATCGACCCGACGTTCCTGATCACGCACCGCTCCACGAAGCTCGAGGACGGCCCGGAGCTGTACAAGACCTTCCGCGACAAGAAGGACAACTGCGTCAAGGTCGTGTTCCACCCGAACTGAGACGCGACGGCGGCGCGCGGGCCGGCAGTGCCGGGCCCCGCGCGCGAACGGCGGGGGCCTGTCCCCCGCCGCGGCGGCGCGCACGGCACGGCGCGCGCCGGGTTGCGGTTGGCCTGTGGCCGCAAGGTGATACACCCGCCGCTTCCCCGAGTGGAGGCGGCGGGTGGACCTCGTTCCGGACCGTGTCTGCGGCGCGTGCACCGTCTGCTGCCGCGAGCTGACCATCGACGACCCCGCGCTGCGCAAGCCGGCGGCGGTGCCGTGCGCGCACTGCGTGCCGTCGCGCGGCTGCGCGGTGCACGCGTCGCGGCCGGCGACCTGCCGGGAGTGGCACTGCGGCTGGCGCCTGCTGCCGTGGCTGGACGGGGCGCTGCGGCCGGACCTGTCCGGGCTGCTGGTGCTGGTCGAGGCGGGCGACGCGCCGGGGCGGGGCGCGCTGGTGTTCAACGTCGTGCCGGCGGAAGCGGCGGCCGGCGCACGGGTCCTGGCGCGCCAGGGGAGCCTCGACATCCTGGGCGCGCTGGTGCGCGAGGACGTCCCCGTGTTCCTGGGCGTCAAGGACGCCGCGGGCCGCCACGGCGCGAGGCTGCCGCTGAACGCGGCGCTCGGCACGGTGGCGCGGGGCCGCGACGGTGACGCGGTACGCAGGGCAGTGCTGCGCATCTACAAGGAAGGCCTCGACGTAGTACGGCGCATGGCCACGGGGACGGCCGTGCCGCCGGGCCCGGCCGCGGGCGGCGGGGCCGGAAACGCTTGAAGGCGGGGCGGCGGAACACAGATGGCCGTGGCGTCCGGGCGCGCGGCGCGGGCGAACCGGGGCGGGCAGGCGGCACGAATCGCTCGCCTTGGTATGGCCATACTCGCCTCCGAGGATGCGTGTCGTCTTGAAATTAAGCCGGAATGTGTCACGGGAGTGGAAACCGGCAACTTCCTGATTGCCGTGGCGTGCGAAAAGCGATAATAAGATAATATTCTCGCAGCATGAGACGCTGATGCGGGACCCGGATTTGGCAAGACGACCGTGACGCGAGGACACGCCATGACCATCCCGTTCCTGCAGCCCAACCCCAGCCGCCTGAGCCAGCTCGGCGCGGAGCTCGCCCTGATCGAGGAAAGCGGGGTCTACTCCAACTACGGACCCGTCAACACGCGCTTCGAGCACGCGCTGACCGCCTCCCTGTTCGGCGGCGTCGGCGGATGCCTCACCGTGTGCAACGCCACCATCGGCCTCATGGTGGCCCTGCGCCACGCCGTCGACACCGCAGGCCGCGGCCTGCGCAGGGACGACGCCGCGCGACGCCGCTACGTCATCATGCCCTCCTTCACCTTCGCCGCCACCGCGCACGCCGCGCTCTGGTGCGGCCTGACCCCGCTGCTGTGCGACATCGACCCCGACACCTGGATGCCCTCCCACGAGGCCGAGGACGCGCTGCTCGCCCGCTACGCCGGGCAGGTCGCCGCCATCGTCCCCTACGCCACCTTCGGCAACTGCCTCGACATGGACCGATACGACCGCATCGCCCGCGAGCACGGGGTCGGCATCGTGGTGGACGCCGCCTCGTCGCTGGGCTCGCTGGACGAGCTGGGGCGCGGCTTCGGCACGGGGTCGCGGCACTCGGTGGTGTTCTCGATGCACGCCACGAAGACCTTCGCGGTGGCCGAGGGCGGGGTGATCTACAACGCCGACCCCGACGCCCTCGCCGCCATGCGCGCCATGGGCAACTTCGGCTTCACCGAGCCGCGCGTCGCGCGCCTGCCGGGGCTGAACTCGAAGCTGTGCGAGGTGACGGCGCTGCAGGCGCTGGCCAAGCTCGCGGAGTTCCCCGCCGTGGTCGCGCACCGCGTGGAGCTGGCCGAGCGCTACCTGCGCGGGCTGCCGGGCTGGACGTTCCAGCGGATGACCGGGGTGCGCCACGCCTACCAGTTCATGCCGATGCTGCTGCCGGCGTCCTACCAGGGCACGCGCGACGCGCTGCTGGACGAGCTGCGCCACCACGGCGTGGGGGTGGCCACGTACTTCTCGCCGCACCTGGCCGACCAGCCGTACTTCCGCGACACCTGCGTGATGGGCGACCTGCGCGCCACCGAGCGCGTCGCCTCGCGTATCATCGCGCTGCCCATGTCGGACGCCCTGACCTGCGAGCACGTCACGCTGATCTGCGAGCTGCTGCGCGAGCTGGTGCCGGCAGCGCCCCCGGCCTGGGTCGCCGCCGACATGCTCGCCGGGGTCGCGGCGCTCAGCGCAGGGGACTAGGCGTGGCCGGGGCGTGCCCCGGCGGCGTCCGCGCGGCCGGGCGCGCCGCCGCCGGCGCGCCCGGCCGGTCAGGCCAGCGGGCGCCGGCCCGACATGAACAGGTGCTTGCCGCAGTCGACCATCAGCGCGTCGTCGGACAGGGTGCGCTCCAGCGCCAGGAAGCCGGCCTCGTCGTCCTCCATCGCCTTCGTGCAGCCCGCGCTGCCGATCGTGGACGCGCTGACCAGCAGGCCGTGGCCGGACACCTCCTCCAGGCCTGCGGCCAGGAAGTCGCGGCGCAGCTCGGCGTGGTCGTAGAGGTGGACGTCGGCCTCGGTGCCGTCCACCGCCCACACGCCGCGCCCGGTGCGCAGCCGCAGCAGCGCCTCCTCGCGGCGGTCCAGGCGCAGCAGCTCCAGGACCAGCGCCAGGCGGCTGTCGACGTAGACGCAGACGTGGCCGCCCGGGCGCACCCACTCGGCGTAGCGGCGGATCGTCGCCGCCGGGTCCGAGGTGAACTGCGTGGAGCCCATCGCCACCACCATGTCGGCGCTGCCCGGCTCGATCCGCGCGGTCTCCATGCTCTCCGGCACCAGGGTGAAGCCCTCGCCCAGCTCGCGCGACGCTATCACCGCGCGCATGCCCGGCGCCTGCTCGATGCCGACCACGCGGTGGCCGAGGTCGAGGAACTTCTCGACCCAGCGCCCGGTGCCGCAGCCGGCGTCGATCACCGTGGCGGGCGCCGCGGGCAGGAGGGCGGTCACGCGCTCCCAGGCCAGCACGTCGTAGGCCTTGCGGTGGCCGGGGACGGCGTAGGACGCGTCGTAGCCCGCGGCCAGCGCGTCGTAGAGCGAGTTCGGGCTGCGGTGCCGCGCGGCGGCGGAGGCAGGCAGGTCGGGCATGGAGCGCTTCCCTTGAGGTCTGGACGTCCGAGATCTCGGCGTCCGGGGTCCGGGCGACATCAACCCCGGCGCAGGCCGTCGTTGCCGGTCCGTCCGGTGTCGCCGAGCGTTATCCTGCCCCAACGACCTATGTGAAGCGTTAAAGTCTGGGGATCATGATGC
>JBPBQX010000217.1:0-20343 GCA_050955025.1 Janthinobacterium lividum
GCCTCGCTCGGCGCCGGCATCTCCATGGGGTTCGCAGAGGCGCTGTCCGACGACGGCAAGCTGTCCGGACGCGGCGCGCCGCTGCTGCGCGGCCTGATCTGCGGGTTGATGACCACGCTCGGCGGCATCGGCCACACCCTGCCGTTCCTGATCCGCGACTTCCACACTGCCCTGGCGGTCGCGATGGTCGTCGTGGTGGTCGAGCTGGCGGCGATCTCGTGGATACGCTGGCGCTACATGGACACGCCCTGGGTGTCGGCGACGTTCCAGGTGATGTTCGGTGGCGCGTTGGTGTTCGCGACGGGCGTTCTCATCGGCGTCAGCTGAAGCCAGGTCCCTGCCCCATGCCTGGAAGCGGGGACCCGCCGGAGGCGAGCGCCTTTGAACCCGCGCCTGAAGCAGGCTTGGCTCCTGTCAGGATTTCCGCGTGTGGAACGGGAGCCGCATTCGGATGGCAACTCCGGCGTTCCTCGCGTGATTCTAGGCAGCCACAGGAGGAGCCCGTCATGACGCCTTTCCGCGTGGACTGGACCGCCGATCTCGTCGAACCCGTGATGGAGCGCGTCCGAGCCTACCGCTTCCCCCCTGTGCCGGACGGCGAAGGCTGGCGCTACGGCTGCGACGCCGGCTTCCTCCGCGGACTTTGTGCCCATTGGGCGGACGGCTACGACTGGCGGGCGGCCGTGGAGCGGCTGAACCGCTTTCCGCAGTTCCTGGCCACGGTAGACGGCGTCGAGCTTCACTTCGTGCACATCGTCGGCGAGGCCAAGGGCCGGCGTCCGCTTCTGCTCACGCATGGCTGGCCGGGGTCGTTCCGCGAGTTCTGGAAGGTCGCCGAGGTGCTCGCCTTCCCCTCACGCCACGGCGGCAAGGCCGAGGATGCGTTCGACCTGGTGATCCCGTCCTTGCCCAACTTCGGCTTCTCCGCCCACCCCGCGCGCACGGTCGATCCACGCCGCAGCGCCCACCTGCTCGACGGCCTGATGACCGAGGTGCTGGGCTATCCGCGCTACCTCGCGCATGGCGGCGACTGGGGCGCGCTGGTGACCGCGCTGCTCGGGCTCCACCACGCGGATCATGTCACGGCGATCCACCTGACCATGCTGTTCCCGAGGCCGGCGGCAGCGGCGGAGACGCCTGACGAGCTGCTCTGGGCCTCCGCGATGCAGGGGATCGAGCAGTCCATGGGCGGCTACCGTCACCTCCAGGGAAGCCGGCCGCAGAGCCTGTCCTGGGCGGTGGGCGACAATCCCGTGGCGCAGGCTGCATGGATTGTGGAGCGCTACCACGACTGGTCCGACCTGACGGAGCGTCTGTTCGAGCAGGTGTTCAGCCGCGAGGAGCTGCTCGACACCGTGATGATCTACGTGATGACCGGCGCTTTCCACTCCTCCATCCGGTTCTATGCGGCGGCGATGGAGGCGGGGCTGCGCACGCTGCCGCCCGGCCGGCGCGTGGAGGTTCCGACAGCGTTCGCGCGGTTCCCGGACCCGCTGCACCCCTGGCCGCCGCGGAGCTACGCGGAGAAAGGCTTTAACGTCTCGCGCTGGACCGCGATGCCGCACGGCGGGCACTTCGCCGCCCTGGAAAGCCCCAAGCTCCTGGTGCAGGACCTTCGCGAGTGGGCCCAGGCAACCTGACGCCACCACGTGGGGCTCTCATGTCTGGGTGGAACGGGCTGCACGTGCTCCGGATAGCGAGGCCGGGCTTTACTCCAATCCGCCAAAGGCCAAGGCTTCTGGGAACTCATGGATTTAAGTAGGGGATTCCAAAGGCGAGCCTTTGGCGGAGTTTGAGGCAGAGCCTCAACCTTGCCTGTTCTGCGGCACGAACACGGAGGCTCAGGCCTCGGTCTGCTCCGGCAGCATGCGGTTCAGCGAGCCGTCACGGCGCACAACGACGTTCCAGGCTGCGCCGATCAGGTGCAGGGCGACCGCGACGTAGATGAACCACTGCCCGATGACGTGGACGGTGATGGCGTTGTGCGCGAGCTCCGGGGACTGCGGCAGGTTGGGGAGGTCAAACAACCAGAAGTAGTGGATCGTGTGGCCTGCGGCGGCCGAGGACAAGTAGCCGCTGATCGGCATGACGAGCAGGATCGCGTACAGCACCCAGTGGTTCACGCGGGCGAGCAGCTTCTCCCACAACGGCATGCGGGGCGGCAGCGGCGGGGCCGGGTGCGACGCCCGCCATGCCAGGCGGACCGCGACCAGCGCCAGGATGGTCATGCCGATCGACTTGTGCAGCGTGAGCCAGAAGCCTGCGCCGGGGTCGCCGTTGGCGCGCACGACGAGGGTCCAGGCGATGACCACCTGTGCGACGAACAGCACGGCGACAATCCAGTGCAGCGCCTGCGCCGTCGCGGTGTAGCGGCCGCCGGGGGGCGGGAAGCGGTCGGTCAGCGTGGTTGGTCGCAGCCCGATCCGTCGTGCCATGTCTGCCATTGCGTGCCGCGTCCCCGCCGTTTCTGCGCGGCACTCTCGCGTCCCCGCCCGCGGTCGTCCACCGATAATCCCGCGCCCTCCCCGCCATGCCCCCGGCCTGCGGCCACCTGTCGGCGGTCAACGTCGCCTGCACGGTGCTGTTGGCAGACGGACGAAACTTGGCCTTTCTTTCCGCCTCGCCGGCGTGCTAGGCAGCACTCATAAACATATCCTTATGTTTGCCGCAGCGCAGGAGCCGACATGCCCGACACCAACGTCACCTCGGACCACGACTACAAGGTCGCTGACATCTCCCTGGCCGCTTGGGGCCGCAAGGAGATCCTGATGGCCGAGGACGAGATGCCCGGCCTGATGGCACTGCGCGAGGAGTACGGGCAGAGCAAGCCGCTGGCCGGGGCGCGCATCGCGGGCTGCCTGCACATGACCATCCAGACCGCCGTTCTGATCGAGACCCTGACCGCGCTGGGCGCCACGGTGCGCTGGTCGTCGTGCAACATCTTCTCGACGCAGGACCACGCCGCAGCCGGCGTCGCCGCCGCAGGCACCCCGGTGTTCGCGTGGAAGGGCCTGTCGGAGGAGGAGTTCTGGTGGTGCATCGAGCAGACCGTGCGCGGCCCGGACGGCTGGACGCCGAACATGATCCTCGATGACGGCGGCGACCTGACCGTACTGATGCACGACAAGTATCCCGAGATGCTGGCCGACGTGCGCGGGATCTCCGAGGAGACCACCACGGGCGTGCACCGCCTGTGGGACATGGCCAAGGCGGGGACGCTCAAGGTCCCGGCGATCAACGTCAACGACAGCGTGACCAAGTCCAAGTTCGACAACCTGTACGGCTGCCGCGAGAGCCTGGTCGACGCGATCCGCCGCGGCACCGACGTGATGATGGCCGGCAAGGTCGCCGTGGTCGCGGGCTTCGGCGACGTGGGCAAGGGCTCGGCCGCCTCGCTGAAGAACGGCGGCTGCCGCGTGCTGGTGACCGAGGCCGACCCGATCTGCGCGCTGCAGGCGGCGATGGAGGGCTACGAGGTCGTGACCATGGAGGACGCGGCGCCGCGCGGCGACATCTTCGTCACCGCGACCGGCAACGTCGACGTGATCACCATCGACCACATGCGCGCGATGAAGAACCGCGCGATCGTGTGCAACATCGGCCACTTCGACAGCGAGATCCAGATCGAGGCGCTGCGCAACTACACCTGGGAGAACGTCAAGCCGCAGGTCGACGAGGTGGTGTTCCCCGACAGCAAGCGCCTGATCGTGCTGTCCGAAGGCCGCCTGGTGAACCTGGGCAACGCCACGGGGCACCCGTCCTTCGTGATGTCGGCGTCCTTCACCAACCAGACGCTGGCGCAGATCGAGCTGTGGACCGCCCCGGCCGGCAAGTACGGCACCGGCGAGGTCTACACCCTGCCGAAGTCGCTCGACGAGAAGGTCGCGGCGCTGCACCTCGCCAAGGTCGGCGCGAAGCTGACGAAGCTGACCGCGGCGCAGGCGGCCTACATCGGCCTTCCGGGGTCGAACGGCCCGTTCAAGCACGACCTCTACCGCTACTGAGACGGCGCGCCTGTGTCGGGGCAGACCAGCCCCGACGCGGGCCACCTGCCTGCCGCCGTGTGGCGGCAGCGGTGCCGGCGTTTTCCGCCGTCTATGTTCACGAAATTTTCGCCTGTTCATGCGACCAAGCGCTGCCAGATTGCCGTTCGTTGGGTCGCAGGAGAGCGTGATGAGTGCCGCCACCACCCCGGTCATGACCGCCGCCCTGCGGCAGGCCCTGGATCAGGTCAGCGATCCGCCCTTCGTCGCGGACCTGATGTTCCTGGAGGCATGGGAGCGCGACCCGAAATGGGGCAGCGGCTTCGCGCTGCGTGTCGGGCAGATCAGGCGCGCAAACCCGGAGCTCGCTGCAGCTATCCGTGCGGAGGTCGCACGGCGCTGAGCGCGTCGCCTGGACGCGGCTCGCGCGCCCTCGGCTACATCGTGGCGTTGGACAGATTCACCGCGGCTGCCCTGCCGTTCTGTTGCTGCTCGACCTCGAAGCCGACCTTCTGGCCCTCGTTCAGGGCGCCCAGCCCGGCCTTCTGCACGGCGCTGATGTGCACGAAGACGTCCTTGCCGCCCGTGTCGGGTGCGATGAAACCGTATCCCTTGGTGGGATTGAACCACTTCACTGTCCCGTTGGACATGACCATGCCTTCCGTGCGGAGGCGGCCGCGTCAGAACCGGCCGCCATGTTGAACGTCAGGCCCGGAACCCGAGCCCTCTCCCACGCACAACCGGTCTCGTTGATGCCGCCGATCTTGCGTCGTTCCAAGGATAGCGACGCGATACGCAACCTGCAATGAATCTTGGCTGGCTGGGCTGCCATCGTGCACTGGCCGGCGACGCCTGATATCCAGGCGCCGTGTGCGCGTGGGCGGGGTTCGGGTGGCATGCGCCATCGCTCGGAGCCAGCCGGCAACGAACCGACGCGGAGCCTTGGCGTCCGAAGCCCCTTGGGGCTGGGATGCGGCAGAGACCACACGATCGTGGGACCGGCTTGCCGCCGGCGCATCCGCGGAAACCATCGGCTGGGAGAGCGTGCGACATGCTGAACTGGGCTCTTGGCGTCCTGTGCGTGGCGGTCTGGTTCGGCTCCTTCGGCTGGTACTTCCAGGGTGACATGCGGGCTTGGCTGCGCAAGCGCTACTGGTGGCAGCGCACGCTGCGGATGTTCAGGAAGTAGCGGCCCCGGCGGCGCGGCGCGGCGTGCACCGTCGGTGGCCGCGAACGGGGGACCGACGACCGGAACCGATGCGTTTGCACAACAGCGTCGTTGACGCATGGCAGCGGGGATGCGAGGTCGGGCAGGCAGGTGGCGTGCGATGTGCATGAGAGCACCGGAAGCGGAACGGGACAGGCTGGTCCCGCGGCCCGCCAGGACAGGAAGGAACCACGGGATATGCAGATCCGCATCGGCTACGAGCTGACATTCGACTGCGCGCAGCCGACGCCCATGATGCTCATGCTGAACGTCCATCCCTCCCGCACGCACGACCTGCTGTCCGACGACACCATGACCACCGAGCCGGCGGTGCCGATCACCTCGTACCGCGACACGTTCAACAACATCTGCCTGCGCCTGGTGGCGCCCAAGGGGCCGATCACGCTGCGCGCCGATGCCATGGTCACGGACTCGGGCGAGCTCGACGAGGAGGCGCTCGACGCCATCCAGCATCCAGTGGAGGAGCTGCCCGACGAGGTGCTGGTCTACCTGCTGGGCAGCCGCTACTGCGAGACCGACCGGCTGTCGGACTTCGCGTGGAACACTTTCGGCCACCTGCCGCTGGGCTGGGCGCGCGTGGCCGGCATCGTCAAGTGGGTCAACGAGCACGTCACCTTCGGCTACCAGTACGCCCGCGCCACCAAGACCGCCTACGAGGCGTTCGAGGAGAAACGTGGCGTGTGCCGCGACTTCGCCCACCTGGCGACCACGCTGTGCCGCTGCATGAACATCCCGGCGCGCTACTGCACCGGCTATCTCGGCGACATCGGCGTGCCGGTCTCGCCGGACCCGATGGACTGGTCCGGCTGGTTCGAGGCCTATCTGGGCGGGCGCTGGTACACCTTCGACGCGCGCCACAACCGTCGGCGCATCGGCCGCATCCTCATCGGCCACGGCCGGGACGCCTCCGACGTCGCGATCAGCAACACCTTCGGCCGGAACACGTTAACCGGCTTCAAGGTCATCACCGACGAGGTCACGGGCTGAGCCGCACGCGGATGCAGGAGGCCAGCTAACCACCGAGCCGGTGTGGATCTGGCCTGATCCGGGCCCGCGGGTCCGGGCCGGCCCGCCCGGCCATGTGGAGCGTTCCGGCCTGCCGGCACAGCGGCGGCGCGGGGAACGGGGCGACCTCCCGGGCCCGGAACTTGCTGCCGTTTCGTGCCCGATGCCCGAGAACATTGCCTGCCCCGCGGCGTTGCTGCCGCATGAAGCAGGCACAGCACCGTCTCGTCGTGGCCACCCGGGGACAAGGCCTGTGGCCGATCACGGCGCCGGTTGTGCGCTGGCTGGCCGAGCAGGCGATCGATACTGGGCTCCTGACGCTGTGGTGCCGTCACACCTCGGCGTCACTCCTGGTCCAGGAGAATGCCGACCCTGACGTGCAGGCCGACCTGCTGGACGCGTTTGCCGCACTTGCGCCGGAGGGCGCCGACTACCGCCACAGTTCCGAAGGCGCGGACGACATGCCCGCCCACATCAGGGCCGCGCTGACCGCGACGCAATTGAGCATCCCCGTCGATGGAGGACGGATGGTGCTCGGCACCTGGCAGGGGCTCTACCTGTTTGAGCACCGTTCGGCGCCGCATCGCCGGGAGATCATGCTTCACGTCCTGGGAGAGTAGATCCGTCTGAAGCGGCTCGTCAGCAAGCGTCCTCCTGGTCGGCCAAGGCTCCTATTTCGGACCGCCCTCAGGGTCGGCGCCGTCCGAGTCGGCAATCCGGACACTCTCGTGCGCGCCAGACTGCCTTGCAGCGGGCATGCCACTCCGGGTTACGCGCGGCATGGCCGCAGGCCGGCGCGTACGCGGCTCCCGGTTCGGCCAGTTCACGACGTGGTCCTCCAGTGCGCCGGCGACCCGCTCGTTGACCACCCGGTCCCGCACCGAGATCCCGGCCTCGTGCACCGTGTCGGGGCTCCCGGACACCAGCCAGTGCCACCAGGCAAGCCCCCTGCCCTCCGCGACGCGACGATAGCCGCAGCTCGGCGGAAGCCAGTCGATCTCCGCCAGGACCTCCGGCGTCAGCGACACGCAGTCCGGCACCCGCACCTGCCGCCGCGCATAGTCCGAGCAGCGGCAGCTTGTGCCGTCCAGCAGGCGGCAGGACACGTCGGTATAGGCGAGGGCGTCTGTGTCCTCGTCGCGCAGCTTGTGTAGGCAGCAGCGGCCGCAGCCGTCGCACAGCGACTCCCACTCGGCCAGACTCATCTCGGCGAGGGTCTTGGTGACCCAGAACGGCTCTGTCGACATGACACGAAGATAGGATGCCGCGCGCTCCACGTCAGCCTCGGACCGGCCTGGGTAGTGCCGGCCGCATGAAGCAAGGCCAGAGGCTCTGCCTCTGGACTCCGCCAAAGGCTGCGCCCTTGGAACGCCTCCCTTGAGTCAAGGGATCAAAGAGTCTTCGGACCCTTTGCGGGTTCGGGCAGAGCCCGACCTTCCCTGCCTGGGACCTCAGACCGGCCTGGCAAGTGCTGCGCCGTCCCGCTGCTCCAGCATCAGCGACAGCACGGCGCATCCGAGGGCGGTCGCCGCCGCGACCGCGCCAATCCAGGGCAGGCTGGCATAGTGCAGGCCGCTGGCGATCGCAGCGGCACCTAGCCAGGCACCGCTGGCGTTGCCAAGGTTGAAGGCGCCCTGGTTGAGGATCGAGGCCATGTTCGGCGCCTCCACCGCCTGGTCCAGCACCCGCATCTGCAACGGCGAGACCAGCGCGAAGGCGATCGCCCCCCACAGCACCAGGGTGGCCAGAGCGGGAATCGCTGAGTGCTGGGTCTGGCCGAACAGCAGGAGCACCGCGACCAGGGCCACGAGGCAGCCGATCGCGGCCGGCATCAGGCGCCAGTCCGCAAGCCGCCCCCCCACCATGTTGCCGACCGTGAGGCCGACTCCAAACAGCAGGAGCGCGATGCTCACCTCGTGCGGGGTGAAACCGGACACCTGCTCCAGCAGTGGCGTGATGTAGGTGAACACGCTGAACAGGCTGACCGAGGACAGGGCGCTGATCAGCATGGCGAGCAGCACCTGCGGCCTGCGCAGCGTGCGGAACTCCTGGGCGAGGCGGACTGAGCGGTCGGAGGCGATGTCGGGCACCCAGCGCGCCAGGGCGGCGGCCGCGAGAACGCCGATGGCCACCACGGCCCAGAACGTCGCGCGCCAGCCGAGCGCCTGCCCGAGCATGGTGCCGGCCGGCACGCCCAGCACGTTGGCCAGCGTCAGGCCGGCGAACATCAGCGAGATCGCCTGCGCCCGCCGATTGCGCGGCACGAGGTCGGCCGCAACCACCGCGCCGATGCCGAAGAACGAGCCGTGCGCGAAGGCCGTGAACACCCGCGACAGCATCAGCAGCCCGTAGCTGGGCGACAGCGCGCAGCAGACGTTGCCGACGACGAAGATCGCCATGAGGAGGAGCAGCGTCCGCTTGCGCGGCAAGCGTGCGGTCGCGATTGCCACCACCGGCGCGCCGACCGTGACCGCGATCGCGTAGCCGGAGACCAGCAGTCCCGCACGCGGAATGCTGACGGCGAGGTCACGCGCCACGTCGGGCAGGAGGCCCATGATGACGAACTCGGTGGTGCCGATGCCGAAGGAGGCCGCCGCGAGGGCAAGGAGGGCAAGGCGCATGGCGCTCTCCGGACAGGGGCGTGGCCACCGGATCGATCGCAGCCGCCGCATTGTGCAGTGCAGCATACTACCGCCAGCTGCACGTCCTGTCCAACGGCATCGCTTCGCCCCGGCGGCAGGCCTGCCTGTCCCGGCCCGCCGGGCTCAGCGCGGCGGCGGCAACATCTGCTGCTGCACGGCGCCACGCGGGGCCGTCGACACCGGCCCGGAGTCCTGGAATTGCCCGTAAGGTGCGGCGCCATAGGGCATGGCCGCCGGCGCGGGCTCCTGATTGCCGAACCGCATCAGCACGGCGCGCAACGGGTCCGCGCCGGGGTTGTTGGCGTGCATCGCCATGACGATGCCGCGCGAGCCGATGTCCTGGTTGTAGTAGGCGCGGTCGCCGATGCTGTCGGCGGTCATCACGCCGCCTTCCAGCGAGATGCCGGCGTACAGCCCGCGCGTCCGCTCGAACGCGATGATGTCCGCGTTCAATGCCGCGGTGGTGTCGCCCCCTACCCCGCCGCCCAGCGTGATCAGCGCGACCGAGGCACCGGCGCCGATCTTGAACTGGCTGTCCATCACCGCGTCGAGCCCGCGGTTGGTCATGATCATCATCATCAGCTCGGCGTCCTGCATGCCCGCCTGCAGGCCGAAGCTGCCGTTGCCCAGGCTGTAGAACGCCGGCGACGACCACGAGCCGTTGCCGCCGCGCGCCAGAAGGACGCAGCCGCCGCCCTCGCCGCCGAACAGGAAGCCCACGCGGAACACCCGCGGGCAGATCATCACCGCGCGGGCCTTGCGCAGCGTCCGTGCCGCGACCTTGCCGGTGACCGGGTTGAGCAGGTCCTGTGCGGCCAGGGTCGCACGGTCGACCAGCTCCTGCTGCTGCTGTGCGCGGACCTGGTCCGGCGCGCCTGTCTCGCACCCGGCGAGCGACAGGGCGCACAGCACGGTCATCGTAGCGGCCACAAGCCTGCGGACCATTCGGCCTCTCCCCATCGCGTGCCGGCCTTGTAGCGACGAAACATGGCGATACCAAGAAGCCTTCACGCGCGGTGCGAGGTGACGCCGACCGGCCTGCCCATGGGATACAGCCGGATCGAAGCCCGCTTCGGCGCGTCGAGCGTCGTTGCCCGACGCTACCGGACGCCGAAGTAGCCGGGCACCTCGTTCACGCAGACCACCTTCCAGGCGCGCGGGTGACGCTCCAGCACACTGACCGACAGGTTCTGCACGGACAGGTGCAGCGCCGCGTCGGCGGGGATGCCCATCGCGTGGGCGATCGCGGCCCGGATCACGCCGCCGTGGCAGACCACCACCAGCTCGCCGCCAGGGTGCGCCTGCGCCAGACGCTCCAGCACCGGGCCGACCCTGCCGATCACGTCCTGCATGCTCTCGCCCCCGGGGGGCCGTTCGTTCCCGGCCAGTGGCCAGAAGGTGTGCGCAGGCTGCGCCAGCAGCGGCGGCAGCGCGGCGTGGGCAAGGCCCTGCCACTCGCCGAGGTGCTGCTCCACGAGGTCGGGCTCCACGCCGGGCACCACCGCGGGATAGCCGGCGTTCCAGATCGCCTCCGCAGTGCTGACGGTCCGCCGCAGCGGCGTGACGTACCAGGGCGCGTCGCGGGGCAGACGCTCGGCCAGCGCGCCGTACTGGCCGGACTGGGCGGCCAGGGTCTCTGGGCAGAGCGGGACATCCATCGTGCCGTACAGCACCAGCCGGGCGCTCTCCTCCACCAGGGCATGGCGGATGAGGTGGAAGCGGGTCATCGGGTCTGTGCTCCTGCCGGGTGTCGCGAAGGGGTTAGGTCCGGCCGCCGATCCCTGTCCAGCCCGGCGCGGGACAGGACGCGCAGGCCCAGGCCGGGCAGCCGCGCGGACTGGCGCCTACTCGCCGATGCTGAGCAGTGCGCCGCGCACGCGGGCCGACTGGAACTGGCGCAGGAACAGCAGCACGGCCGCCGCGAGCCAGAGGCCGTCCAGGCCGAACGCCCACCCGAGCTCGTCCCAGCGCACCACGCCCTGCGCCATGACCGTGCGCAGCCCCTCGAACACGTGGCTCGACGGCAGCACGAACGCCACCGGGCGCAGCACCGATGGGAGGGCGGAGACCGGGTAGAACACGCAGGAGAACGGTGCCAGGCCGAAGGTCACCGACCAAGCCAGCGCCTCGGCGCCGAGGCCGTGGCGCAGGATCAGCGACATCACACCCAGCCCCACGCACCACCCCATCAGCATCAGGGCGGCCACGAACAGCACCAACGGCGCGCCGACGGAGAACAGGTCGAAGCGGTAGATCGCCCAGGCCAGGAGCACCGCCGGCAGCACGCCGGCCAGCATGCGCAGCACCGACATCACGGTGAGCGCCGCCATCATCTCCCATGGCCGCAGCGGGCTGACGAACACGTGGCCGAGGTTGCGCGACCACAGCTCCTCCAGGAACGTGGCCGACAAGCCCATCTGGGTGCGCAGCGTCACCTCCCAGAGCAGCACGCCGCCGAGCAGCGCGGACACGGTCATCGCCGCCGCAGAGCCGGACATGCGCCCCGCGAAATACGACGAGGTGAAGCCCCAGATGCACATCTGCAGGATCGGCCAGTAGGACAGCTCGAGCAGCCTCGGCCACGAGCCCCGGTACAGCGCGAGGTGACGGTAGACGAGGCCCCAGATCCGCCGGGCCGACCCGCTCATGCTCCCGTCTCCAGGATTTCCGGGTGTCCGCCAGACCCGGGCTCGCCAGAGTGCATGCCGGCCGTGCGGTCGCGGGCGATGTCGAGGAACACCTGTTCGAGGTCGTCACGCTGGTAGCGCTCCAGCAGCGCCGCGGGCGTGCCGCGATCGACGATGCGGCCCTGCTTCATCACCAGTACCTGCCCGCAGAGCCGCTCCACCTCCGCCATGTTGTGCGACGCGAGCAGGATCGTGCAGCCGGACTCCACGCGGTAGCGCTCCAGCCAGCCGCGGATCAGGTCGCCGGTGTCGGGATCCAGGCTCGCCGTCGGCTCGTCCAGCAGCAGCACGTCCGGGCGGTTGATCAGGGACTTGGCCAGCGCCACCCGCGTCTTCTGCCCGGCCGAAAGCTGCCCGGCTGGGCGACGCAGCAGGTCGCCGAGGTCGAGCTGGGCGGCGAGTTCCTCGATGCGGCGTCCGATCCGCCGCACGCCGTAGAGGTGCCCGTAGACACGCAGGTTCTCGGCCACGCTGAGGCGGCTCGGCAAGGCGACATAGGGCGACGAGAAGTTCATCCGCGCCAGCGCAGAGAACCGGTCGTGTGCCATGTCATGGCCCAGGATCCGTATGCTGCCCGATGTCGGCACCAGCAGGCCGAGCAGCATGGCAATCGTGGTCGTCTTGCCGGCCCCGTTGCCGCCGAGCAGGCCGATCGTCTCGCCGGCCTGAACGGTCACGTCGATGCCGGCCACCGCGAGCGTCTCGCCGAACCTCTTGGACAGACCGGCCACCTCGATCGCCGGGGCCGCCTGAAGGGGGGATCGGCTTCGCGCCATCGTTGGTACGTTCATGCACAGCACTGCCTGGGCGGGGAGAACCCCTCGCGTCCGGATGCCATCCGGGCGAGGCAGGCGCATGGCTCATGCAACAGCGCCCTTCGCCCAGTATGGCACCGCGATCGTCCTTGTCCTCTCGATCACGGCGCGAGGCAGCGCTGCCATGCAGCGGGCGACCTCGTATGCCCCGGGACTGGAACAGAGGCTTGCCGCATCCGGGCCTTCCTTCTGCCAGGGCATGATGCCGCAGCGGTTTCCGAGGGCCATAGGAGGCCTGGCCAGGCACTAGACAGCAAAAAGCCCCGGCCCCATACGGAGCCGGGGCTTTTCCGGGTATCCAGGCGATCAGTTGTTGTTGCTGCGGTTGCCGGTAAGCTGCAGCAGCAGCATGAACAGGTTGATGAAGTTCAGGTAGAGGCTGAGCGCGTCGTAGACGCTGCGCTTGGCTGCCACGTCCGAGCCCTCGGCATACGAGTATTGGAGGTAGGATGCCTTGATGCGCTGCGTGTCGAACGCGGTCAGGCCCGTGAACACCAGCACGCCGACGATGCTGACCAGGAACTGCAGCTGGCTGCTGCCGACGAAGATGTTGACCACGCTGGCGAGAATGATGCCGATCAGGCCCATCATCAGGAAGCTGCCGAACCGGCTCAGGTCCGTCTTCGTGGTGTAGCCCCAGGCCGACATCACGGCGAACGTGCCCGCGGTGATGAAGAACACGCGGGTGATGCTGTCGCCGGTGTAAACCCAGAAGATGTTGGCGAGGCTGGCGCCCATGGCCGCGCAGAACGCCCAGTACAGCGCCTGCGCCGACTGCCGGGAAAGCCGGTTTACGCCCATGCTCAGCACCAGCACGAAACCGAGCGGCGCGAACATCGCCGCGTAGCCGAGCAACGTGGGCTGCAGCGCGAAACCGCCACGCGTCTGTACCTCGTGGTAGAACGCCGCGCGCACGGCCGGAACGTTGGCCACGAGGTAGGCCACGATGCCGGTCAGCGCCAGGCCTGACGTCATCCAGTTGTAGACGTGCAGCATGTAAGTACGCAGGCCCGCATCAAGCGCGCCGGCCTGCGCGAAACCGGTCTGCGCCGGATAGGTTCGGGTATCAGGGCGGAAGGCCATGGAGGGTTCCTCAAAGGGGGCATGGTGCCCATGGCTGCTATCTTGGCAGGAGCCCGCCCGCGTTCAAGCGAATTCCGGCGCCGGTTCCCGCCGTCGGTCGCAGCTAAATATTTGATAAAGCTTGGCTCACCCGCGGTTCATTCGTTGCGCAGGTAGCTCGCGGCCGGTGCCCGCAACGCCATGGCAGTCCCGGCGTAGCCGAAGCCGAGCATCAGGACCACACACCCAGACACGGTGGCGGCGAGCACGCCCGGCAGGAACGTCCACTCCGCATCCATGAGGAACCGCACCACCCCCCAGCTCGCCGCCGTGCCCACCAGAGCCGCCAGCAGCCCCGCCGCGAGCCCGATCACGCCGAACTCCACCAGCCACGCCGCCCGGATCTGCCGACGCGTGGCACCGAGGCTCTTGAGCACCACCGCCTCCGCGATCCGCCGACGCTGCCCCGCCGCCACCGTGCCGGCCAGCACCAGGGCGCCCGCCGCCAGCGCCAGCGACCCCGTCGCCGCGAGCGCCGCCGCGACCTTGCGCACCAGCGAGGCGACCGCGTCGAGCACGTCGGCGACGCGGATGCCTGTGACATTGGGCAGCGCGTCCGTGACCTGGCGCAGCAGCGCGCCCTGCTGGCGCGGGTCGGCGTTCATGTAAACGGTGGCGATCTCTGAGTGCGGCGCCTGGGCCAGCAGCCCCGGCGAGGCCACGAGCGTGAAGTTCAGCGACAGGGTGCGCCAGTTGATGTCGCGCAGGCTGGCGACGCGCAGGTCGATGTCGCGCCCCAGCACGTTGATGCGCAGCATGTCGCCCAGCTTCACGCCCCAGCCCTGCGCCAGCTTCGCGTCGAAGGACACCAGCGGCGGCCCAGCATAGTCCGCCGGCCACCATTGCCCGGCCACGAGCCGCGTGTCCTCCGGCTCTGCCGCGGAGAACGTCAGGCCGCGGTCGCCGCGCAGCGCCCACTGCGTGTCCGGCGTGGCCTGCACCTGCTCGACCGGGACACCGTTCACCGCGACCATCCGGGCGCGCAGGCTCGGCACCTGGTCCACGTCCTTCGTGCCGGGCGCCGCGTGCACCATGTCGTCGAAGCGCGCGAGCTGGTCCGGCTGGATGTCGATGAAGAAGAAGGTGGGCGCATCGGCCGGGATCTGGTCCAGCACCGCGCGACGGATGTTGGCCTCGATCATCGCTACCGAGCACAGCGTCGACAGGCCGAGCCCGAGGGCGACCATCATCAGCGGTGTCGCCGTGCCCGGGCGGTGCAGGTTGCCGAGCCCCAGCCTTGCCCAGGCCCAGCGCGGCGACGGCAGCAGCACGACGCCGCGCATCAGCGCCCAGCCGCCCGCCCGGAACAGCAGCAAGGTCGCGGCGGCGGCCCCGCAGAACCACATCGCGAAACCCCGCTGCGGCGCGGTGGCCACCGTCAGCCCGACCAGCACCAGGACGAGCACAACGTTGGCGACAACCACTCCGGCGGAAGGTCGTGCCTCGCCCGGCAGCACGGCGTCGCGGAACAGCGCGGCGCCGGGGATCCGCGCCGCGCGGCCGAGCGGCCACAGCGAGAACGCCCCCGCGGTGAGCAGCCCGTACAACGCCGCCAGTCCCAACGGCCCCCAGTAGATCCCGACGCGGGGCGGCACCGGCAACAGGCTGCCGAACAACCATATTCCCAGTGCCGGCAGGGCCGCCCCCGCCGCCACACCCACCGCCACGCCTACCACGGACAACGCCGCCACCTGGATCAGGAACGTGGCGAACACCAGCCGCGACGACGCGCCGAGGCAGCGCAGCACCGCGATGCCGCGCGCCCTGGCCTCCAGCCATGCCCGCACGCCGGTCGCCACCCCGATGCCGCCGACCAGCAGCGCCGTCAGCCCGACCAGCGTCATGAACCGGCTGGTCTGGTCGATGAACCGCACCACGCCGGGCGCCGCGTCGTGCGAGTCGCGGATGCGCCAACCCTGGTCGCCGAACCTCTCGCGCACCGCCGCCTCGACCACCGCGACGTCCGTGCCGGGCGGGAACGCCGCGCGCAGCTCGTAGCGCAGCAGCGAGCCGGGCTGCACCAGCCCGGTGGCCGGCAGGTCGGCAAGCGCGATCACCGCGCCCGGCCCGAGCAGGCCCGGCGTCGCGGCGCCATCCGGCTCGGCCGCCACCGAACCCTTCAGCACGAACTGCGCCTGCCCGACCCGCAGGCTGTCGCCCGGGTGCACCCCCAGCCGGTCCAGGATCACCGGCTCGCCGACCAAGCCTCGCCCGGCCAGCACCGCCTGCAGGTCGCCCGGCGGCGTCAGGTCGAGCGTGCCCACCAGCGGGTATGCCGCGTCCACCGCCTTCAGCTCGATCAGCGACCGCTCGCCGTTGCCCGCCACCAGCATCGAGCGCATCTGCACGACGTCGGAGAGCCGGGCGCCCCGCTCGCGCAGGAACGTGCGCAGCGTGTCCGGCAGGGCCTGGGCGCCGCCGTTGACCGCCAGGTCGCCGCCGAGGATCTCGCGGCCCCGGTCCGAAAGCCCGCGCTCGATCGCCACGCGCAGCCCGCCCACCGCGCCGATCGACGCGACGCCCAGGGCCAGGCAGGCCAGCACGATGCGCAGGCCCCGCGTGCCCGTGCGCAGCTCGCGCGCCGCCAGCCGCAGCGCCAGCATCACCGTCGTGTCCCCGGGACGCCGCTCACGCCGAGACCCGCCCGTCGGCGACGCGGACCTGCCGCCCGCAGCGTGCCGCAAGCCCAGAGTCGTGGGTGATGAGCATCAGCGTGGTGCCTTCGCGCGCGCGCATGTCGAACAGCAGGTCCATCACCGCCTGCCCCGTCGCCTGGTCGAGGTTGCCGGTCGGCTCGTCGGCCAACAGCAGGCGCGGTCGCGGCGCGAAGGCCCGTGCCAGCGCCACGCGCTGCTGCTCGCCCCCCGAGAGCTGCCCGGGCAGGTGCGTGAGCCTGTGCCCGAGCCCGACCGCCTTCAGGCTCTCCCGAGCCCGCGCCGTGGCGTCGCGCGCGCCGGCCAGCTCCAGCGGCACCGCCACGTTCTCGAGCGCCGTCATCGCGGGGATCAGGTGGAACGCCTGGAACACGATGCCCACGGTGTCGCGACGGAACCGCGCCAGCGCGTCCTCGCCCAGCCCGGTGATCGTGGTGCCGGCGATGCGCACCTCGCCGCCGCTCGCGCGTTCAAGTCCGGCGAGCACCATCAGCAGGCTCGTCTTGCCCGAGCCGGAAGGTCCCACGATGCCGAGCGCCTCGCCTGCCGCCACGTCCATGGTGACGCCGTTGAGGATATTGACCGGCCCCGCCGCCGAAGGCACCGTCAGCCTCAGGTCACGGACCTGCACCAGCGGCGCCCCCGCGGAAGCGGGAGCAGAAACGAGGGAAGCGGTGGCTGTGTCCATGGGTGCTGCATATAGCGCCCGCACCCGTCTGGCGAAGGCCGTGGCGGCTGGCGTCACCCTGCTGGCGCTCTCGTGTGGCGCCGCGAATGCCCGGCCGGTCCGCCTGCTCGCCTTCGGCGACTCGCTGACCGCCGGCTATGGCCTGCCCCACGAGGACGGCTTCGAGGCGCAGCTCGGCGCTGCGCTGCGCAAGGCCGGGCATGACGTGACGATCCTCGACGGCGGCGTGTCCGGCGACACCTCGGCCGGCGGCGTGGCGCGGCTCGACTGGTCGCTGGCGGACAACCCGGACTGCGCCCTGGTCGAGCTCGGCGCCAACGACGGGCTGCGCGGCCTGGATCCCGCGGCGATGCAGGCCAACCTCGCGACGATCCTCGACCGGCTGGCGGCGCACCGCATTCCAACGCTGCTGTCCGGCATGTACGCGCCGCCCAACCTTGGCCAGGCTTACGACGACGCTTTTCGCGCCGTCTTCGACACGCTCAGGCGGCGCCCCGGCCTGCTCTACGACCCGTTCTTCCTGCAGGGCGTGGCGCTCGATCCCTCGCTGAAGCAGGCCGACGGGCTGCACCCCACCGCGAAGGGCGTGGCGATTATCGTCACGCGCCTGCTGCCGCTGGTCGAGCGCCTGCTGGCAGAGGTGCCGGCACAATGATCGGCTTGCGGAAGGCACGCGGGCGGCACGGCGCCAAGTCCGCGCCGTGAGGCTGTTCGTCGCGATCGACCTGCCCTGGACGCTGCGCGAGCGGCTGACAGGACTTGCCGGCGGCCTCAAGGGGGCGCGGTGGCAGCCGCCGGAGAACCACCACCTGACGCTGCGCTTCCTGGGCGAGATGCCGCGCCACGAGGCCGAGGATGCCGACGTGGCGCTGGCGGCGGTGCGTGCGCCCGCCTTCGACCTGGTGGTGCGCGGCGTGGGCGTGTTCGCCAAGCCCGGCAGGCCCGCGTCGCTCTGGGCGGGGGTGGAGCGCAACCCGGCGCTGGACCACCTCCAGGCCAGGATCGAGGCCGCGCTGCAGCGGACGGGGCTGGAGCCGGAGCGCCGGCGCTTCTCGCCGCACGTCACCCTGGGCCGGATCCATAATACCTCGCCCGACGAGCTTGCGGGCTGGATCGCAGCGCACAACCTGTTCCGCGCCGACCCCGTGCCCGTGGCGCACTTCACCCTCTTCAGCTCCCGCCTGGGCAAGGAGCAGTCCGCCTACACCCCCGAGGTCGAATATGAATTGGCGTGACACTGCCCTGACCGCCCTGGCCCTCGCCGGGCTCGCCGTGCCCGCGCGCGCCGCCAGCCCCATCGTCGGCCCGATCATGGTGTCCGACCCGCTTGCCAGGCCGCAGCCGCAGGGCGCCGCCACGGTGCTGTCGATGACGGTGACCAACAACGGCGACGTCACCGACCACCTGATCCGGGCCGCCTGCCCGGATGCCGGCTCCATCACCTTCGAGGCCCCGGTGCAGGAAGGCTCGGCCGAGCTGCACCAGGTGGAAGGCTTCGAGGTCCCCGCCCGCAAGGCGATCTTCCTCAAGCCCGGCGGCTGGCAGATCACGCTGCACGACCTCAGGCACGCCATCGCGGCCAGCGAGGTATTGCCCTGCACGATCACCTTTCAGCTGTCCGGCGAGCAGATCGTCCAGGCCGGGGTCCAGGAGGGCGCTCCCTAGACCGTGCCGGACCGCCCGATCGTCCTCCCAGCCCCTGCAATCCCGGCAACGCCTCCTGCGGTGCCCGACGGGACCGGCGGCCCCACACCGGGTGCCGACATCGACAGGCTCGCGGCCGAGGCGCGGGCGTGCCGGGTCTGTGCATCCCGCCTGCCGCTGGGTCCGCGGCCGATCCTGCACGTCTCCGCCACCGCCCGCCTGCTGATCGCGAGCCAGGCCCCCGGCACCAAGGTCCACCTCGCCGGCCTGTCGTTCTGGGACGCGTCCGGCGACCGGTTGCGCGCCTGGCTCGGCCTGGGCAAGGACGTGTTCTACGACCCGGCGCAGGTCGCCATCCTGCCGATGGGCTTCTGCTACCCGGGCCGCTTGCCGAACGGCGGCGATGCTCCGCCGCGCCCGGAGTGCGCGCCGATCTGGCGGGCCTCCCTGCTCGCCGCCATGCCCCAGGTCCGGCTCACCCTGCTGGTCGGCAGCTACGCGCAGCGCTGGGCGCTCGGTCCTGGCGCCATGACCGAGCGCGTCCGCGCGTTCCGCAGCTTCCTGCCGGATCGTTTCCCCCTGCCGCACCCCTCGTGGCGCACCGGCATCTGGGAAACCCGCAATCCCTGGTTCACCGATGAGGTGCTGCCGGAGTTGCGCCGCCGCGTGCAGGAAACGCTTGCCGATGGATGACGACCCGCCTGTCACCAGCGATCTGCCCTCGCTGCTGCTGCCGGAACGCGCGCTGGCCATCCGGCGTGCCACCAGCCGATTGTGCGAGATGCTGTCCTGGGTGGTGCTGCACGAGATGCCGCTGCCGAACTCGCGTCGGGCGGACATCCTGGCCCTGCGCCCGGACGGGGGATTCGTGTGCATCGAGGTGAAATCGGGGGCACGCGACTTCCTGGTCGACACCAAGTGGCCGGAATACCGCGAATTCAGCGACGAGCTCTTCTTCGCGGTGGACGGCGACTTTCCCCGCCACATTCTGCCCGAGGAGGTCGGGCTGATCGTGGCCGAGCAGGGCGAGGCAGAGATGATCCGCCCCGCGCCCCGGCACCCGTTGGCTACCGCCCGCAGGCGCGCGCTGCTGCAGCGCTTCGCCACGATCGCCGCGCGACGGCTGGCCCGGCTGGACGATCCCGCCATCACCTCCTCGCTCCGTGCCGCGCTGCGGGCGGAATAGCCGGACGGAGCGGCCAGACTTACGCTGACCAGCAACGAACGCGCCGTTCGGCCCTACTCGACCACCAGGACCTCGCCACCCCAGCTGCGCAGCATCGCCACCGCGGCGCTCGGCTCCCGCTCCACAAGAAGCTCTGGACGCAGCGCTCCCAGCGTGTCCTCCGCGGCATGCGCCGGGTACAGGCACACCAAGTCGACCTCCCGCAAGCCGGCGAGCGCTGCGGCCGCGGGCGGCACGTCGCCGTCGCGTGCCGGGTCATGGAACAGCCCCACGATCAAGCGATCACAGGCCGTGCGGGCCTGCTCCATCAGCCGCAGGTCGCTGCCCCGGCGAGCGTCGAGCCCGCCGCTTTCCGAGCCGGGCGCGAAGCCGGTGCGCCAGCCCATGCGCCGCCAGCGCTCGACCTGCTCCGCCGCAAGCTGGGGCGAGACCACCTTCTTCGGCACCACGCCCTGGGGCGCCAACGCCGCGAGCAGGTCCGCCTCCTGCGCCACGGCGAGCCCCGCCTGAGCAAGCACGACGCCCGCCGCCAGGTTGGCCACCCGCGCCGCAACCCTGAGCGGCAGCCCGATCGCCAGCCCTGCGGCCATCGCTGCCACCAGGGTGTCGTTCGCCGCCGCCGCCTCGAAGGCTTCCGCCGCGAGCGAGGGCAGGTGCAGCACGCCGTCCCCGTCCACCAGGGTCAGGCC
>JBPBQX010000218.1:0-20067 GCA_050955025.1 Janthinobacterium lividum
CCTCGGCGTGGGGCGCGGCTTCTGGACCATCGTGGTCGCGCACGTCTCCTTCACCACGAGCGTCGTCAGCGTCGTGGTGCGCGCGCGCCTCGCCGGCTTCGACCGCTCGCTGGAGGAGGCGGCGCAGGACCTCGGCGCGTCGCCGCTGCGCGTGTTCGCCGACGTGACGCTGCCGCTGATCGCGCCCGCGGTGGTGGCGGGCTGGCTGCTGGCGTTCACCCTGTCGGTGGACCAGCTGGTGATCAGCTCGTTCGTGTCCGGGCCGCAGTCGACCACGCTGCCGATGATCGTCTACTCCAAGGTCCGCCTCGGGCTGACGCCGGACGTCAACGCGCTCGCGACGCTGATCGTCGCCGCGGTGGGCCTGGTCACGGCACTCGCGGCCACCGCCTCGCGGCGCGGGCAGCCGCCGGGCTGAGGCCGCCCAGGAAGGAAGCAAGGCCTTCTTTTTCTGAAGAAAAAGAAGCAAAAAGACTTTGCCCGATAAGGACGGTGCCTCCCGGCTGGCACCGGACCCGGTGGGCGAAGTTCTTTGGTTCTTTCTTTCAAGAAAGAACTGCTTGCCTGCTTCGAGGCGGTGCCGGCGCAACCCGGCGCCGCCCCCGGGCGCTATGTGCGCCTCACCGTCGAGGAGCACGCCATGCCCGCATCCCCCAGCGCCCTGCTGATCGGCGCCTCGCGCGGCCTCGGCCTCGGCCTGGCGCAGGTGTTCGCCGGCCGCGGCTGGTCCGTCACCGCGACCGCCCGCGACCCCGGCCGCGCGCCCGCGCTGGCCGCGATCCCCGGCGTGCGCGTCGAGCGCGCCGACATCACCGACGACGACGCCATGGCCGCGCTGCACGGCCGCGCCGCCGGGCCGTTCGACCTGGTGTTCGTGATCGCGGGCATCGCCGACGACGCGACGCTGCCGGTGCACGAGGTCTCCCCCGCCAGCGCCGCGCGCGTGTTCGAGACCAACGCCCACGCGCCGCTGCGGGTGATGGAGCGCTTCGCCGACCGCCTGGCGCCCGGCGGCACGATGGCGGTGATGACCTCGATCCTGGGCAGCGTGGCGGAGAACGACGCGGGCGGCTGGGAGATCTACCGCGCCAGCAAGGCCGCGCTGAACACGCTGACGCGGTGCTACGCGCTGCGCCACAAGGACGCGGGGATCACCGTGCTGTCGGTCCACCCGGGCTGGGTGAAGACCGACATGGGCGGCGCCGGCGCCTCGCTCGACGTCGAGACCAGCACCGAGGGGATGTGCGACGTCATCGAGGCGCAGCGCGGCAAGGGCGGGCACCGCTTCCTCGACTGGGAGGGGAAGACGATCGCCTGGTAGCAGGCAAGGTCGAGGCTCCGCCTCGAGCTCCGCCAAAGGCTGCGCCCTTGGAACGCGCTACTTAAGTGAGGCCGGTCCAGGGCGGCTCGCCCTGGCGGGTTTGGGCAGAGCCCATGCTTGCCTGCCTGCCTTGACGCCCCCGCCCGGATGACGCTGGCTTGCGCCCGCGCAACCGCCGAGGCCGCCGATGACCGAGCTTTCCCCTGCCCCCGTCGCCGGCCTGCCGCCGGGCGACCCGCTGGCCACGGACCGGCTGAGCCCGCTTGCCCGCGTGCGCGCGATCCTGGCGTCCTCGTCGGGCAACCTGGTGGAGTGGTACGACTTCTACGTCTACGCGTTCGGCGCGATCTACTTCGCCCCCGCGTTCTTCCCGTCCGGCGACCCGACCTCGCAGCTGCTGGCCAGCGCGGGGATCTTCGCGGTGGGGTTCCTGATGCGCCCGATCGGCGGCTGGTTCTTCGGCCGCTACGCCGACCGGCACGGCCGGCGGGCGTCGCTGCTGCTCTCGGTGCTGCTGATGTGCGCGGGCTCGCTGGTGATCGCGGTGCTGCCGACCACGGCCACGCTGGGGCGCGCGTCGGCGGTGATCCTGCTGCTGGCCCGGCTGCTGCAGGGCTTCTCCGTGGGCGGCGAGTACGGCACCAGCGCCACCTACATGAGCGAGGTCGCGACCCCCGGGCGGCGCGGCTTCTACGCCTCGTTCCAGTACGTCACCCTGATCGGCGGCCAGCTGCTCGCGGTGCTCAGCATCCTGCTGCTCCAGCAGGTGCTGTCGCCGGCGGACATGAAGGGCTGGGGCTGGCGGGTGCCGTTCGCGCTGGGCGCGGTGCTGGCGCTGATCGTGCTGTGGCTGCGGCGCTCGCTGCCCGAGAGCATCCGCACCGACGAGGCGACGCGGCGCAACGCCGGCAGCTTCGCGCTGCTGCGGCAGAACGCGCGCGCCTTCTGGCAGGTGGTCGGGCTGACGGCGGGCGGCTCGCTCGCGTTCTATACCTGGACCACCTACATGCAGAAATACCTGGTCAACACCGCGGGCATGGACGCGCGCACGGCGTCGTGGGTGATGACCCTGGGGCTGTTCGTGATGATGGCGACGCAGCCGCTGTTCGGCGCGCTGTCGGACCGCATCGGGCGCAGGAACTCGCTGCTGTGCTTCGGCGCGGGCTCGGTGCTGACCACGGTGCCGCTGCTCGACGCGATCGGGGCGGCGGGGCACACGCCGTGGACCGCGCTGCTGCTGGTGCTGGGCGCGCTGGGGATCAACAGCTTCTACACGTCGATCTCCGGGCTGGTGAAGGCGGAGATGTTCCCCACCGAGGTGCGCGCGCTGGGCGTCGGCCTGGCGTATGCGGTGGCGAACTCGGTGTTCGGCGGCTCGGCGGAATACGTGGCGCTGTGGCTCAAGAGCGCGGGCGTGGCCGGCTGGTTCGGCTGGTACGCCACAGGGATGACGGCGATCTCGCTGCTGGTCGCGCTGTCCATGCGCGACAGCGGGCGGCACGGCTTCCTGCGCGAGGGGTGAGCCCGCACGCCGCGTGGCTGCGCCCCGCCGACCACCGCCGCACCCCGAAAGAGCCCCGCCATGCCGCCTGAACCCCGCCCGGCCCCGACACCGCGCACGCGCCGTGCACCCCGCGCCCGGCCCGCGCGCGCCGCCGCCGTCCTCGCCTGCGCCTGGATCGCGGCGGCCGGAGGCGCGACTCCGGCCGCCGCCCAGGGCGCGCAGCCGGCGCCTGCCCCGCCATCCGCGCCTGCCGCGCCCGCCGAGCCGCCGGCGGTGCCCGACGCGCATCCCGGCGAGGTGGCGCTGCGGCTCGCCGCGACCGGCGCGCTGGACGCGAGCCTCGCGCGGCAGTGGCCGGCCGACGACGCCCACCTGTGCGCGGCGCTGGCCCTGGCCGGCGGGCGGCAGGACTACCTGCTGCGCTTCGGCGCCGACCCGGCCGCCAGCGTGCTCGACGCCGCCCACCCCGGCCTGGTGCTCACCGTGTCGGGCCTCGACGACGCGCCCGCCCGGCTCGCCCCGCGCAACGGCAGCGTGCAGGTCGCGATCGGCGGGCAGACCTTCTTCGGCTCCACGCAGCCCGGCGCCCCGTTCCGCCTGGAGCTGTCCGTGCTGGACGGCGGGGAAGGCGGGCGCTTCGTGGCGCACCATCTCGCCGACCGCAGCGGGCAGCAGGTGATCGACCTCGCCGGCGCCTGGCGCTGCCCGGCCGCGCCCACCGCGGTCGCGGCCGCCCGGCCCGCCGAGCCGGCGCCGGACAGCCCCGCCGCGTTGCCGCCCGACGCCGCGGAGATCGCCGACGCGGCCCCGCCCGCCGTGGCGCCGCCGGCGGCCGTGACGCTCCCGGCCGCCGTGCCGCCCGTGGCCGCCGCGCCGCCGCCGCCAGCTCCGCTGGCGGACGCGCCGCCCGCGCCGGCCCTGCCTCCCGGCACCGCGTTCCGCGAGCTGCTCACGGACCTCGACCACGCCGCCCCGCCCGCGCCCGCGTTGCCCTCCGACGCGTCCGGGGCCGGGGCCACCCCGGTGCCTGCGCCCGTGCCTCCGCTGCCGGCCGTCGCCGTCGCGAGCCCGGCGTTCAGCGGCCGCAAGGTGTTCATCCACATCCGTGCGGGGTCGCGGCGGGGCCTGGACGTGGCCGACGACCTTTCCCGCACGCTGGACCCGCAGTTCGCCCACACCGAGATCCGCGCCGTGCGTGCCACGCCCGGCGACGCCGAGGTCCGCTTCTCCCACCCCGAGGACGCGGCCGCCGCGCACGCCCTGGCCCGCAGGCTCGGGCGCGCGTGGCACGTGCGCTCGTTCACCGACCTGGCGAACCGCACGGCGCCGGGGTCGCTGGAGGTGTGGGTCCCGGAACGGTAGCGACACGGCCGCGAGCTCCGCCCTGGAGACGCCGTTCCGTAACCCAGCCGCTCGACGCGGCGGCCAGCATGGTGTCATGGCACCTGCAGGCGTTCTCCGCGCCGCCCGCCGGGCGGCGCGATCGTCCGCGACCAGATGTCGCCCTGTGTGGCAATAAACGCGGCCTGCTGCCGCTGCTGCAGGGCGCCGAGCGCGACGAGCCGCCCCGGATCCAAGGCCAGGTCACGGACGAGCGCTGCGGCTTCGTCCGGCCGGTCCAAATCGAACATCGGAATACCGGACAGATGCGGCAGGCCGAGCAGCGTCTGGCGGGACGCCAGGAGCGGCGTCCCGTAGGACAGCGCCTCGACCGCCTTGAACTTCACTCCGTAGTCGTTCTCGATGGGGCAGAGCATGAGGCCCGCGCCGAGGAACAGGCCGGTCAGCGTCGAGGCATCGGCGGTGCCGAGGAAGTCGATGTTCGCGTGCCGGTGCGCCGCGTCGACGTCGCTCGCAGTCGCTCCCACGATCGAGATGCGCACCCTGCCGTCCAGTTCCAGCAGCACGGGCGCGAAGCGGCGGGTGAGCCACTCGATCGCGAGCCGGTTCGGGTAGTGGGCGATGTTGCCGACGAAGAAGACGCGACTCGGGTCGGTGCAGCGCCACCGCTCCGGCTTCGGGTCGAGGTAGGGCGTGATGCAGGCCGCAGGCGCGCGCAGCCGGTGCCTGGGCAGGTCGGGCGGCCCGATCGTCACGACCTTGTCGACCGAGGCATCGATCCTGCGCTCGAACCGTCGCGCCCGGCGCAGGCTGATCCCGGCGGTGAGTGGGACGTGGTGGGTCAGGCCGAGCCGAATCATGTCCGCGTAGAAATCCCCTTCCCGGTTGAGGCCGATCAGCACGGTGCGGACGTCGTTGCGCGGCAGGCGCAGGAACAGCGTGCTCGAATGGTAGTCAATGACCAGCGTGTCGATCGTGTAGCCCTTGATGGCCCAGTCGATGCCTTCCTGGATATGGGGCTGGTTGAGCGCCTGGAGTTCCCAGGGGAAGTGGAACAGGGCCTTGGCCGCAAAGGCCGCCACGGACGCGAACGCGCTTCCCTCGGGGTGAAATTGTCCGCCGCGGAACGGCTGGAAATGGCAGCGCACCCCCAGGGCGGCGAAGAACGTTTCCGTCGCGTCCCTGTCTTCCGGCGGGCCGGCCACCATCGCGGTCAGCTCGATGCCCGTGTCGGCGGCGAGCCGCGCGACATGGTTGCGGCAGCAGATGCTGCCGCCGTTGCTGTTGGCCGCCAGCGGAACCACGGTGAAGTAGAGCACCCGCATCAGGGTCAATACCCCCGCCCGCCCTCAGTCATCGCTCCGCCGCACCAGGACCTCGCGCTTGCCGACGTGGTTGGCGGGGGAGACGATGCCTTCCTTCTCCATCTGCTCGATCAGCTTGGCCGCGCGGTTGTAGCCGATCGACAGGTGGCGCTGGATGAAGCTCGTGGAGGCCTTGCCCTCGCGCGAGACGACGTCGACGGCCTGGTCGAACAGGCCCTTTTCCCCGTCGCCCGCGCCCGCGATCCCCGAGAGCGCCGAGTTGGCGCCGTCGTCGTCGTCCGAGCCTTCCGTGACCTCGTCGAGGTAGGACGGCTCGCCCTGCTCGCGCAGGAAGGCGACGACGTCCTCGACCTCGCGGTCGCCCACGAAGGGGCCGTGCACGCGCCCGATCCGCCCGCCGCCCTGCATGTAGAGCAGGTCGCCCTGGCCCAGCAGCTGCTCGGCGCCCTGCTCGCCCAGGATGGTGCGGCTGTCGAACTTGGAGATCACCTGGTAGGAGATGCGGGTCGGGAAGTTCGCCTTGATGGTGCCGGTGATCACGTCCACCGACGGGCGCTGGGTGGCCATCACGACGTGGATGCCGGCCGCGCGCGCCATCTGCGCGAGGCGCTGGATCGCGGCCTCGATCTCCTTGCCCGCGGTCATCATCAGGTCGGCCATCTCGTCGATGATCACCACCAGGAACGGCAGCGTCTCGAGCGCGAGCGGCTGCTCCTCGAAGATCGGGCGGCCGGTCTCGGAGTCGAAGCCGGTCTGCACGCGCCGCGTGACGACCTCGCCCTTGGCGACGGCCTCGCTGACGCGGTCGTTGTAGCCGCCGACGTTGCGCACGCCGAGCTGGCTCATCGCGCGGTAGCGGCGCTCCATCTCGCGCACCGTCCACTTCAGCGCGGTCACGGCCTTGGCCGGCTCGGTGACCACCGGTGCCATCAGGTGCGGGATGCCGTCGTACACCGACAGCTCCAGCATCTTCGGGTCGATCAGGATCATCCGGCACTGCTCCGGGCTCAGGCGGAACAGCAGGCTCAGGATCATCGCGTTGATGCCCACCGACTTGCCCGAGCCCGTCGTGCCCGCGACCAGGAGGTGGGGCATGCGCGCGAGGTCGGCCACGATCGGCAGGCCCGCGATGTCCTTGCCCAGCGCCAGCGCCAGGCGCGAGGGGTGGTGCGCCCACTCCTCCGCGCCGAGCAGCTCGCTCAGGTACACCGTCTCGCGGAAGCTGTTGGGCACCTCGATGCCGATCACGTTGCGCCCGGGCACGGTGGCGATCCGCACCGCCGTCACGGACAGGCTTCGCGCGATGTCGTCGGCCAGGCCGATCACGCGGGCCGAGCGGATGCCCGGCGCGGGCTCCAGCTCGTAGAGCGTGACCACCGGGCCGGGGCGGATCTCGCGGATCGCGCCCTGCACGCCGTAGTCGTTGAGCACGGTCTCCAGCAGGCGCGCGTTGGACTGCAGCGCCTCCTCGGACGGGCCGGTGGCGCCGCGCTCCGGCGCCGGCTTGAGCAGCGACAGCGGCGGGAAGCGCCAGCCGCCCTCGGTCTCCGCCTCGGGGCGCGACGCCAGCGCCGGCGGCTCGGCGGCCGCCAGGATCCGCGGCGCCGCCCTGGGCGCCACCACGCGCAGCGCCGCCGCCACGGCCCCCGCCCCGGGCCTGGCCCGCACCGCCTTCACCGGCAGGCCCACCACGGGCGTCGCGGCCACGGCCGCCTCGTCGCCGGCCTCCTGCGGCGCAGGCGGCGCGGGCGGCGGCGGCACGTGCGGGAACGCGTCGTCGCGCGCCTTCGCCGCCCCGCCCTCGCCCGCCGCCACCGGCGCCCGGCGCACCGTGCCGCCCAGGCCCATCACCGGCTCGCGCCGCACGGCGCGCGGCGGGGCGGCCGCCTCCGCCGCGTCCTCCTCCGCCATGCGCTCGCGCGGCAGCAGCGCCGCCAGCCGCGACACCGCACCGCCCTCGCCCGCGACCTTCGCCCGGCCGCGCCCCAGCCCCGCGAAGCGCAGCCCCGCCAGCCCCGGCGCCGCCCCGCGACGCGCGGCCCCCGCCAGCCCGAGCCCCGCGCCGGCCAGCCCGGCCCCCGCGCCCGCCACGCCGCGCCGCGCGCCGCGCCCGGCCGCCCGCCACTCGCCGGGCGTCAGCCCCAGCCCGACCAGCACCAGCCCGAGCGCCAGCGCCAGCCCCACGACCCACACCAGCGCCGTGCCCACCGGCCCGAACGACGCGCGCGCCGCGCCCAGCACGCCCAGCCCGAGCACGCGCCCCGCGGCGCCGCCGAGCCCCGCGCTGGTCGGCCACGCGACGCCGCTGCCCAGCGTGCCCGCCATCCCCGCGCCCACCGGCAGCGTGCCCAGCGCGGCGCCCAGCACCGGCAGCGCCAGCAGCGTGGCGCCGAGGCGCACCGACACCCGCCCCACGCCGCGCCGCATCGCGATCCGCCACGCCCAGGCCAGCATCGCCACCCCCGGCAGCGCGCCCGCCAGCCCGAACCCCTGCAGCAGCAGGTCCGACAGCACCGCGCCCGCCGGCCCCACCAGGTTCGTCACGTGCACCGAGGTCGCGGTGTTCAGCGACGGGTCGCGCGGGTTGTAGCTCGCCAGCGCCACCAGGATCCCCACCCCGCACAGGCCCAGCGCAAGCCCGCCCAGCTCCGTCAGCCGCTGGCGCGCCAGGCGCCGGATCTCGGGCGAGGCAAGCGTGCCGGCCGCGCCCTGCGGCAGGGCGCGGCGGGTCTGGGCAAGTGTGGCCATGCGGAGGCTCCGGGTGAACGACGTCCTGGAACGCCCTATACCACAACGACTCCGGGCCGGCGTGAAGCAAGGTTGAGGCTCCGCCTCAAACTCCGCCAAAGGCTGCGCCCTTGGAACGCATCCCTTAGGTAAAGGGATCAAAGGGCCTCGGGCCCTTTGCGGGTTCGGGCAGAGCCCGACCTTGCGTCCGCCCCCCGGAGCGCCGATCTCCGCGCCATGTTGCGCGTCACCGAACTCCGCCTTCCGCTCGATCACGCCCCGGACGCCCTGGTGCCCGCGATCGCCGCCCGACTCGGCGTCCCCGTGGCCGACGTGGGCGAGCACCATGTCGCGCGCCGCGGCTACGACGCCCGCCGGCGCGGCGACATCCGCCTGGTCTACACGCTCGACGTCGCCGTGCGCGACGAGGCCGCCGTGCGCGCGCCGGGCGTCGCCGCCTCGCCGGACACGCGCTACCGATTCGTCGCCGGCGCGCAGGACCGGCCGGCGGACGCGCCGCGCCCGGTGGTGGTCGGCGCCGGGCCGTGCGGGCTGTTCGCGGCGCTGCTGCTCGCGCAGATGGGGCTGCGGCCGATCGTGCTGGAGCGCGGGCAGCCGGTGCGGCGGCGCACGCAGGACACCTGGGGGCTGTGGCGCCGCTCCACGCTCGACCCCGAGAGCAACGTGCAGTTCGGCGAGGGCGGCGCGGGCACCTTCTCCGACGGCAAGCTGTGGAGCCAGGTCAGCGACCCCCGCCACTACGGGCGCAAGGTCCTCGACGAGTTCGTGCGCGCCGGCGCGCCGGAGGAGATCCTCACCGTCAGCAAGCCGCACATCGGCACCTTCCGGCTGGTCGGCATGGTGGAGCGGATGCGCGCGACCATCGAGTCGCTGGGCGGCGAGTACCGCTTCGGCGTCCGCGTCGCCTCGCTCGACCTGCGCCCCGACGACCGCGCCGACCCGCCCACCGCGTCCGAGCCCGGCGGCGACCCGGAGGCGTGGGACGGGCCGCCGCTGCGCGTGCACGGGCTCACGCTCGCCGACGGCAGCCGCATCGCGGCCGACCACGTCGTGCTCGCGGTCGGGCACAGCGCGCGCGACACCGTGGAGGCCCTGCACCGCGACGGCGTGGCGATGCGGGCAAAACCGTTCTCGCTCGGCGTGCGGATCGAGCACCCGCAGTCCCTGATCGACCGCGCGCGGTTCGGCGCCCAGGCCGGGCACGCGCTGCTGGGGGCGGCGGACTACAAGCTCGTGCACCACGCCGGCAACGGGCGCTCGGCCTACAGCTTCTGCATGTGCCCGGGCGGCACCGTGGTCGCCGCCGCCTCGGAGCCGGGGCGCCTGGTCACCAACGGGATGAGCCAGTACTCGCGCAACGAGCGCAACGCCAACGCCGGCATCGTCGTCGCCGTCACCCCCGACGACTACCCCGGCGACGCGCTCGCCGGCATCGCCTTCCAGCGCCGCTGGGAGGAGGCGGCGTTCGCGGCCGGCGGCGGCACCTACGCGGCCCCGGCCCAGCGCGTCGGCGACTTCCTCGAGGGCCGGCCCTCCACCACCCTGGGCAGCGTCGTCCCGTCCTACCGGCCCGGCGTGCGGCCCACCGACCTCGCGCTCTGCCTGCCGGACTACGCCGTCGCCGCGATCCGCGAGGCCCTGCCCGCCTTCGAGCGCCAGATCCCCGGCTTCGCCATGGCCGACGCGGTGATGACCGGCGTGGAGACGCGCACCTCCTCGCCGGTCCGCATGCTCCGCCGACGCGACGGGCGCAGCGTCAACGTCGCCGGGCTCTACCCTTCCGGCGAGGGCGCGGGCCACGCGGGGGGCATCCTGTCGGCGGGCATCGACGGCATCAGGGCGGCGGAGGCGGTCGCGCTCAGCGTGCTCGCGGCGGCGTAGCGGCGGGACGGGAAGCAAGGCCGGGCCCTGCCCGGACCCGCCAGGGGCGAGCCGCCCCTGGACCGGCATCTTCCAGGAAGGCCGGGGTCTTCCGTCGTCAGGCGGGTGCCGGCTCCATGCTTTGCGGGAACACCATGCGGACGGTGGTTCCGACGCCGGGCACGGTCTGCAGCTCCAGCCTGCCGCCGGACTGCTCGACGAAGCCCCTGACCATGGACAGGCCGAGGCCCGTGCCCTTGCCCGGCCCCTTGGTGGTGAAGAACGGCTCCATGGCCTTCTGCGCGACCTCGGCGGTCATGCCGCTGCCGAGGTCGGCGACCGAGACCTCCACGGCCGGCCCGCCGGCGAGGGCGTCGAGGGGCCGCCGCCGCGCGGCGACCACGATCTCGCCGCTCCGCGGCGCGGCGTCCGCCGCGTTGCGCACCAGGTTCAGCAGCGCCATCTCGAGCTGGCTGGCGTCGAGCGAGGCGAACAGCGGCTCCTCGCACAGCGCCAGCCGCACCCGCACGCTGGCGCCCGCCATCTGGTCGAGGATGCTGTCGCAGTTCTCCAGCGTGGAACGGACGTCGAGCACCTCGCTCTCGTGGAACTGCCGGCGCGCGAAGGACAGCATCTGGTCGGTGAGCCTGACCGCGCGCCGCGCCCCCCAGGTGGCGCGCTCCACGCTTCGGCGGCCGCGCTCGCCGTCCACCTGCCCGTCCAGCCGGTCGAGGTTGGCCAGCACGATGGTCATGAGGTTGTTGAACTCGTGGGCCAGGCTCGACGCCATGGAGCCGAGCGTCTCCATCCGCTGCGACTGCTGCAGCACCGCCTCCGCCTCGCGCCGGCGGGTCACGTCGAGCTGGCTCGCGAAGTGGTAGATGAGCCTGCCCCGGGTGTCGAACACGGGGCTGATGAACAGGGCGTTCCAGAACGGCGTGCCGTCGCGCCGGTAGTTGAGCAGCTCCAGGTGCACGTCCTCGCCCGCCCCGAGCGCGCGCCGGACCTCTGCCACCGCGGCCGGATCGGTGCCCTCGCCCTGCAGGAAGCGGCAGTTGCGGCCCACGATCTCGGCCTGCGTGTAGCCGCACAGCCTCTCGAACGCCTGGTTGCAGAAGAGGATCGGGTTGTCCGCGCCGTGCGGGTCGGTGAGGCACATCGGCATGCGGCTCATCTGCACGGCGGCGAAGAAGACGTCGCTCCCGGCCGCCTCCCCGGCGGAGATGACGTTGCGCCCGCCGCTGCTGTGGTGGCCCGGCTCGTTGGCCGTCACGCCTTGTCTGCACTTCACGGGCATGGCTGATCTCTGCTTCGCGCGCGGCGGGATCGTCCTGATCCGCCCGCAGCATGGACCGCGGGGATGAAGGCCGGCCTAACGTGCCCTCCGGTCCTCGGTCCGTTTCGCTGCCGCCATCGGCGACGCACCGGCACGACGCCTCGATGATCCATGCTGGCACGGTTCTCCTTGCGGAAACGAGCCCCGCTTTCGCGAGGCCTGCCTCCGGTCGCACGGCACGTCGAGACGCAGGACACGGACGCCCGCCACCCGGTCGTGAAGCACCCGGTCGCGGCCGGGATGGTCGCGGTCCGGCTGGTCGCGGTTCGGCGCGGGAGCGGGGCCGCCATGCCCGGCGGTCCGACGGCGCGACGCGGCTGCGGCACCGGGCCGGTCACCCGGGCGCCGCCCCGTCGGCTGCGGGCGCGCACGGCGCTGGCGTTCGCGCACGACCGCGTGCGCTGCCGCGTCGCCCCGCCCGCCGGCGCGTTCACCCGCCGCATGGACGAGGAGGAGAGCGCGTGACGGGAACGGCAGCGGCCGCGCGGGGCGCCTTGCAGGGCCTGCGGATCCTGGTGGTCGAGGACGAGTACCTGATCGCCCAGGAGATCGCCGAGGTGCTGGCCGACGCCGGCGCGGAGACCCTCGGTCCCGTGCCGAGCGTCGGCGAGGCCCTGCGCATGGTCGAGGCGGAGGAGCGCATCGACTGCGCGCTGCTCGACGTGAACGTGGGCAGCGAGCCGGTCTGGCCCGCGGTGGACGTGCTGCTGGCGCGCGGGGTGCCGGTGGTGCTCGCGACCGGCTACGACGCGAGGGCGGTCCCGCGGGCCTACGCCCACCTGCCGCGCTGCGGGAAGCCGGCGAGCGGGCAGGACCTCACCCGCGCCCTCGCCCAGGCGCTCGCGTCGAGGGCCCCCGTCGAGGGCTGAGGGGCCCGGGGGCGGCAGCCGGGGAGGCGGGGCCCCGGGCGAGGCTAGTCCTCGTCCATGAGGCCCTGCAGCGCGCGCGCCAGGCGGTCGGCGTGGAACGGCTTCTCCCAGCGCCGGATGTGGCCGTAGGCGGCGGGCACCAGCGCCCCGTCGTAGCCGGTGGCGAACATGAACGGCACGCCGCGCGCGAGCAGGGCGTCGGCCACGGCGAACGCCATCTCGCCGCGCAGGTTGATGTCGAGCACGCAGGCGTCGATCCGCCCGCCGCCCTCCAGGCAGGCGAGGGCCGCGGCACGGGTCGGCACCGGCCCCACCGCCTCGGCCCCGAGCCGGACCAGCGCGCACGCGATGTCGTCGGCCAGGAAGTACTCGTCCTCCACCACCAGCACCCTGCGCTTCGGGGCGGCCGGGCCGGGCCGGAAGCCGACGTGCGCGAGAGTGCCGGGATGCATGCGAACCGTCCTGATGATCCCCTGGTGCGCCGAAGGCTCGCAGAACGCGGCGGGCGTGTCCACGATGCTCGTGCCGCCCGGGGGTTGCCGCCGCGACGACGCCCCGGGATGCCGCCAATTTCAACCCGGGCCACCTACACGCCGGCCGCAAGGGGGGCTAGCGTCGCGGGACAGGACGGCCGTGCCGGCGCTCCCGGTCCGCCCGCCGTGGCCCGCCGCAGGCAACACCGTGGGTGCGCAATGCAGCTCGACGACTCCCCGTCTCCCGACCATGCCGCCGCGCTCGAGGCCGAGAACGCGTTCCTGCGGCAGGGCCTGGCCGACGCCGGGCTCAGGAACCGGCACATGCTGCACGAGCTGCAGCACCGCGCGCGCAACACCTTCGCGGTCGTGCGCTCGATCGTGCGCCGCACCGCCACGACCAGCCACACGGTCGAGGACTACGCCATGCACCTGACCGGGCGCCTGGACGCCGTGGCGCGCGCGGAGGCCATGACCTCGTTCGACCCGCAGGGCAGCGCGTGCCTGCAGAGCCTGCTCCTGGAGGAACTGCTGGCGCACGCGATGGAGGAGGGCGACCAGGTCAGCCTCGACGGCCCGTCGGTGCGCCTGCGGGGCAAGGCGGCCGAGATGCTCGCCCTGGCGCTGCACGAGCTGACGGTGAACGCGGTCAAGTTCGGCGCCCTGTCCACCCCCGAGGGGCGGGTCGCCGTGCGCTGGGGCATCGACCCGGCGCCGGCGGGAGACGCCGCGGGGGACGTTGGGGGAGACGGGCGCGTGCTCCGGCTGGCGTGGCGCGAGGCGGGCGCGGGCGTGGCGGACGCGCCGGCGGGGCCGCGGGGCTTCGGCACGGAGATGATCGAGCGCACGCTGGCCTACGAGCTGGGCGCCACGGCCTCGCTCGGCTTCGGCCGCGAGGGGGCGTGGTGCGACATCGCCGTGCCGCTCGCCGACACGATCGTCGTGCCCGGCGCCGGCCCGTGAGCCGGGACGGCCGGCGCCCTGCCCCGCCCCGTCGGGCATCGCCCGGCCCGGCATCGCCCGGCCCGGCGTCGCCTGCCGCGCGCGCGGGCTGCGGCCGTGGCCGGCAAGGTGGCGCGTGACCTCGCAGGCCGGCCGCGACAGCCTCGCCTTCCTGCCGGGCGCGAGCAGCCTGGCGCGCAAGCTCGCGCTGTTCGTGCCGCTGTCGGAGGCCGACCGGGGCGCGCTCGACACCCTGCTCGTCTCGGAGGAGCAGTTCGCGGCCGACACGGACATCGTCGCCGAGGGCGAGACGCCGCGCTCGGCGTTCCTCGTCCAGGCCGGGGTGGCGATGCGCTACCGCAGCCTGCCGGACGGGCGGCGGCAGATCATGACGTTCCTGATCCCCGGCGACCTGTGCAACCCGCACATGTTCCTGCTGGCCGCCATGGACCACTCGATCGCCACGCTGACCCCGGTGCGCATCGCCACCCTCTCGCACGCGGCGCTGCTGGAGACCTTCGCCACCCGTCCCAGGGTGTCCGCGGCGCTGTGGTGGAGCCGGCTGCAGGAGGAGTCGATGCTGCGCGAGCGCATCGTCTCGCTGGGCCGCCGCGACGCGCGCGGCCGCGTCGCGCACCTGCTGTGCGAGCTGCTGTGGCGCTACGACGCGATGGGCCTGGCGGAGGGCGAGACGTACCGCCTGCCGCTGACCCAGACCGAGCTGGGCGACGCGGTCGGCCTCACCCCGGTGCACGTCAACCGCGTGCTCCGCGACTTCCGCGAGCAGCGCCTGATCGCGATGGAGCACCGCGTGCTCAAGGTGCTCGACGTCGAGGGGCTGCAGGCCGTCGCGGCCTTCAACAAGGAATACCTGCACCTCGACCACGCGCCGCCCGAGGTCGCACGCTACTTCGACCGGCTGGAGCACGACGAGGACCGCCCCCAGGCGTCAGGGCGCTAGCAGCCTGCCCCTGCGGCGAAGAAGGCAAGCAGTTCTTTCTTGAAAGAAAGAACCAAAGAACTTTGCCCATTGGGCCTGTGCCAGCCACGCGGTGAAGACACCAGGGAAAAAAGTCTTTTTGCTTCTTTTTCTTCAGAAAAAGAAGGCCTTGCTTCCTTGCCGCCCGCTGCTCAGGCGACCTCCCTCGCGCCGGGGGCGGCCTGCTCGTGCGGCGCGGGCGCGGGAGATGCCGCGGCGAGTATGCGGTTGCGCCCGGCCCTCTTGGCGCCGTAGAGCGCGGCGTCGGCCGCGGCGACGAGGGTGTCGTGCGACATCCCGGCGCGCTGGTGTTCGGGGCAGCTGGTGGCGATGCCGACGCTTGCCGTGACGCAGCGGGCGGGCGGGTTGCCGTCGTGCGCGATCCCGAGGCCCTCGATGGCGGCGCGGACCTTCTCGGCGACCTCGGCCGCGCCGAGGGCGTCGGTGCCGGCCAGCAGCACGGCGAACTCCTCGCCGCCGTAGCGGGCCACCAGGTCGCCGGGACGCGACACCGAGCGGGCGATCGCCCCGGCCACGGCGCGCAGGACGTGGTCGCCCTGCTGGTGGCCGTGGCGGTCGTTGAAGGCCTTGAAGCAGTCCACGTCGATCATCAGCAGGGACAGCGGCTGGAGGTCGCGCGCCGCCCGGCGCCACTCCAGGTCCAGCGCCTCGTCGAGGCGGCGGCGGTTGGCGACGCCGGTGAGGCCGTCGGAGCTGGCCTGGCGGGCAAGCTCCTCGCTGGCCGCGGCCAAGCGGTCCTCGGCGAGCCTGCGCGCGGTGATGTCGCGGATGTTGGCGACGAACTGCGCCGGCTCGCCGTCGGCGGCGGGCAGCAGGACGAAGCGCGCCTCGACCCAGAGGTGGGTGCCGTCCTTGCAGAGGTAGCGGTAGGCCGCCATCGCCTGGCCGGCGCCGCCCGCAAGCTGCTGGCCGACCTCGCGGACCACGTCCCGGTCGTCGGGGTGGACGAAGTGCGCCCACTTCTGCGCGGCGCTTTCGCGGCTGCTCCACCCGGTCATCTGGCCGAAGGCGGGCGAGACGTAGAGCCTGCGGCCGTCCGTCGCGACGCAGACGATGGCGTCGCTGGAATGCTCGGCGAGCAGCCGGTAGCGGCGTTCCGCCTTCTGGCCGCGCCTGACCTGGCGGGCGAAGCGCTGGCCGAGCAGGGCGAGCACGGCGGCGACCCCCAGGATGATGCCGGAGTGGTACCGGGCGTCGGCGCGCCAGTCGGCCAGGGCGTCGCCCAGCCCGTGCGCGACCACGACGAGCAGCGGGAAGCCCTCCACCGCCTGGTAGCTGCCGAGGCGGGTGACGCCGTCGACCGGCGAGACGTACTGCAGGCTGCCGGCGTCCGAGGCGCGACGCGCGATCGCACCGAACAGCGTCGAGCGGGAGATGTCGGCGCCGGTGAGGCTGTCGCTGGCGGGGTAGCGCGCGAGCATGACCCCGTCCGAGGAGAACAGCGAGATAGCGCCCTGCGCGCCCACGCCGAAACGGCCGTAGAATTTCTGCATGGCGTCGATCGAGAGCGTGGCCAGCACGAGGCCGGCGAAGCGGCCGTCGGGCGCGTCGATCCGGCGCGACACGGTGACGATCCAGCTGCCGTCGGACCGGCTGTGCACCGGCAGCCCGACGTGGACGCCGCGGTCGGGGTCGGAGCGGTGGTGGCGGAAGTAGTCGCGGTCGCTGTTCGTCAGGGTCGCGGGCGCGCCGGGGGTGCTGTTGACGATCCAGTGCCCGTCCGCGTCGTAGACGAACAGGCCGTGCAGGACGGGAAGCGTCGCGATGCTGACCGCCATGTAGTCGCGCAGGTCCGCGACCCTATCCGGCGCCAGGCCGCGCGTCTCGACGGCGTGGCGCAGGCCGACGAGCACGGTGTCGGCGGCCTGCATCGTGTCGTGGGCGTGCTGCGCCAGGCTGCGGGCCAGGTTCGCGGTCTCGGCCGTGTCCTCGGCGATCTGCACCGAGCGCTCCTGCCAGGTGCGCCACGCGTCGAGGCCGACCAGCAGCGCGCACACCACGACGACCGCCGCGACCACGGTCGCGTAGACGGACAGGCCGGCACCGCGGCGGAAGGGAGTCCGGGCCATGCAGCGTCCTCGCGTCGACCAGGCGGGCAGCGGGGCGCCAGGATGACCGGCCCCGGTTAAGGATCACCCAACGGCGGACCCGCGTGTGTCCCCTTGCGGACAGAGGCCGGCCCGCGCCCGGCGGCTCACGGCCGGCCCGGCGCGGCCCAGGGCTGCCCCAGGCGCCGGCCCTCGGGCACGCGCCGGGTGAAGCCGACGTGGTCGAAGAACTCCAGCACGGCCATCGCGGCGTTGCGGCCGATGCCGGCGGCCGCGCGGAACGGCCCCACGGTCAGCAGCCCGTCCACCCCCGCCGACCACGCGCAGGCGGCCAGGGTGTCCAGCACGGCGGGCAGCACGTAGTAGTGCCGCGACACGGCGCGCAGCCGCCCGAGCCGGGCCAGCCGGTCGAGCAGGGGCCGCAGCTCCGCCTCCTCGATGCCCAGGCCGTCCACGAGCTGCGCCAGGCGCGGCGGGTCAAGCCCGGCGCCGCGCAGCAGCGCCTCCAGCCGCGCCCACGCCGCCTCGTCCTCCGGCGCGAGGCGCACCGCGTGGCCCGCGGGCCGCAGCAGCCGGCCGAGCCGCAGCAGCGCGCCCTCCGCCGTGAGCGCGCCCAGCGCGGCCGGCACCAGGGGCCGCCGCTCCTGCGGGAGCGCCGCCGCGATGTCCGCGGCCGCGAGCCCGAAGCTGTCCGGCCGCGCCGCCGCGTGGGCGTCCAGCACCGCGAGCACCTCCCCCCGCACGGCCGCCCAGCGCGCGGTCCCCACCGCCGCGCGCCGGCCGTCCAGCTCCACCGCCACCGCCGCGCACGACGCGAGCAGGCCGGCCTCGGCGGCTGCGGGGACGTTGCGCGCGAGGCGGAACGGCGCGAGCGGCACCGCGTCCTGCACGTCGAGCAGGCCCGACAGTGCCGCCGCGGCGCCGGGCCGGTCGGACGCGGCCAGCGCGCGCAGGCGCTCCGGCCGGCCGGCGCCGCGCGCGGGCCCGAACGGGTCGAGCACGCGGCCGCCGCCGACCGTGCGGCGGGCGCCGACGTCGCGCAGCACCACGCGGTCGCCGGCCAGCGCGCCCACCGGCGCGTCCAGCGCGAGCCGCGCGAGCCGGCCGTCGACGCCCGCGCTCTCCGCCGGGCCGAGCGGCGACACGCGCCCGGACACGCGCGCCGTGCCGACGTGGGCGTGCACGGTGCGGCCGCGCGCCGGCAGCGCGGGCTCGCCGGCCGCGAGCACGAGGCGCAGGTCGAGGCAGGACGTGGGCGCGTGCAGCGCGGGGTCGAGCACCCAGCTGCCGCGGCCCAGCGCGTCGCGGGACAGGCGCGGTCCGCTGAGGTTCACGGCGCAGCGCTGGCCCGCGCGCGCCTCGCCCGCCGCCAGGCCGTCGGCGTGCACGGCGCGCACGCGCGCCTCGGTGCCGGCGGGGGAGACCACCACGCGGTCGCCCGGGCGCACGACGCCCGCGTGCACCGTGCCCGTCGCCACCAGCCCGACGCCCGCCAGCGTGAACGCCCGGTCCACCGCGAGCCGGAACCCCTCGCCCGCCCCGGACCGCGTCGCCCCGTCCCGCGTGGCCCCGGCCCGCGCGGCCCCGGCCAGGTGCGCGGCGAGCGCCGCGATACCCTCGCCGGTCAGCGCCGAGCACGGCAGCACCGGGGCCGCCGCCAGCGTCGTCGCGGCCAGCATCGCGCGCACCGCCTCGGCCGTCCCGGCGACGCGGGCGGCGTCCGTGCGGTCGGTCTTGGTGAGCGCCACCGCGCCCTGGCGCAGCTCCAGCAGGTCGAGCAGCGCCAGGTGCTCCAGCGTCTGCGGCCGCGGCCCCTCGTCGGCCGCCACGACCAGCAGCGCGAACGACCCGCCCGTGGCCCCGGCCAGCATGGTGCGCACCAGCTTCTCGTGCCCCGGCACGTCCACGAAGGCGATGCGCCCGGCGTCGCCCGCGTCCAGGAACGCGAAGCCGAGGTCGATGGTGATGCCGCGCGCCCGTTCCTCCGGCAGCCGGTCCGTGTCCGTGCCGGTCAGCGCGCGCACCAGCGCCGTCTTGCCGTGGTCGATGTGGCCGGCGGTGACGACGATCATGGGGCCTGGCGTGCGGGAAGGAGGCCGGGGCGCTCCCCCGTGTCCGCCGCGGGGCGGGCGCCCGTGCGGCGGGGCCCGAGCGTAGTCCGGGTCCCGGCCGCGCGGCCAGGGCCGGCGGGGCGGGGGCCGCGGCGGGGCCCCCGCCCCCTGCCTAGCGGACCCTGGTTTCGGCCAGCTCCGACATGCAGGTGTCGTAGGCGACGAACTCCACGCGCCCGCTCACCGCGAACAGCGTGTGCGGCGAGACCAGGAACAGCGCCTTGGCCTGATCGTGCACGTAGCGCTCGACCTCCCGGACCACCGCCTCCTGCGCCGGCTGGTGCGGCGTGCGCAGCAGACGGGCGTAGAGGGCGTCGAAGCCCGCGTCGGCCGGGCCGGTGCGGAAGGCGCCGTTCTCGCCGAAGAACTCCCGGTGCACGACGCCCACCGGGAACTGCGGCGACCAGTCGAAGTGCCAGGTCAGGCGCACGTCCCACTCGGCCGGCTCCTCGCCGAACACCACGCGCACGCCGACGCCCGCAGCCGTCAGCCCGGCCGCCAGCGTTTCCGCCACCGGCCGCCAGTCCTCGGACGACAGCAGCACGAGGTCGCGCCCGCCGAGCCGCTCGCGCAGCAGGGCCGCCGCCGCCGGGTCGTGCGCGTGCGGCTCCAGCCCGGGGGCCGCGCCGTAGCGGCCGGGCTGGATCAGCGCGGGGAGCACGGAGGCGTGCCCGTCCAGCGCGTCGACGACCGCCTGGCGGTCCACGGCCCCGTTCAGGGCGCGGCGCGTCGCCGGGTCCCGCCAGGGCGAGGAGTCGGGGCCCTCGTTGAACACGCCGACCAGCACGGTCTTGGCGGCCCTGGACTGCAGCGCGCCGTTCGCGCCGCCGTCGAAGGAGCGCGCCTCCGCCGGGCCGAGGTCCATGACCACGTCGACGCGCCCGTCGCCGGCCGCCACGGAGCGCAGCGCGTCCGCCTTGGAGGTGACGTTGTCGTAGACGATCCTGGCCTGCGGGATGCGGTCAGGGTTCCAGTAGGCGCGGTTCGGCTCCAGCGTGACCGTGTCGGTCCGCCGGTCGATCCTCGAGTAGCCCTCGGTGAGCACGAATGGGCCAGTCCCCCACGGACCAGGCGCATCGATCACTCACCAGTGGCCTTCGGCGGACCCCGTGTCGGGGTCCACGAAGCCCCACTCGTTCCAGAACCGCGTCGAGGGGATGTGCATCCCGCGCAGCTTCATCAGCGCCGC
>JBPBQX010000219.1:0-18302 GCA_050955025.1 Janthinobacterium lividum
GGCCTCAAGTTCCGCCCCATGACCCTGCCCGACCGCCTCGTCGAGCACAACGCACACCCCGCACAGATCTCCGACGCACGCCTCGGCCACAAGGACATCGTCGCAACCGTCATGACAGCCCTGGGCCGTGGCGACACCCATCCGGGCGAGCTGGAAAGCGCCGCACGCGCCTGAGGAGGCAGCCCGATGGCACGGCGACGGGCGGACCAGATGCTGCTCGACCGCGGACTGGTGGAAAGCCGGGCCCGCGGCCAGGCGCTCATCCTGGCAGGCAAGGTGTTCAGCGGCGAGGCACGGGTCGAGAAGGCCGGCGACTTCCTCCGCGAGGACGCGCCACTCCATGTGAGGGGGCAGGATCATCCCTGGGTGTCGCGGGGCGGCCTGAAGCTCGACCATGCGTTGGCGGAGTTCGGGCTTTCCCCTGCGGGCCGGGTCTGCCTGGACGTCGGCGCGTCGACGGGCGGGTTCACCGACGTGCTGCTGCATCACGGGGCAGCGCGGGTGCACGCGGTCGACGTCGGGCATGGCCAGCTCGCGTGGTCGCTGCGCCAGGATCCCAGGGTGGTCGTGCACGAGAAGACGAACGCGCGGCACCTGACCAGGGACATGCTGGGCGAGGAGGTGGACGCGCTGGTGTGCGACGCGAGCTTCATCGGGCTGCGCACGCTGCTGCCGTTGCCGCTGCAGCTCTGCCGGCCGGGAAGCTGGGCCGTGATGCTGGTCAAGCCGCAGTTCGAGGCAGGACCAGGTCAGGTCGGGGCCAAGGGTGTGGTGCGTGATCTGGAGGTGCACCGGGCGGTGTGCGAGCAGGTCGTGTCCTGGCTGGGTTCGGGGCCGGGTTGGACCGTGCTGGGCGTGACGGAGAGTCCGATCCGCGGACCTGAAGGCAACGTCGAGTTCCTGCTCGCGGCGGAGAAGCCGCGCTAGGTCGCGCATCCTGTGCGACGGCCTGCCACGTGCCGGTTGGCAGGGCATCTCCCCGGTTTGTGACGCGGCCATGCCCTCGTACGGTTTGCCTTGCATGTCGCGGAGTGGTGCATGTGGCCGCCATCCGGGGTCCTTCTGTCGCGTATCGCGGTGCGCGCGGAACTCGCGGGCCCTTCCGTCATGACACATTCCAGGAGTCCGCCTGCCATGGACCCGATCTCGCGCCGTGCCGTCCTCGCCGCCACCGCAGGCGGGCTTGCCCTCGGCAGCAATGCCGCACTGGCCCAGACGGAAGGAACGGGCATCGCGCAGCCGATCCGCGGCGACGAGGGCGCCACCGTGCTGGGCCCGCTCAACCTTCCCGTGGCTGCCGAGAACCCCGATCTCCAGCACCCGCCCGCCACCGATCACGGCGACAGCCCGAACCTGAAGTGGTCGTTCGCGGACAGCCACATGCGCCTCGAGAAGGGTGGCTGGGCGCGTCAGACCACGGTGCGCGAGCTTCCGGTGTCGAAGTCGATGGCAGGGGTGGACATGCGCCTCAAGCCGGGCGCGATCCGCGAGATGCACTGGCACAAGGAAGCCGAGTGGCAGATCATGCTCAAGGGCAGTGCCCGCATCACCGCGATCGACACGGACGGCCGCAGCACCATTGCCGACATCGGCGAGGGTGACCTCTGGTACTTCCCGTCCGGCCTGCCGCACTCGATCCAGGCGCTGCAGGACGGGTGCGAGTTCCTGCTGGTGTTCGACGACGGCTCGTTTTCCGAGGACAGCACCTTCCTCATCACGGACTGGTTCGCGCACACGCCGAAGGAGGTGCTCGCGAAGAACTTCGGCGTGGCCGAAGCCGCCTTCGCGCGGATCCCGCCGAAGGAGCTGTACATTTTCGAGGAGCCCGTACCCGGACCGATCGCGGCGAGCGCCGTGCCCGACCCGCAGGGCGAACTGCCCGACCCGTTCACCTACCGATTGCTGGCGCAGGCGCCCACCCAGGCCAGCGGCGGTACCGTGCGCATCGTCGACAGCCGCAACTTCAAGGCGTCGAAGACCATTGCGGCGGCGCTGGTCGAGGTGAACCCGGGGGCGATGCGCGAGATGCACTGGCACCCCAATGCCGATGAGTGGCAGTACTACATCGAAGGGCAGGGCCGCATGACTGTGTTCGGCGCGGAGTCGCGGGCCCGCACCTTCGACTACCAGGCAGGCGATGTGGGCTACGTGCCGCGCTCCATGGGTCATTTCATCGAGAATACCGGCACCACGACGCTGCGCTTCCTGGAGATGTTCCGCTCCGACCGCTACGCCGACGTGTCGCTGAACCAGTGGATGGCGCTCACGCCTGTCGAGCTGATCAAGCAGCACCTCAACCTCGACGACGCCACCATCGCGAAGCTGCGCAAGCAGAAGGATTACGTGGTCGGCTGAGCACCGGCGGCGAGCCGCCGGCAGGAGAGCCGGTGGTGACCTGCAGCGTGACGGGGCAGAGGTTCAGGGCAGCGACGCGTCGAACTGCAGGGCGGCGAGGCGGGCGTAGAGGCCGCCCTGGCGCACCAGCGTGTCGTGGGTTCCGGTGGCCACGATGCGCCCGGCCTCCATCACCACGATGCGATCCGCCCTGCGCACCGTCGCGAGCCGGTGGGCAATCACCAGCGTAGTGCGCGAGGCGAGCCTGGCTAGGGCGCGCTGCACGGTAGCCTCGCTCTCCGCGTCGAGCGCGCTGGTGGCCTCGTCCAGCAGCAGGATCGGGGCGTCGCGCAGGATGGCGCGCGCGATGGCCAGACGCTGCCGCTGTCCGCCCGACAGGCGCACGCCGCGCTCACCCAGGAAGGTGTCGTAGCCTTGCGGCAGCGCGTCCAGGAAACCGCACGAGGCCGCCCCGGCAGCGTCGCGCACCTCGGCGTCGGTGGCATCGGGGCGGCCGAGGCGCAGGTTGGTCCAGACGTCGGCGCCGAACACCACCGGCTCCTGCGCCACCAGTCCAAGGCGCGTGCGCACCGCCGATGGCTCCGCGTCGCGCAGGTCGATGCCGTCCAGTCGCACCGTGCCGGACAAGGGGTCGTGGAAGCGCAGCAGGAGCTGGAACACCGTGGTTTTCCCCGCGCCGGACGGGCCGACCAGGGCCACCGTCTCGCCGGGCGCCACCGCGAGCGTGAAGTCGCGCAGCGCCGGCTGTCCGGGCCGTGCGGGGTAGGCGAACTCCACCGCCTCGAAGGCAAGCCGGCCCTCGGGCGGGGTTGGCAGTGCGCGTGGCAAGGCCGGCACGGTGATCGTGGGTCGCACCGACAGCAGCTCGGCAAGGCGGTCCGCAGCGCCGGCCGCGCGCTGCATCTCGCCCCACAGCTCGCTTAGACCGGCGCCGGAGGTCGCGACGATCACCGCGTAGAACACGAACGCCGAGAGCGCGCCCGCCGTCATCCTGCCCGCGAGCACCTCGCGCCCGCCGACCCAGAGCGACAGGGTGATCGCCCCGAAGCCGAGCAGGATGACACCCGCGATCACCAGGGCGCGCGAGCGGATGCGTGCGCGCGCTGCCGCCACCGCACTCTCGGTGGCGCGCTCGAACCGCGCGCGGGCCTGCGGCTCGTGGGTGAAGGCCTGCACGGTGCGCAGCGCGGACACCGTCTCCTCCGCCAGCGCCGCAAGGTCGGCGACGCGTTCCTGCGCCACGCGCGACAGCGCCCGTTCGCGCCGGGAGAACACCACCAGGGGCACCACCACGAACGGCACGACGGCCACGACAACCAGGGACAGTGCCGGGCTGGTGGCGACCAGCATCGCGAAGGCCCCGGCCAGCAGCACGGCGCTGCGCAGCCACTGGCTGAGGGCCGAGCCGGCCAGCGCCTGCAGCACCGCGGTGTCGGCGACGAGGCGCGACAGCACGTCGCCGGTGCGCGCCGTCTCGAACCAGGCGGGAGAGAGCGTGGTGACGTGGTCGAACACGGCACGACGCAGGTCGGCGCCGACGCGCTCGCCCAGCCAGGTGACGAGAGCGAAGCGGCAGGAGGTGGCAGCTGCCAGCGCCGCGATCACCCCGGCCACGCCGAGCGCCGTGGCGTCGAGCCGGGCCTGGCTGCCGGTCGCGAGACCGCCATCAACCAGGCGACGTACGGCCTGACCCAGCAGCAGCACGAGGCTGGACGCGACGAGCAGGCAGAGGGCAGCGGCAAGACCCTGCCAAGTGTAGCGTCGCAAAAACGGCAGCAGAAGGCGCAGTGCGGACGGAGCCGAGCCGCTCACCTGCCGCGGGTCTGACGAAAACGCCGGGTCAGCGACCACACGTAGGTTCTGGTACTCACGGTTTGCTGCCGTGGTCCCTGCGCCGGGCGCGAGGAGTTGACGGGAATGCCTGTCCTGACGAGGGTGGAAACCTGATCCTTGGCCGCGCCATCGAACTCGCAGGCAGGCCTAGTTGGAGGACTGGACCGCCGCAGCCAGGGCGGCCAGCTTCGCAGCGGGGTGAGCGGGGTTGCGGAAGCGCAGTTCCCCATCGGAAGCCCCGTCAGGCTGGCCGATGCCGAACAGCTCGACGCGGGAACTGCAGGTGACGGCCACCACCGGGCGAGCCTCGCGGTTGGTGAGAAACTGGCGGGCCTCGCCTTCCAGGTCTAGGCGTTCGCGCAGAAGGCGCCATTCCTTGCGGTCGGTGTCCTCGATGAACATGGCGAGGATGCCCGGGCGGGTGCCGGTCAGACGGGCCGGAGCGACGGCCGCCATGCGACGCCGCAGGGCGACGGCAATCTCGTTCTCGCGGCCGGCACGGGCGGCCATCACGAACACCGCGTTGCCGGCGGACGTCACCGACAGGTGGGCCTCGGGACCGAACTCCTGACGGAGATGCGAAGCGAGACCACGCTCTTCTGCCTGGGCCGCGGCCAGAAGCAGGGGGTCGAGACGGAGCACGGCGGCCTCGTCGTGGTCGGCGCGACGATGCTCTGACAGCAGGGTGCTGATGCGCTGGTGCAGAGAGGCGAGGCTGGTGTCGTCCGGGCTTCGGTCGCTCCTGAGACCCTGGGGCAAGGTCATCTTGAGCAGGTAGCGGCCCGGGTGGGCGGCCAGCCAGGTCTGCAGCTCCGGGTCGACGCGATCGCAAAGCCGGCACCAGGCACCGCGATGCACGTCCCGCCCTTCCTCGGCGGACATGACGTCACAGGCGATCTCCGCTTCCACGCCGTCGCGCGCGATCAGAAGGTCGAACACCTCGCCATGCTCGATGCCGGGAAACCCGACCTGGAAGCCGCGGGCACGCTGGAGAGCGGCGGTCCGCATGACATGGAAGAACGGCACCAGGGTCTGGCCGTCCTGCATGGCGCCAGCCAGGGTGTCCGCAAGGCGCTGGCGAGCCTCGGCAGGGACGCGACGCGAAAGCATCACGGTATCCGCTACCAGGGCCGCAATCCCTCGCTCCGCGGTGGTCGGCACGGCGTCCCTGCATCGGCGCAGGCGCTCGATCATCAGCTCGATGGCGTGCCGCTGCAGGAGCGCTCGGCCGGACCAGCCGGTCGACGGAGGACCACCCAGGCTTGCCAAGCGCGCTTTCCAGCGTTCTCCGCCGACCAGCGCGACAAAGGCGTTGAGCGTCGAGAGAGGAAGCCGTGCGGTTGCGCTGGACATTTCCTCATCAATGTAGGGATTCGAGGCGAATCACTCATCACACCGGCGTGATAACCGCATTTCCTGGCGTGGAAGCGGATGCGTCGCGAGATGGGTTTTGCGCGCGGTTGCGGAGCAGGTGGTCGGCAAGCACGCAGGCCAGCATGGCCTCGCCCACCGGCACGGCGCGAAGACCGACGCAGGGATCGTGACGGCCGCGAGTGGCGACCTCGACCTCGCGGCCATCGCGTGTCACGGAGCGGCGCGGCGTCAGGATGGAGCTGGTGGGCTTGACCGCGAACCGGGCGGTGACGGCCTGGCCGGTGGAGATGCCACCCAGGATGCCGCCGGCGTGGTTGGAGCCGAACTGCAGGGCGCCGTCGCGGATCGACATCTCGTCGGCATTGTCCTCGCCGCTGAGGCTGGCGGCGGCGAACCCGTCGCCGATCTCCACACCCTTCACCGCGTTGATCGACATCAGCGCGCCCGCCAGGTCGGCGTCGAGCTTGCCGTAGATGGGCGCGCCCAGTCCGGGCGGCACGCCGTCGGCTGCCAGCCCGATCACCGCGCCCACCGATGAGCCGGCCTTCCGGACCGCCTCAAGCTGTCCGGCCCAGCGCTCAGCGGCAACGGGGTCCGGGCAGAAGAACGGGTTGCGGTCGACCTCCGCCCAGTCCCAGCGATCCTGGTCGATGCTGTCGGCTCCGAGCTGGACCAGGGCGCCGCGGACCTGCACGGCGCTGCCCAGGATAAGGCGGGCGATGGCGCCGGCCGCGACCCGGCACGCCGTCTCGCGCGCGGAGGAACGCCCGCCGCCGCGAGGGTCGCGTATGCCGTACTTCAGCTCGTACGTCAGGTCGGCGTGGCCGGGACGGAAGCGCTCTGCGATGTCGCCGTAGTCGCGCGAGCGCTGGTCGGTGTTGTCGATCATTAGAGAGATGGGGGTGCCCGTAGTCAGGCCCTCGAACACGCCGGACAGGATGCGGACCTGGTCGGCTTCCTGACGCTGTGTGGTGAAGCGCGACTGGCCGGGGCGGCGACGGTCGAGCCAGGGCTGGATGTCGGCTTCCGAGAGCGGCAGGCGAGGCGGGCAGCCGTCGACGACGCAGCCGATGGCCGAGCCGTGACTTTCGCCCCAGGTGGTCACGCGGAACAGGTGGCCGAAGCTGTTGTGCGACATCAGGCGAAAGGTCCGGAACAGACGGTCATCGGACCATGCGCGGGTTCAGTCCGTGACCACGGCAATGTCCGGCGCATTGGGATTCTTCATGCCCACGACATGGTAGCCGGCGTCGACGTGGTGCACCTCGCCTGTGACACCGCCGGACAGGGTGGAGAGCAGGTAGAGGCCGGCGCCGCCCACTTCCTCGATGTTGGTGTTGCGCTCTAGGGGGGCGTTGAGCTGGTTCCAGCGCAGGATGTAACGGAAGTCACCGATGCCGCTGGCGGCCAGCGTCTTGATCGGCCCGGCGCTGATGGCGTTCACCCGGATGCCGGCGGGGCCCAGATCGGCGGCGAGGTAGCGCACCGAGGCCTCCAGGGCGGCCTTGGCCACACCCATGACGTTGTAGTGGGGCATCACCCTCTCGGCGCCGAGGTACGACAGGGTGAGCAGCGAGCCGCCCGGCCGCATCATCGCGCTGGCGTGCCGGCACACTGCGGTGAAGGAGTAGCAGGAGATGTCGAGCGCCTGCAGGAAGGCCGCGCGCGGGGTGTCGCAGTAGCGGCCGCGCAGGTAGTTCTTGTCGGCCCACCCGATTGCATGGACAACGAAATCGATCTCGCCCCAGGTCTCGGCCAAGCTGGAGAACAGGGCTTCGATCGCGGCGTCATCGCCGACGTCGCACGGCAGCACGATCGACGAGCCGACGCTGGCCGCCAGCGGCCGGACACGTTTCTCAAGAGCCTCGCCCTGGTAGCTGAAGGCGAGGTCGGCACCCTGGGCCGCGCAGGCGGCGGCGATGCCCCAGGCGATCGAACGGTCATTCGCGACGCCCATGACCAGGCCGCGGCGGCCCTGCATGAGCGTGCCCCTTGGAGGAAGGCTCCGCTCGGCGTCCGGCATGGGCATCCTCCAGCTGCATCGGCAGGCCGTCGGTGGTGACACACGGGGAGCGTGCAGGCAAGCTTGCGCGCCCGGCCCGGGCAGGGTGGGGCCGGCTTGCGGATTTCCGGATGAAATTCGGCACGGGAGAGGTCCGACGCGCCCGGGATGGTGCAAGGGATGCGTCGTGCGAATTGGACGGGTCTTCTGCCGCGGCGTCCCGGAGGCAGACATGAATAAGGAGTGGACATCGACATCATGGCGGAAGATCCGATTGCGCTGTTCGAGGCCTGGCTCGAGGAGGCTTCGCACCTGGAGATCAACGATCCCAACGCGATGACCGTGGCCACCAGCACTCCGGACGGCAGGCCGTCGGCCAGGATCGTGCTGCTCAAAGGCGTCGATCCACGCGGCTTCGTGTTCTACACCAACAAGGATGGCCGCAAGGGCGAGGAGCTGCGCGCCAACCCACACGCGGCATTGCTGTTCCACTGGAAGACGCTCCGGCGACAGGTTCGGGTCGAGGGCGAGGTGGAGGACGTGACCGAGGTGGAGGCCGATGCGTATTTCGCGTCGCGTGCCAGGGTGTCACGCCTAGGGGCGTGGGCCTCGACGCAGTCGCGCCCGCTCGCGGATCGGGCGGAGCTGGAGCGCAGGGTGGCCGAGGCGGAGCGGCGTTTCCCGGGCGAGATGATCGAGCGGCCGCCGCACTGGTCCGGGTTCCGCGTGCTGCCGCGGCTCATGGAATTCTGGCAGGACATGCCGTTCCGGCTGCACGACCGGCTGGTCTATACCCGGGGAGAGATGGGCTGGGCGCAGGGCAGGCTGTACCCGTAACCTTCGTGCCTGCATTTCCCCGACATCGTACCGGCCCGAGGCAAGCCATGACGATACGCAAGATAGTCGTACCCCTGGGTGGCGCCGTGGCAGACGAGACCGCGCTCGTGACCGCGCTGATCGCCGCCGGGCGGTTCGGAGCCCATGTGGCCGGGGTGCATGTTCGCGCCGACAGCCGTGATGTCGCGCCGCTTGCCGGCGAGGGGCTGTCCGGGGCGATGATCGAGGAGATGATGGCGGCCACTGACCGGGAAGGTGCCAGGCGCTCCGAGGCGGTCAGGGCCATGTTCGAGCGGGTTGTCGCGAAGCATGGGGTGGCAGCTGCGGGCGGCACGGGTCAGGCGACCGCGGCATTCTCCGTCTCGGTGGGGCGCGAGGAGGACATGGTGGCGCGGCTGGCCCGCCTCGCCGACCTTACGGTAGTGCCGCACCCGTCGACGGCCGACGTCGCATCCTCCGATGCGCTGCATGCCGTGCTGTTCGACAGCGGCCGGCCGGTGCTGGTGGCACCCAGAACCTGCCCGCCTGCCCTAGGTACTCGGGTGTGCGTCGCCTGGAACGGTACGGCGGAGGCGTCGGCCGCGGTCATGGGCCTGCAGCCCTGGTTCGCCGGAGTGCAGGCGGTGCAGGTACTGCATGCGGAAGAGTACCAACGCCGAGGACCGGTCGCTGCTGGCGTGATCGACTACTTGGCCATGCATGGCGTGCGTGCCGAACTGGCGACGTTCCGGCCGGTGAACCGCGAAGTAGGTGCGGGCATGCTCGCGGCCGCAGCGGATTTTGGGGCCGACCTGCTCTGCATGGGAGCCTACTCGCATTCCCGATTGCGGCAGCTGGTGCTGGGTGGCGTCACGCGGCATGTCCTGGAACATGCCACGTTGGCGGTGCTCATGAGCCGCTAGCCGACGGACCATACCCTGTCGTAGCACCGAGTTTCTCAGACAGGCGCAGGCAGGCCGAGAGGATCAAGCCGGTAGCCACCGCCTTCGGTCACGAGGAGCCGCGCGTTCGACGGGTCGGGCTCAATCTTCTGCCGGAGACGGTAGATATGGGTCTCGAGCGTATGCGTCGTCACTGCCGCATTGTAGCCCCAGACCTCGTTGAGCAGGATCTGCCGTGGCACCGGCTTGGTGCCGGCGCGGTAGAGGAACTTCAGGATCGCGGCCTCCTTCTCGGTCAGGCGGATGCGGCGGTTGCGGGGAGGTTCCTGCAGCAGCTTAGCACTCGGCCGGAAGGTGTAGGGACCGATGGTGAACACCGCATCCTCGCTGTTCTCGAAGATGCGCAGCTGGGCCCGCAGTCGGGCGAGCAATTCGTTCAACCTGAACGGTTTGGCGATGTAGTCGTTGGCACCGGAGTCGAGTCCGCGCACCACATCCGCCTCGTTGTCGGAGCCGGTGAGCATGATGATGGGCATGCGCTGACCCTGGCGGCGCAGGTCGGCGCACAGGTCGCGACCGTCGCCGTCCGGCAGGCCAACGTCGAGAATGAGGGCGTCGAAACGTGCACCCTGTGCCGCGACCAGGGCGGAGGCCTCCGCGAGACTGGAAGCCTCCGACGCCATGAACTCGCCATCCTGCTGGAGCTGGTTGACGAGTTCCTCGCGCAAAGTGCGATCATCGTCGACAATCAGGACAGGACGTTCGGCCACCATAGGTCTTTCTCCAAAAACACCTCCAGCAGGGCTGTCTGCGCGGAGGGTAATCATGCCCTGGCGCAAGGCAGACAAGTGGATTGAGGCCTTCGACGGCTCGCACACACCGGCAATCCGGCAGGCGAACCGCCCGGATTCTGGAACCGAACGCAACATGCCAGCGCCGGTTCAGTGCCCGTCGGCAGACGACAGCTTGTTTGCCGGCCAGGACATCCGACCTTATCACGCAGTCAGCCCCCCGTGCTGAGCGAGTTTACGATGCGCCGTTCATGACCGATGCCATCGATCCCATGCTCCCGTCCTTGGCCGAACCGGCGTTTGTCGCTGCGGCAGGTCAGGGAGAATCGGGGGTGACCGGAGCTCCTGTCATCTCGTTCCGCCAAGTGCATCGCGCGATCGCCGAACTGCGGCGCGGCGTCCCGGTGATCGTGGAGGGGGATGGTCCGATGTTGGTCCTGGCGGCCGAGGGCGCTTCCATGCCGGGTTTGCGGGAGCTGGCCGAGCTGGCCTCGGGCGAGGGTCGCCTCGTGGTCGCCGGTCGCCGGGCGGCCGATATTTCCGGGCGTCCGGTGCGTGACGACGCGCTGCTTGCCTTCGCGCTGCCGGATGGCGGGCTCGATCCTGCCAGGATACGCGGCATCGCTGATCCCACTGTCGAGCAGTTCGTGGCGGATGCCCCGTTTGAGGTGGCGTTGCCCAGGTTGGCCGATGCCGGGCTGCTCCTGGCCAAGCTCGCGAGGCTGCTGCCGGCCGTGGTGGTGGCACCGATGGCAGCGGCGCATGCGGAGGAGGCGGGGCTGGTCCGCGTATCGGCATTCGACGTGCTGCACTACCCGATGCAGTCCGCGTCCCAGTTGGTGCGGGTGGCCGAGGCGCAGGTGCCGCTGGAGGATGTGCCGGACGCACGGCTGGTGGCGTTCCGCTCGCCCGATGCCGGGATCGAGCATCTGGCTCTGCTGGTCGGGCGGCCCGAGGCCTCGGATAACCCACTGGTGCGGCTGCACTCCGAGTGCTTCACCGGGGACTTCCTGGGCAGCATGCGGTGCGACTGCGGGTCGCAGCTTCGCCAAGCGATTCGGCGGATGGCGGCGGAAGGCGCCGGGGTTCTGCTCTACCTCGCCCAGGAGGGGCGCGGCATCGGGCTGGTCAACAAGCTGCGCGCCTACGCGTTGCAGGATCGGGGGCTGGACACGCTGGATGCCAACTTAGCGCTGGGCTGGGGAGCGGACGAGCGCAGCTTCCTGGCGGCGGCGACGATGCTGGAGGCACTCGGGGTGCAGCGCATCCGTCTGCTGACCAACAACCCGGCCAAGGTGGCGGCGCTGCAGGCCTGCGGGATTACCGTGTCGGGGCGGCTGAGCCATGCGATCGCGGCCAATGGTGTCGATGACGGCTATCTGGCGACCAAGGTGCAGCGGTTCGGGCATCTTCCCGGCTGATGCGGCAGTGTGCGTGATCGGGAGTCGCGGATGCTCGGGATAGTCGAGCGGCTGGATAGGACGGCCTTCCTGACAGTTGGGAGAACGAGGGTTTGTGTCGCCCTGGGACGCGGGGGCGTGGGTGCCGACAAGCGGGAAGGCGATGGGGTGACGCCGTTGGGCGTCCTGACGCTGCGGCGGGTGCTGGTCCGCGCCGACCGGTTTGCAGCTGGCGAACTGCCCGTATTGGCCGACAGCGTTCCAGGCGGGCGTATCGCCCCGTTCGACGGATGGTGCGACGACCCGGAGCAGGCCAACTACAACACGGCCGTGACGCTGCCGTTTGGCGGGCGTCACGAGAGGCTTTGGCGGGAGGACGGGCTCTACGACATCGTGGGCGTTCTCGGCTGGAACGATGCTCCGGTGATCCGTGGGCGAGGTTCGGCAATTTTCCTGCACGTGGTCAGCAGCGGGTTCGGGCCGACGGAGGGCTGCGTTGCCATGGCGCGCGCCGATCTTCTGGCGGTGCTCGGGGCCGGGTTGAGCGGCATCGAGGTGACTTGACGCCTCGCCGGATGCGGATTGGGCGTGCTCCGGATGGGTCGACAAACCGTGTTGTGCTTGCGCGTTGGGTTGTCCACAACATCTAACGGCTGTGGTGCCAGCACCATGGCGGCTGCGAGGAAGACATGATGGACCTGATCATCGGGCAGGGGCCCAAGGCCGAGCCGACCCTGCCGGACACGGCTGGTCACGACGTGGTGATCATCGATGGTGACCAGCAGAGCTTCATGACCGATGTCATCGAGGCGTCGCGCACCGTTCCCGTTCTGGTGGATTTCTGGGCAACTTGGTGCGGCCCGTGCAAGCAGCTCACCCCCGCGCTGGAGCGTGTGACACGTGCGGCCGGCGGGCGTGTGAGGCTGGTGAAGATCGACATCGACAAGAATCGCTCGCTTGTCGCCCAGCTCAGCCAGCTCGGCCTGCCGCTGCAGTCGGTGCCCACGGTGGCGGCGTTCTGGCAGGGACAGATCGCCGACCTGTTCCAGGGCGCCTTGCCGGAGTCCGAGATCAAGCGCTTCGTGGAGGTGCTGCTGAAGCTTGCAGGCGGCAGCATGCCCTCGGCCGACCTCCTGGCCGAGGCCAGGGCGGCGATGGAGGATGGCCAGGCCGAACTGGCTGCGGACGGTTTCAGTGCGTTGATCCAGGAGGAGCCCGGGAACCCCGAGGGCTGGGGCGGGCTGATCCGGGCACTGATGGCGCTCGGGCAGGACGAGGAGGCGGAGGCGACGCTCGCCCAGGTGCCGCCAACCATTTCAGGGCATGCCGAGATCGTGGGCGCGGCCAGCGCCCTGGCTCTGGTCAGGGAAGGCCGTGCGGCCGCCCTTCAGCTCGGCGAGTTCGAGGCACGGCTGCAGGCCGACCCTGATGACCATGCCGCGCGGCACGATCTCGCGACGGCGCTGAACGGGATGGGACGGAAGGCGGAAGCAGGCGAGGCGCTGCTGGAGATCGTCAGGCGCAACCGTGCGTGGAACGAGGACGGCGGCAGGCGGCAACTCCTGAAGTTCTTCGAGGCTTGGGGGTTCGACGATCCCGCCACCTTGTCGGCACGACGCAAGCTGTCAGCATTGCTGTTCAGTTGATCCAGCGATGGATATGACCGTCCCGCCCGGGGATTATCCTGAGCAGCTCGCAATCTTCCCGTTGAATGGTGCCCTGCTGTTGCCTGGCGGGCGCCTGCCGTTGCACATCTTCGAGCCACGCTACGTGGCCATGGTCGAGGATGCGATGGCTTCCGGGCGTTCATTCGGCATGATCCAGGAGGATCGTTCCGGAGGGGACGAGGATCCCGCCCTGTATCGCGTGGGGTGCCTTGGACGCATCTCCTCGTTCAGCGAGACCGAGGACGGGCGCTATCTGGTTACACTGACCGGGGTGATCCGGTTCGAGGTCGTGCGCGAACTGTTGTCGCATCGGGGTTATCGTCGAGTGATCGCCGAGTACAGCCGATTCGCGGCTGATGTGGCGGCGGGCGCTGGAACGGAGATCCTCGCGCATCGCGAAGCGCTTTTGGTCGCGCTGCGGGCGTATTTCCAGACACGGGGCTTCGAGGCGAACTGGGACGCGATCGAACAGATGCCGGACGAGATGCTGGTGGTGACGCTGGCGATGGTGTGCCCGTTCGAGCCTGCGGAAAAGCAGGCGCTGCTCGAGGCGGCCACCTCGGCAGATCGGGCCGAGGCGTTGCTGGCCCTGTTGACGATGGGAGCACACGAGAATGGCGATGCCCAGCTACGGAGCTGAACGCGGCGAGCTGGATGGGATTGATCCCCGTCTGCTCGAGATACTGGTCTGTCCGGTGACCCGGTCGGCGCTGGAGTACGATCACGTTGCCGGCGAGCTTGTCAGTCGCGCGGCGGGTCTTGCCTTTCCCGTGCGCGACGGCATCCCGATCATGCTGCCTGACGAAGCCAGGGTTCTGGTCTAGGCATGCCGGTTCCTCTGGAGATCCGTCTGGTCAAGGCCGACCGGGCGTTGCATGTGTCATTCGACGACGGCAACCGGTTCGTCTTCACGGCCGAGTACCTGCGGGTGGAGAGCCCGAGTGCCGAGGTTCAGGGACACGGGCCGTCACAGCGCACCACGGTTCCCGGGCGTCGCCATGTGGGCATCATGGCGATCGAGCCTGTCGGTCATTACGCCGTCCGCCTGCTGTTCGATGATCTGCATGACACCGGGATCTTCTCCTGGGATTACCTGCATCAAATCGGGCTGGAGCAGCACAGCCGCTGGCAGGACTACTTGGCAGCACTCGCGGAGAAGGGTCTCAGCCGGGATCCCTGATCTGCCCCGAGGTGGATACGACGCATCTCGCGTGGTTTGCGCCTGATTGCGGAAGATTGCTTGTGCGTGTTTCCGGACCGGGACGGAACAGGGCTGCGGGCTGCTTGGCAGCGGCACTTGCCCAAACAAGCCCCATGCGTTATCAAAGTTGTTAGTATAAATGACGTATTCGCTCCGAACTACGCCGCGTTTGACGCAACCATCCGTGCCGAACCGCCGCATGCTGCCCGCAGGCGTGGCGCGCGATCTGTTCGAGAGATCAATCATGCCGACCATTCAGCAGCTGCCCGCGGCGGTTCAGCCGAGCGCGGATGACGAGCTTCCGGTAAGCCAGGGTGGCGTGACCCGGGCCGTCTCGGTGGGCGAACTGCTCGCGGCGACACAGGCCGTGATCACCACCGCAACCAACACCCTGCTGGGCCGTGTCTCGCTGGGACCAGGCGGCCCGGAGCCGGTCCCCATGGGAACCGGCGTGGCGATCAACAGCGGGGCATTGAGCGCGAACGGGGCCGACCATGCCGGATTCGTGCAGCGCAGCGTGCTGACGCTGAGCGACGAGATCGTGCTGAACAGCTCGGGCACGCCGTCGCGCATGCCGCTGCCGATGCTGCGCGGCCTGTTCGCCGCCGGCACGAACGTCAGCATCGACGGGACGGGCACGATTTCGGCGGCGACCGACCCGGCCGTTGTCGCGACGCTCGGAACGGTCGGAGCGCAGGCGGCGGCGGCCCAGAGCGCGTCCGGGTCGGCAACGGCTGCAGCCGGAACGCTGGCCGTCACGGTGACGGCGCTCGGCAGCCAGGTAGGGACGGTTGCGGGCGTAGTGGCTCCTCTGGGGGGGCAGATCGGCACGCTGTCGACAACGGTATCCACCGTGAGCAGCACCGTTGCAGGGCAGACCGCGCAGATCGGGACGCTGAGTGCAGGGGTGTCGGCGGCGGGCAGTCTGGCGGCGGCCGCGTCTAACGTGGCTGCCTCGGCAGGCAGCTCGGTCTCGACGCTGGGCAGCCAGGTGGGGATGTTGTCGAGCGCAGTCGCGCCGCTGGGCGGGCAGATCGGCACGTTGTCGGCGACGGTGTCCTCGGTGGGCAGCACCGTGGCGGCGCAGACGACGCAGCTGGGGACGCTGAGCGCAGGCGTGTCGGCCGCGGGCAGTCTGGCGGCGGCGGCGGCGAGTGCCGCGGCGTCGGCGGGCAGCTCGGTGTCGACGCTGGGCAGCACGGTGGGCACGCTGTCGAGCGTGGTGGCGCCGCTGAGCGGGCAGGTCGGCACGCTGTCGACGACCGTCTCCGCCGTGAGCAGCACCGTGGCGGCGCAGACGACGCAGCTGGGGACTTTGAGCGCGGGCGTGTCGGCGGCGAACAGCTTGGCGGCGGCGGCGGCGAGTGCCGCGGCGTCGGCCGGCAGCTCGGTGTCGACGCTGGGCAGCACGGTGGGCACGCTGTCGAGCGTGGTGGCGCCGCTGAGCGGGCAGGTCGGCACGCTGTCGGCAACGGTGTCCTCGGTGGGAAGCACGGTTGCGGCGCACACGGCGCAGCTGGGGACACTGAGCGCGGGGGTATCGGCGGCGGGCAGCCTGGCGGCGGCGGCGTCGAGTGCCGCGGCGTCGGCAGGCAGCTCGGTGTCGACGCTGGGCAGCACGGTGGGAACGCTGTCGAGCGCGGTGGCGGCTGGTGTCATCGCCGGGTCGAGCACCGCGGGATCGACGACCACGCTGACGAACGTCTCGGGTGGCACGATCGTCACCATCGTGGCGCCGGCCGGGCCGCCGGGAACGCTGGGCAACGGCTCCGTGCGGACGAACACGGCGTCCGCTTTCGCGGGCGGGCCGGAGCGGACGCTGCAGGCGATCCACAGCGACCGGCTCCGGCTGAAGATGTTCGGCGCCCAGCAGAACGGCACCACGGCGCAGGGACTGCTCGGCGTCACGACGCGCGCGCAGCTCGCCGCGTGGACCAACCCGGCGGGGGCCAAGCCCTACGCGTTCGCGGCGACGCAGCCGTTCACCATGGGCGACGACTACTGGGTGCGGCTGCCTGCAGGTATTGCGTCCGGGTCGACGGTCAATTTGTCAGCCACCCTGACGCTGGGCTCCGCGGGCTACCAGGGGCAGGACGGGCATTGGTACCTGCCGGCGCCGAACGCGGGATACACGTATTTCGACGACATGGTCGTGACTGGAGGGAATCTGGCGGCGGGCACCAGGGTGGTGGCCACGCAAGGCGCCACGATCCGGATCACCGACCAGCCGGCCGGGACGGCGATCCCCTCGGGCACCGTGCTGACGGTCGGGGCGGACATGACCAAGGTGAAGGTCGGGCAGCAGGTCTGGGCGACCAGGGGACTTGCTCCGCTGTGCCTGATCACGGCGGTCTCGAGCACCACGATCACGCTGAGCACGGCGCTGGCCGCGGGCGGGCTGGGCACGCTCCAGACGCTCAACATCTACACGCCCATGTCCGAGAACACACTGACGAACAGCGTGACAATGGACATGCTGGCGCTCTGCGCAGCCTACTACGCGGCCCCCTATGGCGGGGTCGTGGAATGCGATCCGGGTGGCTACATCTTCAGCCCGCACGTCATCCTGGCTGGCGGCAACGTCAAGCTCATCGGTGCCGGGCGGCACTGCTGCACCATGAGCGGCACCGACAATGCCCCGCTGATCAAGATGTTTCCCCAGAACGGCGCCGAGACCGGCGTGATGGGCCTCAACTTCGGCAACTACGCCGGGCTGATGCAGAGCTTCGTCGAGATCGACGGCGGCGGCTTCGGCGTGGTGGCCCCGAACGGGGTCGGGTGCGGGGCCGTGATCGACGACCTGTCTGGCAACTGCAGTCCGGGGCCGATCGGCGCCTACGAGCTGGTGCGGCTGCGCAACCTCGGCAACGTGCGGTTCGACAACGTCGACTTCATCGGCCTGGGAAAGACCACGGTAGGCGCGTGCACGCTTAATGCCGGCAGCGTCATCCTGATGATCAGCCGCAACGTGACCTCGCACTACTGCTGGCGGGCGGCGATCCAGCAGGGCTACATCGAGGACCCGATCTGCGAGCACTGGGCGCAGGACCAGTGCGGCGCTGCCTGGGACGCCAGCCGTGCCAACACGTTCAACGGCATCTGCGGACTGCTGTTCAAGTGGGTCGGCGGCGACAACGACATTAGCGAGTTCATCCTCTACCTGCAGTCGTTCTCCGGGGTGAACATCTCCGACGCCTGCGTGATCTTCAACGGGCAGAACGGCGGCGCCTGCTACATCCTGGCCGGCTGCGCGAGTGGGGTGATCGTGGGGGTGCAGGGCGGAACGGTGGCGCCGGGGGTCGTGGACTGCATCCATCTGACAAGCGGCATGGTCGACGGCGGCTACTACCCGTGCACGAACATCCTGGTGAGCGGCGTCGGGGTGAGCGGGTTCGACTGCGCGGTGCGCCTCGACAAGGGGTGTTTCGGCAACGACGTCACGGCAACGCTGTGGAGTGGCGGCGTCGGCTCCACCAACGGCATCTCGCCCGCCCCGGTTATCGACAGCGACGGGCGCAACCGGGTGAACGGCGTGATGGGGACAGCCCATTAACCACCTGGGTGCCGTGGTTCCGCCAAAGGCTTCGCCATCCAGGCACGAGGGAGCGTTCCTGTTCCTGGCAGGGGAGGCCTCACACGAAAACCGGGCTCTGCCCGGACCCGCAAAGGGCTGGAGGTCTTTTGATCCTTCTGCCGAACAGGCGGGTTCTCGCGGCCAGCCCTGGGCAGAGTCGGGTGCGATCCTTTCGCCCCCACTGCCGCGCTTTGAACTCGAGGCTCCCTTGCGGTGGCACTCTGCAAGCCGAAGGGGACCGCCGGTCCATCCTGACGCCGTCGGTTCAGGGCAGCCGGCGCGCATCCTGCTTGCCTTGCGGTGGTCGGGACAGTACCCCTGGTCGAATGCAAGGGTGCGAGACCAGCGTCGGGGCTCCTGACGCGGAGCTGACCGACGCGATACGCC
>JBPBQX010000220.1:0-15839 GCA_050955025.1 Janthinobacterium lividum
GCGGGCGTGCCGCCGCGACGGCCGCGCTCCTGGCCGCCGCCGGCGATCAGGGGGCGCGGGGCGATCCCGGGGGCGAGGAGGAGCGCGCCGGCGCCCTTGGGGCCGCCCAGCTTGTGCGAGGAGACGGCCAGGCTGTCGGCGCCAAGGGTGGCGAGGTTCAGCGGGAGGCGGCCGGCGGCCTGCACGGCGTCGACGTGGAGCAGGGCGCCGTGGCGGCGGCAGGTTTCGGCGATGGCCTCGACGGGGTGGAGCACGCCGGTCTCGTTGTTGGCGAGCATCGCGCAGACCAGGGCGGGCGGGCCGTCGCGCAGCAGGGCTTCGAGCGCATCCAGGTCGAGGCGGCCGTCGGCGTGCACGGGGATGCGGGGGGCGCTTGGGCAGGCCTGGAGGACGGCGTCGTGCTCCGTGGCGCCGGCCAGCACGCGTCGGCCGGCGCCGAGGCCGGCGATGGCGAGGGCGTCGGCCTCGGTGCCGCCGGAGGTGAAGACGACGCCGTCGGGGCGGGCGCCGAACGCGTGGGCGATCGTGGCGCGGGCGTCCTCCAGGGCGCGGCGGGCGGCGCGGCCGGCGGCGTGGACCGAGGCGGGGTTGCCGTCCAGGTCGAGGCCGCGCAGCACCGCGGCGCGGGCCTCGGGGCGCAGCGGCTCGCTCGCGTTGGCGTCGAGGCAGGTGGTCGGCGGGGCGTGCCGCACGGGCGCTCCTCGGTCAGGGTTGCGCGTGGAGAGGGTCGACACGCGAAGGTGCGCAAAAATGTAGGAGTTGGCGGGGGAATCCGGTATCACCCTTGTGTCCGCTGCCTATATTGGGCGGATCGCGGTCCGGTGTGCTCCCGCGCGACGCAATTTCGCCACGATCCACGATGCGCCCCCTGCAGGGTGCTCGCCAGGCCGCCGGCGCCGCCGGGCCGGTCTTGCACGCCACGGGACGGCGTCGCCGCCGGCTCCGGACCATCGTCTTACACCCCCGCGCGGCGCAGGCGCGGGAAAAGGAATACGCATCCATGCCCGAGGTGATGTTCGCCGGTCCCGATGGACGGCTCGAGGGTCGCTACCACCATTCCAAGGAGTCCGGCGCGCCGCTGGCTCTCGTGCTGCATCCGCACCCGATGCACGGCGGGACCATGAACAACCGCATCACCTACACGATGTACCAGTCGTTCCAGAAGCTCGGCTTCTCCGTGATGCGCTTCAACTTCCGCGGCGTCGGCCGTTCGCAGGGGCGCTACGACGGCGGCATCGGCGAGATCGGCGACGCGGCCGCGGCGCTGGACTGGATGCAGATGGTCAATCCCTCCTCGGGCGGACTGTGGATCGCGGGCTACTCGTTCGGGGCGTTCGTCGGCATGCAGCTGCTGATGCGCCGGCCGGAGATCTCGGGCTGGGTGAGCGTGGCGCCGCCGGCCAACCACTACGACTTCGGGTTCCTGGCGCCGTGCCCGTGCGGCGGGCTGATGCTGCACGGCGACAACGACGAGCTCGTGCCGGAGCCGGCGGTGCGCAAGCTCGTCGACAAGCTCAACACCCAGAAGGGCGTGCAGGTCGACTACCGCATCGCCGTCGGCGCGGACCACGTGTTCGCCGAGCACGCGGACCAGGTGGCGTCGGACCTCGAGGACCACGTCAGCAAGGTCGTCGCGCGGCGCACCATGGCGTTCGCGGCGGACTGAGCAGGGAAGGAAGGCCAGAGGCTCTGCCTCTGGACTCCGCCAGGGCGAGCCGCCCTGGACTGGCTTTACTTAAGTAACGGGATCAAAGGGCCTCCCGGCCCTTTGCGGGTTTGGGCAGAGCCCGGCCTTGCTGTCTTCGATCCTTCCGCCGCGCCATGGTTCCGGCACGCCCGTGGTTCCGGGCAGGCTGAGCGGCAGCCCGCGCAGGACGCGGGCGGCGAGGAAGCCGAAGCACTGCGCCTCCAGCGCGTCGCCGTCCCATCCCAGCACCTCGACGGGCTCCACCGGGCCGTGCAGCGCGTCGCGCAGCGCGGCCATCAGCGCGGGGTTGTGGCGGCCGCCGCCGCAGACGAGCCAGCGCAAGGGTCGGGCGGGCAGGAGGGTGGCGGCGACCGCGCGGGCGGTGAAGGCGGTCAGCGTGGCGGCACCGTCGGCGGCGGACAGGTCGAGGTCGCGCAGGGGATTGGCGAAATCCTGTCGATCCAGGGACTTGGGCGGCATTCTTGAGAAGAACTCATGGCGCAGAAGGGTGGTGAGGGCGGCCTCGTCCACGATGCCAGAGCGGGCAAGGGTGCCGTCGTGGTCGACGGGGACGCCGGTGTGACGCAGGGCCCAGTCGTCCAGGGCGGCGTTGCCAGGGCCTGTGTCGCAGGCGAGGATCTCGCGTTCGCTGCTCGTCGTGGGACCAAGATAGGTCAGGTTGGCGACGCCGCCGAGGTTGAGTACGGCCAGCGGGCCGGGCTCGTCGCGGGCCAGGGCGGCGTGGAACAGGGGAACCAGGGGGGCGCCCTGGCCGCCGGCGGCGACGTCGGCGCTGCGGAAGTCCCAGGCGACGGAGGTGGCAGTGGCGCGGGCCAGGAGGGCGGCGTCGCCGATCTGCCAGGTCAGGCGGCGCTCGGGGCGGTGCAGGATGGTCTGGCCGTGGAAGCCGACGAGGTCGCAGGGCGTGGCCAGGGCGGCGACGGCCTCGGCGTGCCGCAGGGTCAGGGCCTCGGTGGCGGCGAGGAGGTCGGGGTCGTCGGGGGGCAGGGCGTCGTTCGCGGCGCGGTCGATCAGGGTGCGCAGGGTTGTGCGCAGGGCGGGCGGGTAGGGCAGGGTCAGGCGGGGGCCGAGGCCGGCGACGCGCTCGCCGTCGGTGTCGATCACGGCGGCGTCGACGCCGTCCAGCGAGGTGCCGCTCATCAGGCCGATGGCGCGCAGCATGGCGGGGTCTCCTTCGGGCCCTGGCGTTGTCGGGGGCGGGGTTGTGGGGCATCCTGCGCGGCTTTCCCGCTGCCGGCGACACGGCGGGCCTCCCGACCAGCACCCGAGATCATCATGGCCAGAAGCGAATTCCTGCAGGAAGCCCGCAGCCGCGGCTTCGTGTTCCAGTGCACCGACGAGGCGGCGCTCGACGAGGCGCTCGTGGCGGGGCGGGTCAGCGGGTATGCGGGCTTCGACTGCACGGCGGACAGCCTGCATGTCGGTCACCTGCTGCCGATCATGCTGCTGCGGCTGATGCAGCGCACGGGGCACCGGCCGGTGGTGGTGCTGGGCGGGGGGACGACGCGCATCGGCGACCCGTCGTTTCGGGAGGAGGCTAGGCGGCTGCTCGACGATGCGCAGATCGCGGTGAATATGGCCGGAATAAAGCAATGTTTTGAACCATTTGTGGGGTTTTCCTCGCAGGATGGTTCAGGCGGCGCGGGGCCGGTGGGCGACGCGCTGCTGGTGAACAACGCGGAGTGGCTGGACCGTCTCGGCTACATCGAGCTGCTGCGCGAGGTGGGGACGCATGTCAGCGTGAACCGGATGCTGTCGTTCGACAGCGTGCGGACCAGGCTGGAGCGCGAGCAGGGGCTGACGTTCCTGGAGTTCAACTACTCGATCCTGCAAAGCTACGATTTCAGGGAGTTGAGCCGCAAACATGACGTGACGTTGCAGCTCGGCGGGTCGGACCAGTGGGGCAACATCGTCTCGGGCGTGGAGCTGGTCAGGCGCACGGACCAGCGGCAGGTGTTCGGGCTGACCACGCCGCTGATCGCCACCGCGTCGGGGGCGAAGATGGGCAAGACGGCGAGCGGCGCGGTGTGGCTGCGCGCGGACCGGCGCTCGGCCTACGAGTACTGGCAGTTCTGGCGCAACACCGAGGACGGGGACGTCGGGCGGTTCCTGCGGCTGTTTACCGACGTGGCGCTGGGCGAGATCGCGCGTCTCGAGGCGCTGGGCGGGGCGGAGGTGAACGAGGCCAAGAAGGTGCTCGCGACCGAGGCGACGCGGCTGCTGCACGGCGAGGCGGCGGCGGGCGAGGCGGCAGAGGTGGCGCGGCGGGCGTTCGAGACGGGCGAGGCGGCGGACCTGCCGGAGCACCGGGTCGAGGCGGCGCAGCTGGAGGCGGGGGTGCCGCTGTTCCGGGTGCTCGTGGAGTCGGGGCTGGCGGCGAGCAACGGGGAGGCGCGGCGCCTGGTGCGCGGGGGCGGGGCGCGGCTCAACGACGTGGCGATGACGGACGAGGCGTACCTCGTCACGGCGGCGGACCTGCGGGACGGGGCGGCCAAGCTGTCGGCAGGACGCAAGCAGCACAGGATGCTGCGCGTCGGGTAAGGCCCGTCGGGCGCGGAGGCGAGGCGAGTCCCGGGCCGGCGGGGGTGCCGGCCCGGGCGGGGCGGCTCAGCTGAAGGGGTCATCGCCCCCGCCGCCGCCGCCGAAGTCGCCCCAGCCGCCGCCGGAGTCCGCGCCGCCCTGGTCGAAGCTGCCGGGGTCGACGCCGCCCTGGTCGAAGCCGCTGCCCTGGTCTATCGGGCCCTGGTCCTGCGGGTAGCCGGCGTTGGGGTCGGACGTGCCGGCGCCGGCCCAGGGGTCGGCGCCGCCGGCCGCGCCCGCGTTGGGGTCGGTGCCGTAGTTGTTGATGGTCTCGTTGACCGTCTCGTGGCCGCCGCCGCCGAAGCCGCCGCCCTCGTGGCCGGAGAACAGGCCCATCAGGGCGTTGCCGGCCACCATGCCGCCGGCGACGCCCGCCGCCGTGGTCAGCGCGGAGCCGAGGAAGCCGGAGCCGCGGCCGGCCTGCTGCTGGAGCATGCCCGGCTGGTAGCCCGGTGGGTACTGCGGCTGCGGCGGGGCCTGGAACTGCTGCTGCTGGCCGTAGCCAGGGCGGCCGTAGCCCTGGGGCTGGCCGCCATAGCCGCCGGGGCCCTGGCCCTGGGGCTGCCCGCCGCCGCCGAACAGGTTGCCGAAGAAGCCGCGCGACTGCTGCGGGGCGCCCTGCTGCGGCTGGCCCTGGCCGGGGTCCTGCTGCTGCGAGCGGGCCTGCTGGAGCTCCCACTCCAGGCGGCGGATGCGGTTCTGTGCCTCGGCCAGTGCGGCCTCCTGCACGAACGCCATCTGCGTGACGCGGTAGCGCGCCTCGGGGTGCTGGGCAAACTGGTCGTTGATGAAGCGGTCCGCCTCGGCGTCCACGGGGGGGAGCGCCGGGAGCTGGCTGCCCGAGGGCGGCGTGCCGAAGCCCTGCTGCGGCGAGCCGCCGACCCGGGCGACGAAACGGCTGATGAGGTCGCGTTCCTCGTTGGTCATGCCTGATGATCCATAAGGTTCGGCCCGGACTCGGGGCCCTTGCGCGATGCCAACTGCGCCAGGCGGTTCAAGTTCCCGCGAAGGCAAGGTCGGGCTCTGCCCGAACCCGCCAAAGGCCGGGGGCCTTTGGAAACCACTCCCTTAGGCAAGTGGATTCCAAAGGCGAGCCTTTGGCGGAGTCCAGAGGCAGAGCCTCTGGCCTTGCTTGCCTACTGCCCCATGAGGCGCGGCCACTCGATGGCGGGGCAGCGGTCCATCACGGCGTCCAGGCCGGCGTCGCGGGCCCGCTGGATGGCGGCCGCGTCGATGACGCCGAGCTGGAGCCAGACGGAGCGGGCGCCGAGGCGGATGGCGTCGTCCACGGCCGCGCCGGCCTGGTCGGAGGCGCGGAAGATGTCGACCATGTCGAGCGGGCCGGCGTCGTCAAGGCTGGCGACGACGGACTGGCCGAGGAGGGTCTGGCCGGCGAGGCCGGGGTTGACCGGGGTGACGGCGTAGCCGCGGGAGAGGAGGAAGCGCATCACGCCGTGCGACGGGCGCGCGGGGTTCGCGGACGCGCCGACCAGGGCGATGTGCTTCGTGCGGGTCAGGAGGTCGCGCAGGGCGGCGTCGTCCACGGCTCAGGCCTCGTTCACCTGCCGGACCCAGTCGCCGAGGTTGTAGTGGTTGGTGATGCGCGCGACGCGGCCGCCTTCCAGCGTGAAGAAGGCGCCGGCGGGGAGCACGTAGGGCTGGTTGCGCGCCGGGACGGTGCCGGCGGGGACGCCGGGGTCGGTGGCGATGTAGCGGCCGTGGACGACGAACTCGGCGGCGGCGCGGGTGCCGGTGGGCTCGGTCATCACCACGAGGTCCTCGATGCGCTCGAGGTAGCAGCGGTCCATGTGGGCGACGAAGGCGCGGAAGGCGTCGAGGCCGCGCTCGAAGCCGCCCTGGCTGACGCCGTGCGCGACGTCGGGGGTGAGCAGCGCGAGGAAGGCCTCGGCGTCGTGGCGGTTGAAGGCGTCGTAGTAGGCGCGCACGAGGCGCTCGGCGCCGGCGGCCGCGGCCGCGTCGTGGGCGGGGAGGGCGGAGGTGGCAGGGGCGGGGGGTGTCGGGCCGGGGGTGGCGATGAGTTCCGGGTAGGTCATGACGGGGGCTCTCCTTGCCGTGGTGTGGCCCACGCAACTAGGGTTCGGCCGCGATCACGCGCGAGCGATGGAGACCCTGTCAATGCGGACTGCCCGGCCCATGCCCCGCCCCCAGGGCGGCTTTGCTGCCTCCGTCGCCGCATGGTCCGGCGGGCAGGCGGCGTGAGCGCGGCGCTGGCGCCGGCAGGCGGCGGGACGCGGGCGCCGAGCTTCCAGGAGCTGATCCTGCGGCTGCACGCGTTCTGGGCGGCGCAGGGGTGCGTGATCCTGCAGCCGTACGACCTCGAGATGGGGGCGGGGACGTTCCATCCGGCGACGACGCTGCGCTCGCTCGGGCCCAAGCCGTGGCGGGCGGCGTACGTGCAGCCGTGCCGGCGGCCGTCGGACGGGCGCTACGGCGAGAACCCGAACCGGCTCCAGCACTACTACCAATACCAGGTGATCATGAAGCCGAGCCCGGCGGAGGCGCAGGAGCTGCTGCTCGCGTCGTATGCCGCCATCGGGCTCGACCCGCTGGTGCACGACATACGGTTCGTGGAGGACGACTGGGAGAGCCCGACGCTCGGCGCCTGGGGGCTGGGCTGGGAGGTGTGGTGCGACGGCATGGAGGTGGGGCAGTTCACCTATTTCCAGCAGGTCGGCGGCATCGCGGTCGTGCATCCCAGCTTCGAGATGACGTACGGGCTGGAGCGCATCGCGATGTACGTGCAGGACGTCGAGCGCGTCTACGACCTCGACTTCAACGGCGCCGGCGTGACCTACGGCGACGTGTTCCTGCGGGCGGAGCGCGAGTACAGCGCGCACAACTTCGAGCACGCGGACACGGCGATGCTGTCGCGGCACTTCGACGACGCGGAGCGGGAGTGCGCGGCGCTGGTCGGGCACGGGCTGGCGCTGCCGGCGTACGACCAGTGCATCAAGGCGTCGCACCTGTTCAACCTGCTCGACGCGCGCGGCGTGATCAGCGTCACGGAGCGCGCGAGCTTCATCGCGCGGGTGCGGGGGCTGGCGAAGCGGTGCTGCGAGGCGTGGCTGGCGGAGGGGGCTGAGTCGTGAGGAAGGAAGCAAGGCCGGGCTCTGCCCGGACCCGCCAGGGGCGAGCCGCCCCTGGACCGGCTTTCTTAAGGGATGCGTTCCAAGGGCGCAGCCTTTGGCGGAGTCCAGAGGCGGAGCCTCTGGCCTTTCTTTCTTTGACGCGGGACTGAGCGATGCCGGAGCTGCTGATCGAGCTGTTCGGGGAGGAGATCCCGGCGCGGATGCAGGCGCGGGGCGCGGCCGAGCTGGCGCGCCTGGTGGGCGAGGCGCTGGCGCCGCTGTCGCCGGAGGGGGCGACGACGTTTTACGGGCCGCGGCGGATCGCGCTGCGCGTGGCGGTGCGGGCGGGGGTGGAGGCGCAGAGCAGCGTCGAGCGGGGGCCGCGGGCGTCGGCGCCGGAGCAGGCGCTGGCGGGATTCCTGCGCAAGCACGGCGCGGGGCGCGGGGACCTGCGCGAGGAGGGCGGGTTCTGGGTGCTGGAGCGCGCGGTGCCCGGGGTGTCGGCGGCGGAGATGGTGGCGGCGGCGATGCCCGGGCTGCTGCGGCGGTTCGCCTGGCCGAAGTCGATGCGCTGGGGGGCGGGGAGCGCGTTCGCGTGGGTCAGGCCGCTGCGGCGGATCCTGTGCCTGCTCGACGGCGCGGTGGTGCCGTTCGATTTGGCGTCGGAGGGGGACGACGGGCACGGGCTGCAGAGCGGGGCGCTGACCGAGGGGCACCGGTTCATGGCGCCGGGGGCGGTCGAGGTCGGCGGCGCTGAGGCGTGGCTGGCAGCGCTGCGGGCGCGGTTCGTGGAGCCGGACGCGGCGGTGCGGCGCGGGCTCGTGGCGCAAGGCGTCGCGGAGGCGGCGAGCGCGCGGGGGCTGGTCGTCGTGGAGGAGGCGGGGCTGCTCGACGAGGTGGCGGGGCTGGTGGAGTGGCCGGTGGCGCTGCTCGGGCGGATCGGGGCGGAGTTCATGGACCTGCCGGCGGAGGTGATGCAGGTCTCGATGCGGGTGAATCAGCGGTACTTCGCCCTGCGGGATGGGGAGGGGCGGGCGGCGCCGTTCTTCGGGTTCGCGGCCAACATCGTGGCGGCGGACGGCGGGGCGGCGATCGTCGCGGGCAACGAGCGGGTGCTGCGGGCCAGGTTCTCGGACGCACGGCACTTCTGGGACGCGGACCGGCGGGTGCGGCTGGAGGACCGGGTCGCGGCGCTGGACGGGGTGACGTTCCACGCCAGGCTCGGGAGCCAGGGGGCGCGGGTGGCGCGGATCGTGGCGCTGGCGGGGGCGGTGTCGGACGCGCTCGCGGGGGAGGCGGCGGCGAGCGTGCGACTGGTGGCGCGCAAGCGGGCGGAGCGGGCGGCGCTGCTGTGCAAGGCGGACCTCACGACGGGGATGGTCGGGGAGTTCCCGGAGCTGCAGGGGGTGATGGGCGGCTACTACGCGCGCCACGACGGGGAGGACCCGCGCGTGGCGGACGGGGTGCGCGACCACTACCTGCCGAAGGGACCGGGGGACGCGGTGCCGCGCGAGCCGGTGGCGGTCGCGGTGGCGCTGGCGGACAAGCTCGACCAGCTCGTGGCGTTCTTCCTGATCGGGGAGAGGCCGGGGGGGTCGGGCGATCCGTTCGCGCTGCGGCGCGCGGCGCTGGGGGTGATCCGAATCATCCGGGAGAACGGGCTGCGGCTTGAGCTGGGGATCGTGCTGCGGGCGGCCAACGCGCTGTGGTCGGGCGGGGCGGGGCCGGAGGGGACGCCGCTTCTCGTGGACGAGGTGACGGGGTTCCTGCTGGAGCGGCTGCGGGTGCAGCTGCGCGCCGAGGGGGAGCGGCACGACGTGCTGTCGGCGGTGCTGGGGGCGGGGCGCGACGACGACGTCACGCGGGTGCTGGCGCGCACGGCGGCGGTGGCGGGGCTGCTCGGCGGCGAGGGGGGCACGGACCTGCTCGCTGCCTACCGGCGGGCGGCGAACATCCTGCGCATCGAGGACAAGCGGGACGGGCCGCACGGGGGCGCGCCCGATCCCGCGCGCCTGGTGCAGGGCGAGGAGGTGGCGCTGCACGAGGCGCTGGAGCGGGCGGCGCCGGAGATCGCGGCGGCGCTCGGGGCGGAGCGCTACGGGGACGCGATGGCGGCGATGGGGGGGCTGCGGCCGCCGCTCGACGCGTTCTTCGCGGCGGTGACCGTCAACGATGCGGACACCTCGCTGCGGCAGAATCGCCTGCGGCTGCTGGCCTGGCTGCGCGACACGATGAACCGTGTGGCGGATTTCTCCGCGATCGAGGGCTGATCCCGGCCGCCTCGCCCGCGGCGCCTGCTACACTGTCCATGCCGGCGGCTCCGTCCGCGGCGCACAGCCTGATGAGGACCAGTTGACCATGACCCAGTGGGTTTACAGCTTCGGCGCCGGGCACAACGAGGGGCGCGCGGACATGCGCAACCTGCTCGGCGGCAAGGGCGCCAACCTCGCGGAGATGGCGAGCATCGGGCTGCCCGTGCCGCCCGGCTTCACCATCACCACGGCGCTGTGCACGGAATTCTACAACAACGACCGGCGCTATCCGGACGATCTCGACGCGCAGCTGCAGGTGGCACTCGGGCGGATCGAGGAGGCGGTGGGGCTGAGGTTCGGCGATCCGGCGCGGCCGCTGCTGGTGTCGGTGCGCTCGGGCGCGCGGGTGTCGATGCCGGGCATGATGGACACCGTGCTCAACCTCGGGCTGAACGACGACACGGTGGCAGGGCTCGTGGCCTCGTCGGGCGACGCGCGCTTCGCGTGGGACAGCTACCGGCGGTTCATCCAGATGTACGGCTCGGTCGTGCTCGGCGTGGACCACCACCGGTTCGAGGAGATCATCGAGAGCGCCAAGATCGACGCGGACGTGGTCGAGGACACCGCGCTCTCGCCGGCGCAGTGGGAGGCGGTGGTCGACGAGTACAAGGGCATGGTCCGGCAGGAGACGGGCAAGCCGTTCCCGATGGATCCGCGCGACCAGCTCTGGGGGGCGATCGGGGCGGTGTTCGGGTCGTGGATGAACCCGCGGGCGAACACGTACCGGCGCCTGCACGACATCCCCGCGGACTGGGGCACGGCGGTCAACGTGCAGGCCATGGTGTTCGGCAACATGGGGAGCGACTGCGCGACGGGGGTGTGCTTCACGCGCGATCCGTCGACGGGGGAGAACATCTTCTACGGCGAGTTCCTGGTGAACGCGCAGGGCGAGGACGTGGTCGCGGGCATCCGCACGCCGCAGCCGCTTTCGGATGCGCGCTCGAAGCCTGGCGAGGTCAGCATGGAGGCGGCGCTGCCGCAGGCCTACGCCGAGCTGGTACGGGTGCGCGAGACGCTCGAGCGGCACTACAGCGACATGCAGGACATCGAGTTCACCGTGCAGCAGAACACGCTGTACATGCTGCAGACGCGCAGCGGGAAGCGGACGGTGGCGGCGAGCCTGCGCATCGCGGTGGAGATGGCCAACGAGGGGCTGATCACGCGCGAGGAGGCGGTGCGGCGCGTCAACCCGCAGGCGCTGGACCAGCTGCTGCACCCGACGCTCGACCCGAAGGCGAAGCGGACGCTGTTCTCCAAGGGGCTGCCGGCGAGCCCGGGGGCGGCTTCGGGCACCGTGGTGTTCAGCGCGGACGAGGCGGAGATGCGCGCGGGCAAGGGCGAGAGCGTCGTGCTCGTGCGCGTCGAGACCAGCCCGGAGGACATTCACGGCATGCACGCGGCGCGCGGCATCCTGACGACGCGGGGCGGGATGACCAGCCACGCGGCGGTGGTCGCGCGCGGGATGGGGCGGCCGTGCGTGGCCGGCGCCGGCGGCGTGCGCGTGGACTACAACGCGCAGACGCTGTCCTCGGGGGGTGCCACGATCCGGGCGGGGGAGACGATCACGCTGGACGGGGCGACGGGGGAGGTGTTCTCAGGGTCGGTCGCGATGATCGAGCCGGACCTGAGCGAGGATTTCGCCACGCTGATGGCGTGGGCGGACGGGGTTCGCAGGCTCAAGGTCCGCACCAACGCGGAGACGCCGCTGGACGCGGAGACGGCGCGCAAGTTCGGCGCGGAGGGCATCGGCCTGTGCCGGACCGAGCACATGTTCTTCGCGCCCGAGCGGATCAACATCGTGCGGCAGATGATCATGGCCGACGACGAGGGCGGGCGGCGGGCGGCGCTGGACAAGCTGCTGCCGTTCCAGCGGCAGGATTTCGTCGAGCTGTTCCGCATCATGGCGGGGCTGCCGGTGACGATCCGGCTCCTCGATCCGCCGCTGCACGAGTTCCTGCCGCACAGCGACTCGGAGCTGGCCGATGCCGCCGAGGGGCTCGGGCAGGACGTGGAGACGGTGCGCCGGCGGGCGGCGGAGCTGTCCGAGGCGAACCCGATGCTCGGGCATCGCGGGTGCCGGCTGGGGATCACCTATCCCGAGATCTACGAGATGCAGGCGCGCGCGATCTTCGAGGCGGCGCTGGAGATCGGGCGCGAGACCGGCTCGCCGGTGGTGCCGGAGATCATGATCCCGCTGATCGGGGCGAAGCGCGAGCTGGACATCACGCGGGCGCAGGTCGATCGCGCGGCCAAGGCGGCGTTCGAGGCGGCGGGGGCGTCGATCGAGTACCTGGTGGGGACGATGATCGAGCTGCCGCGTGCGGCGCTCACGGCGGACCGGATCGCGGAGGCCGCGGACTTCTTCTCGTTCGGGACCAACGACCTGACGCAGACCGTGTTCGGGCTGTCGCGCGACGACGCGGGCAAGTTCCTGCCGCACTACGTCGAGGCGGGCATCCTGCCCAAGGACCCGTTCGTGTCGATCGACATCGACGGCGTGGGCGCGCTCGTGCGGCTCGCGGCGGAGAAGGGGCGGGCGACGAAGCCGGACCTCAAGATGGGGATCTGCGGCGAGCACGGCGGCGACCCGGCGTCGATCACGTTCTGCGAGTCGGTCGGGCTGGACTACGTCTCGTGCAGCCCGTACCGCGTGCCGGTCGCGCGGCTGGCTGCGGCGCAGGCGGCGCTCGGGGCGGGCGGCGACAAGACGGCGTAGCAAGCAAGGCCGGGCTCTGCCCGGACCCGCCAGGGGCGAGCCGCCCCTGGACCGGCCTTACTAAGTGACGCGTTCCAAGGGCGCAGCCTTTGGCCAGAGTCCAGAGGCGGAGCCTTTGGCCTTGCTTACTGTTCCGCGAGGAGGCGTTCCAGGAGCGGGGCGGCCTTGAGGCCGGTGCCGGTCAGGACGGCGACGGTGCACTCCGTCGGCGCGATCGCGCCCCGGGCCAGGAGGCGGGACAGGGCGGCGGTGGCCTGGGCGCAGGTCGGCTCGACGAAGAGGCCGGCGCGGGCCAGGGCCAGGGTGGCGGCGGCGATCTCGGGCTCGTCGAGCATCACGGCGCCGCCGCGCGAGGCGATGAGGGCGGCGGCGACCTCGGGGCCGCGGACGGGGCGGGCGATGGCGGTGCCCTCGGCGATGGTCGGGCGGGTCGGGGGGGCGTCGCCGGTGCGCAGGACGGCGCGGGCGATGGGGGCGCAGGCCTCGGGCTGGGCGGCCCAGAGGCGGGGGGTTGCTCCGATCAGGCCGGCGCGGCGCATCTCGGCGAAGGCGATCGCGCAGCCCAGGACGATGCTGCCGCCGCCGCAGGGCATCACGACGTGGTCGGGGGCGCGGCCGAGCTGCTCCACGAGTTCGTAGGCCAGGGTTTTGGTGCCGTGCAGGAAGAAGGGGTGCCAGGCGTGGCTGGCGTAGAAGGTCTCGCCGGAGCGGGCGAGGGCGGCGTCGGCGGTGGCCTGGCGGTCGCCGGGGACCAGCTCGACGCGGGCGCCGTAGGCACGGGCCTGGAGGGTCTTGGCGGGGCTGGTGCCCTCGGGGGCGAGGATGGTGGCGCGCATCCCGCCGGCGGCGGCGTAGGCGGCGACCGAGGCGCCGCCGTTGCCGGAGCTGTCCTCCAGGATTTCGCGGATGCCGGCGTCGCGCAGGAGCGAGAGCATCACGGCCGTGCCGCGGTCCTTGAAGGAGCCGGTGGGGTTGGCCCACTCGCCCTTGATCCACACGGGGGCGTCGCCGATGCGGTGCGCGACGAGGGGGGTAGCGCCTTCGCCGAGCGTGATCGGGGGGGAGGCGAGGGGGGGCAGGGCGGCGCGCCAGCGCCAGACGCCGGCGCCGAGGTCCTGGCCGGGGGCGGGCAGGGCGCCGGGGGCGAGGTCGATGTCGGTCAGGAGGAGGGGGCCGCCGTCGGGGGCGCGCCAGAGGGGCGGGTCGAGCGGGAAGGTCTCGCCGCTGCGGGGGTTCAGGTATCGGACCATGGGGACTCCGGGGTGGGGGAGGCGAGCAAGGCCGGGCTCTCCCGCCGCTGCCGTTCCAACGATCCAGGCGGATCGTCGGAACCTTTGGCAGCTCCGCCCGGACCCGCAAAGGGTCCGGGGACCCTTTGATCCCTTGTCCTAAGGGATGCGTTCCAAGGGCGCAGCCTTTGGCGGAGCTCGAGGCGGAGCCTCGACCTTGCCTGCCTGCCTCGCGCCGTGGTGTTGCGAGCGGTTCTTGATTGCGGCGGCGGGCGGGAGTAGATGCAACTCACTCGCATTCACACGGCACGCGCGGGGGCCGGGGCTGGAGACGGACGACATGGCACGGCACGTTTTGGGAGGGCTGCTGGCACTCGGGGTTGGGCTGTGCGCCGTGCCGGCGCGTGCGGACCAGGCGTCGGGGGACGGCTACCTGGAGCATATCCGGCACCAGTCGACGCTGACGTCCACGGTGCCGCACAACGGCGACCAGAACCCGTATGCCGTGGTGGTCTCGCCGGTGACGAGCGGGAAGCTGCACGAGGGCGACGTGCTGGTGACGAACTTCAACGACAGCAACAACCTGCAGGGGCTGGGGACCACGATCGTGGCGTGGGAGCCGGCGACGAGGAAGCTGTCGGTGTTCGCGTCGCTGCCGCGCCATCTCGAGTCGTGCCCGGGGGGCGTGGGGCTGACGACGGCGTTCGCGGTGCTGAAGTCGGGGTGGAGCGTGGTGGGCAGCCTGCCGAGCGAGGACGGCACGACGGCGACCAAGAAGGACGGGTGCCTGATGGTGCTCGACAACCAGGGGCAGCTCGCGGGCGTGATCAAGGGGCCGCAGATCAACGGGCCCTGGGGGAACATGGCGGTCGTGGACCGCGGGGATCACGCGACGCTGTTCGTCAGCATGACGGGCTTCGGGGTGGGCGCGCCGGGGCAGGACGTGGTGAACAAGGCGACCGTGCTGCGCATCGAGCTGGACGTGCCGGAGGGGAAGCCGCCGGTCGCGGTGCGGCAGACGGTGGTGGCGGACGGGTTCGGCGAGCAGGCGGACAAGGCGGTGTTCGTGATCGGGCCGACCGGGCTTGCCATGGGGCCGGACGACACCTTGTTCGTGTCCGACGCGATCGGGAACCGCGTGGTGGCGATCCCGCAGGCGAGCACGCGCAAGGCGAGTGCGGGGACGGGGCGCGAGGTGACGAAGGACGGGTTCATCAAGCGGCCGCTGGCGCTGGCGACGGCGCCGAACGGTCACCTGCTGGTGGCCAACGGGCTGAACGGGCAGGTCGTCGAGGTCGATCCGGCGGACGGGCACCAGCTGTATGCGCGCTGGATCGACACGGACCGGGCGCAGCAGCCGCCCGGCAGCGGAGACCTGTTCGGGATGGCGATGATGCTGGACGGCGAGGGGTTCTATTTCGTGCAAGACGACATGAACACGCTCGTGCAGGCGCGGAAGTAGCGGCGGTGCGGGTCGCGGGGTTTTCGCGGTGAGCGGGTGTCCGTTCGCGTCGCGCCGGGGGTTCCTGGCGGGCGGGCTGGTTGCGGGGCTGGCCGGGGTGGCGCGGGCCGCGCCGGTCGCGCCCGCGGAGGCGGCGGCGAAGGGCATCACGGCGGCGAGCCAGGGGCCGGGGCGCGACGAGGCGGTTCCGTTCCGGGGCGTGCGGCAGGCGGGCATCCTCACGCCGCTGCAGAGCCACACGTATTTCGCGGCGTTCGACCTGGTGGCGACGAGGCAGGCGGACGTGGCGGGGATGCTGGCGCGCTGGACCGTGGCCGCGGAGCGCATGGCGCGGGGCGAGGCGGCGCAGGCGGCCGAGCCCGATCCCGCGAAGCCGCCCACGGACAGCGGCGAGGCGTTCGGGCTGGCGCCGGCGCGGCTGAGCGTCACGTTCGGGTTCGGGGCGGGGCTGTTCGAGCGCGACGGGCATGACCGTTACGGGCTGGCGGCGCGGCGGCCGGAGGCGCTGGTCGATCTGCCGCGGTTCAACGGGGACCAGCTGCAGGAGGGGCGCAGCGGGGGCGACCTGTCCGTGCAGGCGTGCGCGGACGATCCGCAGGTGGCGTTCCATGCGGTGCGGCAGCTCGCGCGCATGGCGGACGGGGTTGCGGTGTTGCGCTGGGTGCAGGCTGGGTTCTCCGCCAATTTTGCCGCCAACGACACGCCGCGGAACCTGATGGGGTTCAAGGACGGGACGCAGAACC
>JBPBQX010000221.1:0-15537 GCA_050955025.1 Janthinobacterium lividum
GACGGCCTGGCCGGCGTAGCCCGCGATCTGGGAGAAGCCGATGTCGTTGATGCCCTCCAGCAGCGTGACGTACTTCACGCCCGGCTGCGCCAGGACGTCGCGGTCGAGGCGCTCCTGGGCGTTCGGGCCGGCGTTCTCGTTGAGCACGCGGTTGCCGCTGATGCCCTCGTTGACGACGCCGACCCTGTTGCCGTAGCGCGCCTGCAGCCTGCGCGAGAAATCGTCCGGCCAGCGCCGGTCGAGGTCCACGGTCGAATGGTAGCCGTCCGTGATGGAGTCCCCGAAGGTCACCACGGCCACGGCCTGCGCCGCGCCCGCGACCTCCACGGCGCTCAGGAGCGGGCGCACCTGGATGGTGGCGGGACTGTCCAGGCGTGCCGATCCCGTCTCGTCGCCGGCGGCGACGTAGCTGGTCTGCACGGCGAGGGAATGCTGCGTCAGCGGGCCGGTCTGCTGCGGCAGGTAGATGCTGACGGCGAGGTCGGACTGCGCGGCGACGGCCAGGTCCACGGGGTCGCTGATCGCCTGCGCGCCGACCGGGATCGTGATCGACGGCTGGCCGGAGAAGGTCAGGGGGCGGTCGCTGCGCGGGACGATGGCGTCGTTGCCGGCCGAGCGCGCCACATGCACGCCGCCCACGACGAGCGCCGTGGTTCCGAGCGCGTTCGAGAGCCGGATGCATATCGTGCCGCCGCCGATGCTCAGGTGCGCGATCTCGCGCAGGGTCTGGTTGCCGTAGGCCGCGGTGGCCGGCATGGCGCCCGCAAGCGGATCCGAGGGGCTTGCGCCCCAGGTCCCGACCCAGTGCGGCGCGGGGGCGGCCTGCGCCAGGACGTCGGCGGGGGCTGCCGTCAGAACCGCCGACGCCATGGCCAGCGGCGCCAGAAGGCGGACAATCCTCGTGTGAGCGGACATTGCGATGTTTCCTGTTCCCGTTGATCTGGTGAGCGATGCGATGCCGCTCATCCGTTCTTGTCGTTCCGGATCGGCCGGGTCGCAGAGGGAGGGACGTCGACGACTCTTGCGACCCGGCAACCAAATGTTTCATTGCATACCCGTGCACGTCAACCCGGAGCAGGGGCGGTCGCGGGCGGGCCTGGCGGCACGGGCCGGGCCGCGGCAGCCCGTGCCGCGCGCGTGGGTCGAGGAGGCCGCGCGGCCGGGGTGCGCCGCGACGTCGGAGGATGCCTTGCCACAGGGCCAGGACGCCTCGCCTTCCCGACGAGCGACCCCTGGCGAGGACTTCATGGGGCGGGCACCAGGCCCGCCGGCCTCAGGGCTTGAAGGCGGCGAAGACCTGGCGGTCCTTGTTCTCGCGCATCAGCATGGAGAACGAGGGGATCCTCTCGAAACCCAGGCCCTGCGGGCGGCCGTCCTCGTCAGGCGTGACCTTGGCGTAGGGCGCGCCGCTGATCTTCTCCCACTTGCCGGCGGGCTTCTTGGCCTCGAGGTTCACCACCGTCTCCTTGAGCACCATGCGCACGATCGCCTCCTTCGGCGAGGACGGCTTCGTCAGGCTCGGGGAGCCGGCCAGCATCTGCCAGCCGTTCGCCAGCGCCCAGGCGGTGAGTTCTTCGGCGGTCATCGGGGGCCTTTCGGGTCTGCGACAGGGAAGCAAGGTTGAGGCTCCGCCTCAAACTCCGCCAAAGGCTGCGCCTCTGGACTGCCTCCCTTAAGTAAAGGGATCAAAGGGTCCTCGGACCCTTTGCGGGTTTGGGCAGAGCCCATGCTTGCTTTCTAGTCCGCGGCGAGCGCGCCCTTGGCCACGGCGGCGAGCCACCCGGCGGTGGTCGGCAGGATCGCGTCGTCGAAGTCGTAGCCGGAATTGTGCAGCGAGCGGCCGCCCTCGGCCGGGCCGTTGCCGACCCACACGAAGGCGCCCGGGCGGCGCTCCAGGTAGGCGCCGAAATCCTCGGACGCCATGGAGGGGGCGAGGTCGCGGCGCAGGGGGGCGCCCAGGGACGCGGCGGCGGCGGCGGCCAGGTCGGCCTCGGGGCCGTGGTTGATGGTGGCGGAGACGCTGGTGCCGAGGTCGAAGGAGGCGCGCAGGTCGAGGGCTGCGGCGATGCCCTCGGAGATGGCGCGCACGCGGGCGGTCATGGCGTCGTGCACCGCCGTGTCGTGGGAGCGCATCGTGCCGCGCAGGGTGGCGCGCTCGGGGATCTGGTTCTCGGCGTCGCCGCCGTCGATGCGGCAGATGGAGAGCACGGCGGCGTCGAGGGGGTCGGTGTTGCGCGAGACCACGGACTGCAGGGCGAGCAGGAGGTGGGCGGCGCCGAGCATGGGGTCGCGGGTCAGGTGGGGCTGGGCGGCGTGGCCGGCGTGGCCGTCGAGCGTGATGCGCAGGCGGGTGCCGGCGGCCATCACGGGGGCGCGCCGCTCGCCGCCGCCGTGGACCGCGATGGTGCCGGCGGGCAGGCCGGGCCAGTTGTGCAGGCCGAAGATGCGCTCCATCGGGAAGCGGTCGAGCAGGCCGTCGTCGAGCATGGCGTCGGCGCCGCCGAAGCCCTCCTCGGCGGGCTGGAACACCAGGCGCACGGTGCCGCGCCAGCCGGGGTCGCGCTGCAGCAGGATCGCGGCGCCGAGGAGGGAGGCCATGTGGCCGTCGTGGCCGCAGGCGTGCATCACGCCGGGGGTCTCGGAGGCGTGGGGGGCGCCGGTGGTCTCGTGGATCGGCAGGGCGTCCATGTCGGAGCGCAGGCCGACGCTGCGCGCGGCGTTGCTGGAGGGGTCGGGGCGCGCGAGGGTGGCGACGATGCCGTGGCCGCCGATGCCGGACTCGAAGGGGATCTCCAGCTCGGCGAGGCGGGCCTGGACGAAGCGGGCGGTCTCGGCCTCGTGCAGGGAGACCTCGGGGCGGCGGTGCAGCGCGCGGCGCCATCCGGTCAGGCGGTCGTGCAGGTCCTGGTCCATCGGGGCGCGGCTCCGGGCGGCGGGTGAGGCGGCGGCCCGTGCCAGAGGTGGGCGCTCGCGGGCGGGTTGGCGAGGGCGCGCTTCTTGCGGGCGGGTTTCCGAAGGCCCTGGCTGGCGGGTTCGGGCGGGGCCCGCCCTTGTCTTCAGCCGGGCGTGGCCGCGCGGGCGATGGCGAGGAAGTCGGAGGCGTCGAGGCTGGCGCCGCCGACCAGGGCGCCGCCGACGTGGGGGATGGCGAGGATGTCGCGCGCGTTGCCGGGGTTGACGGAGCCGCCGTAGAGCAGCGGGATCGCGGCGTCGGGGAACTGGCGGGCGAGCTCGGCGTGCACGAAGGCGTGCATGGCGGCGATGTCGTCCGCGGTGGCGCTGGAGCCGGCGCCGATGGCCCAGACCGGCTCGTAGGCGACGATGCCGCGGAAGCCCTCGGGGAGCGAACCCTCGATCATCCAGCCGACCGTGTCCTGGTGGGAGCCTGCGGCGCGCTGGTCGGCGGATTCGCCCACGCAGACGATGGGGACGAGGCCGGCGGCCATGGCGGCCTTGGCCTTCTGGCGCACGGTCTCGTCGATCTCGCCGTGGCCGAGGCGGCGCTCGGAGTGGCCGAGGATGACGTGGCTCACGCCGCACTCGGCCAGCATGGGGGCGGAGATGTCGCCGGTGTGGGGGCCGGACGCGTCCTGGTGGCAGTCCTGGGCGCCGAGGGCGACGGGGCTGCCGCGCAGGGCGGCGGCGAGGGCTGCGAGCTGGGTGAAGGGGGGGCACACGACCAGGTCGCAGGCGAGCGAGGGGGCGGCGTCGCGCAGGGCGGTGGCCAGGGCCAGCGAGGGGGCGGCGAGGCCGTTCATCTTCCAGTTGCCGGCGACGATGGGGCGCATGGGGGGGCTCCGTGAGGGGGTGGAGCGGAGGTAGAGCAGGCGGGGGTGGGGGGCAACGGGGCGTGGGCAGTCAGGAAGCTGGAGGAACGGAACCTAGGTCGGAACCGCTTCCGGCGGCAGGTCCTGCAGGCGGCGCTGGAGGTCGGGGATCATCCACGCATCAGCCGGCGCCAGCCTGTCCCCTTCTGCAAGCCGCGCAGCGATCGAAAGGGCACGGGAAATCCATGCCCGCGGCCCGGCAGGATCGACCGAGGCCATCTTGACGCACGAGATGATCATGTCGCGTTGCCGACCCGCATTGCCCGGGTCCCTCGCGACTAGGCGTTCGGTGATCGAGAGATTGGCCTGGAACTCCCCCATTGCGCCGGCAACGTCGCCGTAGAGCAGGAGGATGCCACCCATTCTCTCGTGTATCCCGGACAGGTCGTGCTGCCAGACCATGTTGTCGGGATCACGTGCTGCCAGCGGCTGCATGATCGCAAGTGCGGCACGAAACGACTCGAACGCCGCATCCGCACTCTGCTGGCGGGTTGGGCCATCATCCGCGTCTTCGCCCAGCCTTGCCTGCCCGCCGAACGCGTTGCCGACCTTGTTGTGGATGACGCAGAGTTCGCGCTGCCACTCGACGTTGCCCGGATCGCGCGTGCTCAGGGTGCGGCGGATGGCAAGGCTGGCCTGAAAGGCCGCCAGAGCCGCAGGGAAGTCGCCGCGGGCGAGCAGCACATCGCCGATCCGCTCGTGGCTTGTTGAAAGATCGTGCTGCCAGCCCGTCTGTTCCGGATCGCGCGCGCACAAGTGCTGGATGATGCGCAGACCGGCGTTGAACTCCTCCAACGCTTCCTCCGAAGCGCCGACGGGGTCGGCCCGGTGGGTAAGGCGGGTCAGAAGGTAGCCGACGTCGTTGTGATTGGCCGACAACTCGCGCTGGAACTCGGCGCGGTCCGGGTCCTGTTCCGCAAGACGTTGCGCGATGGCAAGACTGACACGGGCCTCGGCAAGCGCTTCTGGCAGGCGTCCATCGCGTCGCAGAAGGTCGCTGATCCTGCCGTGAGCAATCGCGAGGTCCTGCTGACACCCCGCGTCCAGGGTGTCGCGATCTGCCAGACGTTTGCGGATGGCAAGGCTGGCGCTGTAGGCGTGGTGGGCGGCGAGAGTGTCGGACCTGCTGCCCCTGCTCAGCACCATGTCGCCGATTTCCTGGTGGGTAAGGGCGAGGTCACGCTGCCACGGCAGCTGGCCGGGCTCGTCACGGACGAGGACCTCCAGGATGTCGAGACTGACCCGATACGCGGCGAGCGCCCCGGTTCTGTCGCCCTCGATGCACAGCACGGCGCCGATCCTATTGTGACTCACCGCGAATTCATGACGCCGCGCGGCGTTGTCAGGATCTCCATCGAGCTGGCGGCGGGCAATGTCGAGGCAGGCACGGTAGGCGGCGAGCGCCTGTGCCCTTTCGCCACTCTTGACCAGGAAGTCGCCAATCCGCTGCTGGAAGGCCGCGAGATACGTTTGATCCGCATCTCGTTCGGCAGTGCGCAGCCCGACGCGGTAGGCATCGAGCGCGGCCTCGCTGCTGCCGAGCTGGCGGCACGCGTCACCCAGTTGTATCCATCCCCACGGCGTGTCGGGATCCAGCGTCGTGATCTCGGTCAACGTCGCGGCTGCGCCCTGGTGGTTATGGACGAGGCGCTGCTGCAACACTTTTTCGGAGAGCAGGGGGAGCATGCGTTGCCGTCTAATGCGTGCTTCCTCAGCAAGTGCCTCGTCGAGCACGGCCATGGCGGCGACAGGCTCGAAAATGGCGCTGAGTTCGCGCGAACGGCTGAAAGCGGCAAGGACACGGGCGGCCCCATCCATCGAGTGGGCCGCCGAAGACGTCACCGCGGTTGGGTGCGGAGCTGCTTTCAGCTCGGCGGCAAGGGCCTCGACACTGTCGAAGAAGAACCCGAGACGGCTGCGTAACTCGTCGACGGAAAGGGTGGACGCGCCGAGCTTGTCCAGGATCCTGGGCATCTTGGCGTGGTCGATGTCGCGGGCCTCGGCAGACCTATGTCCGACATGGGCACAAAGAAAGCGGTGGATCGTGCTCGCCGGAAGCACGAACGCCTCATGGATCGCGTTTCCTCCTGGACGCGCGGCGGTTTCGGACAGGCACAAGATGCCGGCCAGCGTGGTGCCTTGGCGCAGACCGACCGGCGAGCCGCTGCAGCCATGGTCTGACCAGTAGACGCTCGCGTCCGTGCCGGTGAACTGCCGCAGGCCTTCGCTGTCGACGACGGGTTGGATGGAGCCGTGGATGACAGTCAAACGCGGAGCGTAGCGGTCATGCGGGTTGCGGCCGGCGAGGCCTGCAAGGATCGTGGCTCGCCCGATCTCGGCGACACCGGCGCGAGCCACCGAGAGAACGGCACTGTTGGACGGAGGATCACCGACATCCAGGATCACGAGGTCGGGTGGGTTCGGGTCGACGTTGCAGGCGTCAACAAGGACGGCCGTGTTGAACACTGCGACGCCATTGCCCTGGGGCGGGGGGAAGCAGACCAGCACCGGGCCACTGCCGGCCGCCTGCGAGGCCTGATCCCAGACATGGCGGCAGGTGACGACAAACGGTCCCTCGACCAGCGCACCACAGCCGACAAACCCGCGCGATGTCTGGCTGGAGTGAATATAAACGAGGCCGGCCTCGATCATCGAGCCATCCGGAGAACATGATGCCCGACATAATCAAGGTGAAGTTCGCCAGTGGCAACACCGTACAGTTCGGCAACCCGCAGGGTGGCGGGCTGAGCCCCGTGGGCATGCGCGACGCCGTGGCGGAGAAGGCGGCCGAGACGTTCGACCGCGCACTTGGAGCGCTGGGCGACGTGGTGGCGCGGCTGGAGGCCGCGATCGGCGGGCTGCCGCGCAGGCCTGACGGGGTGGAGGTCGAGTTCTCGGCGTCGCTCAAGGGGGACTGCGACTTGTGGGTCGTGTCCGGCGAGGCGGAAGCGGAGTTCAAGGTCACGCTCAAGTGGGACCGCAAGGAGTCCTGAGGCGCGGCCGGGGAAGTTCGATCGGAGCGGCGGACGGAAAGCGGCTCCGTCCGCGTGGCCGGGAACGGTCTAGCGCGAGTTGTCCGCGAGCTCGGTGCGTGCCGCAGGCGCGGCCGGCAGGTGCGGGACGGAGGCGGCGAAGGCGGTTAGCCGGCCGTGCAGCGCGTCGCGCGCCGACGCGACCGCCCAGCCCGCACCGCCCGCCGCCGCAAGGCCTGCGAGAAGGACCGCTGTACTGGTGGCGGCGTGCAGCACCCTCGGCCACGGCAGGCCGGCGCCGGACGGGAGCTCGAGGCCGGGCCGCTCGGGGAGGACGGCCGGGACGGCCACGGGCGGCGGGTCGTCGGGTGCCACGGGCGGCAGCGGCACCGAGGCGAGGACTGGCACGGGTGTCGGGAATTCCATGACGGGCTCCTGAGGAAGCGCTGCCGCTGCGGGGGCGCCGGGCAGTCCCCCTGCCCTGCCTCGGACGCTGTCACCGGGCCGGCCGGCATGCGTCCACCGTTTGGTGGAGGCCGGGCGCAGGTGCACGAATTTGTTATGAAGACGACACGAAGAGTCCGGGTATGCGTCGCGCGGGGGCTGCCATGGTCACCGAGACGGCGATGCTGGACGCGATCGGGCTGATCTACGACGCCGGGCTCGATCCCGCAGCGTGGCCCGCGGCGCTCGAGCATCTCGCCGCCCTGCTCGGCGCGAACTCCGCGGCGGTCGCCCTGCTCGACCCGCGCGTCGAGGTTCTCCACGCCGCCCACGTCCGCGCCGACCCGTGCGCCATGGAGGCCTACGTGGCCCACTACCGGCTGCACGACCCGGTGCTGGCGGCGCTGCATGCCAGGCCGGCGGGCCAGGCGATCCCCGACGGGGCGGCGTGCGACAGGGCCGCGCTCGTGCGCAGCCGCTTCTACGGCGAGTGGTGCCGGCCGTCGGGGCTCGAGCACGCGATGCAGGGCATGCCGTTCCGCGACGCCGGCGGCTCCGGCGTCCTCGCGCTGTGCCGCGGCGTCGGCGGCGAGGCGTTCGACGCGGCCGAGGTCGCCGTGCTCGCCGCGCTGATGCCGCACGTCGCGCGCGCGCTGCGGGTGCAGCAGCGCCTGCACGCGGCCAGCCTGGCGCGCGACGCGATGGCCGACGCGCTGGACCGGGTGCCGCAGGCCGTGCTGCTGGTCGACGCCCGGGCGCGCGTGGTGCACGCCAACCGCAGCGCCGCCGCCCTGCTGCGCGCGCCGGGCGGGCTCGACGCGGACGCCGCCGGGCTGCGCGCGGACCGGCCGGCGCAGACGCGCGCGCTCCACGCCCTCGTGGCCCGCGCCTCCGCCGCGCCGGACGGGGGCGACATCGTGCTCGACCGGGCGGACGGGGCGGGGCGGCTGCTGGTCCACGTCATGCCGGTGCGCGCGGGAGCCGCGCCCGCCTGGGCCGGGCGGGGGGCCACGGCGGTCGTCGTGGTGGCGCAGCCCGGCAACCCCGCGCGCGCACGCGCCGCCCTGCGCGCGCTGTTCGGGCTCACGGAGGCGGAGGCGCGCGCCGCGTGCCTGGTGGCGGCGGGCTCTGGCGTGGCGGCGGCGGCGGCGGCGCTGCACGTCGAGCCGCCCACCGTGCGGACGCAGCTGCTGCGCGCCTACGCCAAGACGGGGACGCGGCGGCAGGCGGAGCTGGCGGATCTCGTGGCACGGCTGGCGAGCGCGGTGGGGCCGGGGTGAGCGGGCGGCCGCAGGACCGGCCGCAAGGCGCTTCAGGGACGCGGTTCGTGCGCGGCGGCCTCTGCCCGCCGCGCCGCCAGGCATCTACCCATGGCGGGTGCCATGCAGTAGCTTTGCGGCTTGGCCGGTCCAAGATGGCGGTCCAATAGGCGGGAGATGATTGTGCCGAACTACACCACGCTTGAACGCAGCCGCGTCGGCAACGACTCCGTGCTCGTGCCGGTGCTCGATCTCGGCGAGCAGGCGCTGACCGGCGTGTTCCCGAAGGCGAAGGATGCCGCCGTCACCACCGGCCCGCTGCGCCTGGTCTGGAACCCCGCCTCTGGCCTGCTGCAGCTCGCGCACTCCTTCGACCTAGGGGAGATGTACGGCGAGAACTACGGCTACCGGTCGGGCCTCAACCGCAGCATGGTCGAGCACCTCGGCAGCAAGGTCCACGAGCTGGAGCGGCTTTCGGGACTCAGCGCCGGCGCCACGGTTCTCGACATAGGGTCCAACGACGCGACGCTGCTGAAGTCCTATGCGACGCCGTCGCTTACCCGGATCGGCATCGATCCGACCGGCGCCAAGTTCAGGAACTTCTACCCCGACGACATCACCCTGGTGCCGGACTTCTTCTCCGCAGCCGCCTACCGCTCGACCGGCAAGAAGCCTGCGGACATCGTGACCTCAATCGCGATGTTCTACGACCTCGAGGACCCCGTCGCCTTCGCGCGCGAGATCGAGTCCGTGCTGGCGCCCGGCGGGGTGTGGCATTTCGAGCAGAGCTACATGCCGTCGATGCTGCGCATGACCTCCTACGACACGGTGTGCCACGAGCATCTCGAGTACTACTCGCTGGGCGTGGTGAAGCACATCCTCGACCAGGCGGGCCTGCGCATCACCGACGTCAAGATGAACAGCGTGAACGGCGGCAGCTTCGCCGTGACCGCGGCGCGCGCGAACGATCCTCGTGGCGGCTCCACGCGGGTGGTCAGCTGGATGCTGGAGCAGGAGGAGCGCATGGGGCTCGCGACGCCGCGGCCGTACCGCGAGTTCGAGGACCGGGTGTACCGCCACCGGGCCGACTTGCGGCGGCTGCTGGAAGGGCTGGCCGCAGATGGCAAGAAGGTGTTCGGCTACGGCGCCTCGACGAAGGGCAACGTCGTGCTGCAGTTCTGCGGCATCGGCCCCGACCTGCTGCCCTGCATCGCCGAGGTGAACGAGGAGAAGTTCGGCGCCTTCACGCCCGGCACTGGCATCCCGATCGTCTCCGAGGCCGAGGCGCGGGCGATGGAGCCCGACTACTTCCTGGTGCTGCCGTGGCACTTCCGCGACGGCATCGTCCGCCGGGAAGCGGAGTTCCTGTCGCGGGGCGGCCGGATGATCTTCCCGTTCCCGGAGATCGAGATCGTCTGACGCCGGAGCCGGCGAGGCCGAGGCCAAGCTCTCCTGCCGCTGGCGCGGGGTGGGCACCGTGCCTATGGTGCGCCGCCTTTCCACAGCGTCCGGACCCCTGCCCCATGCTCGCCCTGTTCCGCGGCTTCATGAACACCTGGCCCGCGCGGCTGCTCATCCTGGTGATGGTGGCGGCGCTGGGGGCGTGGGGGATCGCGGGGGTGTTCACGGGCGGCGGCGTGGGGGGCAACGACGTCGCCACGGTGGACGGGCGTGGCATACGGGCGGAGGACTTCGACCGGCAGGTGCGCCACGACCTGGAGCAGGTGGGCGGGCAGTTCGGCTCTCCCGACCAGATCCCGCCGGGGCTGCGGCGGATGGTGGCGCAGCAGACGCTGAACCGGCTGGTCGTGCAGGAGGCGGTGCAGGCGCGGGCGGCGCGCATGGACCTCAGCGTGCCCGACGACGCGCTGCGCGACGCGGTGTTCGCGATCCCGGCGTTCCACGGCGCGAACGGCAGCTTCGACCGCACGGTGATGAACGCGGCGCTGGGGCGGGCGGGGCTGAGCGAGGCGCGGTTCCTCCAGCTGATGCGCGACGACATGACGCAGCGCGAGCTGGTCGAGGCGCTCAAGTCGGGGATGAGCGCGCCGGGAAGCCTGGTCGGGCACATCTTCGCCTTCGAGGGCGAGACGCGGGTGGCGCAGACGGTCAGCTTCCCGCTGGCGGGGGTGGCCGAGCCCGCGGCGCCGGCGATGGCGGTGCTGCAGCGGTGGTACGCGAACCATCCCGAGGACTTCCGCACGCCGGAGCTGCGGCGGATCAAGGCGGTGGTGATCTCGCCCGACACGGTGGCGCGCTCGATCGACGTGACGGACGCGCAGCTGCAGGCGGCGTACGATGCGAAGTCGGCGCAGTTCCACCAGGCGGAGAAGCGTTCGGTCGACGTGGTGACGGCGGCGGACAAGGGGCGGGCGGAGACGCTGGCGACGCTGTGGCGCGGCGGCGTGCCGTGGACGGGCGTCCAGGCGGCGGCGACCCAGAAAGGGACGGGCGCGGGGGCGGCGGCGCCGGCGACGACGGTGTCGCTGGACGACGCGACGGAGGACCAGATCCCCTCGCCCGAGCTGGCCAAGGCGGTGTTCGCGGCAAAGGCGGGCGAGGTCGTGGGGCCGGTGCAGGGGTCGCTGGGCTGGGTGGTGCTGAAGGTCTCGAAGGTGACGCCGCCGGTGTCGGAGGATTTCGCGCAGGCGAAGGAGGGGCTGCGCACGGAGGTGGCGCGCGAGCTGGCGGCGGGGCAGGTGGACGCGCGGGTGAGCCGGCTGCAGGACGCGCTTGCGGGCGGCACCTCGCTCGACGAGCTGCCGGGCGATCTCGGGGCGGCGGCGGTGCAGGGCACGCTGGACGCGCAGGGGCGCACCGCGGCGGGCGAGCCGGCGCCGCTGCCGGGCGACGCGGCGCTGCATGACGCCGTGGTGAAGCAGGCGTTCGCGCAGAAGGTCGGCGACGCGGCGCAGGTCGTGCAGGGGCCGGGGCAGTCGGCGTTCGCGCTCGTGGTGGAGGCGGTCACGCCGCCGAGCCCGAAGCCGTACGCGGAGGTCGCGGACGCGGTGCTGGCGGACTGGCGGGCGGACGAGGTGCGGCACGGGCGCGAGGCGGCGGCGGCGCGGCTGCTGGCGGCGGTTCAGGGGGGGCAGTCGATCGAGACGGCGGCCGCGGTGGAGGGCGCCAAGGTTGGGACCACGCCGCCGATCGGGCGCCAGGCGCCGCCCAAGGGGGTTCCGGGGGTGCTGGCGCAGGTCGTGTTCACGCTGAAACAGGGCGAGGCGACGATGGTCGAGGACGCGGCGGGCGAGGCGGGCGGCGGGTTCGTGGTCGCGGTGCTGCAGACGGTGACGCCGGCGACCCAGGCGGGCGACCCGATCGGATACGGGCAGATGCGCGACGCGCTGTCGCGGGGCATGGGGGACGACGCGGAGATCACCTACGCGTCGGCGCTGCGGGCGCTGGCCAAGCCGCGGATCAACCAGGCGGTGCTGGACCGGGTGGCGGAGCAGCCGTAAGGCGGGGCAAGGGAAGCAAGGCCGGGCTCTGCCCGGACCCGCCAGGGCGAGCCGCCCTGGACCGGCGATCTGAAGGTGGTGGCGTCGGGGGCGGGGGTGCCTTAACGGAGGCCGGTCCAGGGCGGCTCGCCCTGGCGGGTTTGGGCAGAGCCCAGGCTTGCTTGCTTCGGGAGGCTGCGATGGACGACTTCACGGCGGCGTACGAGGGCGGCCAGGGCGCACTGCTGTGGAGCCGCCTGGTGTCGGACCTGCTGACGCCGGTGGCCGCGTTCCTGAAGCTGGCGCACGGGCAGGCGAACAGCTTCCTGCTCGAGAGCGTCGAGGGCGGGGCGTCGCGGGGGCGGTACTCGATCATCGGCATGGCGCCGGACCTGGTGTGGCGGTGCCGCGACGGGCGGGCGGAGATCAACCGCGACGCCTTGGCCGCGCCGCACGCGTTCGTGGCGCAGGACGGCAAGCCGCTGGAGGCGCTGCGGGCGCTGCTGGCGGAGACGCGGCTCGTGGTGCCGGCGGGGCTGCCGCCGATGGTGGGCGGGCTGGTGGGGTATCTCGGCTACGACATGGTGCGGCAGATGGAGGCGCTGCCGTCGGGCAACGTGGACGTGCTGGGGCTGCCAGAAGCGGTGATGCTCCGGCCCACGCTGTTCGCGGTGTTCGACACGGTGCGCGACGAGCTGACTCTGGCGGCACCGGTGTGGCCGCAGGCGGGGGTGGCGGCGGAGGCGGCGCGGGCGGTGGGCGAGGCGCGGCTGGAGGCGGCGCGCGCCGCGCTGGCGCGGCCGATGGCGGTGGCGGCGCCGGCGGTGGTGCTGCCCGCGCAGCCGGAGCCGGTGTCGAACATGAGCCGCGCGCAGTTCGAGGCGATGGTCGTGCGGATGCAGGAGTACATCGCCGCCGGCGACGCGTTCCAGGTGGTGCCGAGCCAGCGGTTCTCCGTGCCGTTCGCGCTGCCGCCGTTTTCCCTGTACCGGGCGTTGCGGCGGATCAATCCGGCGCCGTTCCTGTTCTTCCTCGATTTCGGGGGGTTCGCGGTGGTGGGCGCGTCGCCGGAGATCCTGGTGCGGCTGCGCGACGGGGTGGTCACGATCCGGCCGCTCGCGGGGACGCGGCCGCGGGGGGCGACGCCGGACGAGGATCTTGCCCTCGAAGCGGACCTGCTTTCGGACCCGAAGGAGCGGGCGGAGCACCTGATGCTGGTCGATCTGGGGCGGAACGACGTGGGGCGGGTCGCGCGGATCGGGACGGTGCGGGTGACGGAAAGCTTTGCCGTCGAGCGGTTCAGCCAGGTGATGCACATCTCGTCCACGGTGGAGGGGCGGGTTCGGCCGGGGGTGGATGCGATCGACGCGCTGGTCGCGGGGTTCCCGGCGGGGACGCTGACAGGGGCGCCGAAGATCCGGGCGATGCAGATCATCGAGGAGCTGGAGCCGGTCAGGCGGGGGATCTACGCGGGGTGCATCGGGTACTTCGCGCCGGACGGGACCATGGATACCTGCATCGGGCTGCGCACGGCCGTCGTGAAGGACGGGGTGATGCACGTGCAGGCAGGCGGCGGCGTGGTCGCGGACAGCACGCCGGCGGGGGAGTTCGAGGAGACGCGGCAGAAGTCGCGGGCGCTGTTCCGGGCGGCGGAGGAGGCGGTGCGGTTCGCGGCGGGGTGACTTTGGGGCGAAGAAAGGTAAGGTTGAGGCTCTGCCTCAAACTCCGCCAAAGGCTCGCCTTTGGAAACCTCGACCTGGTTCGGGGTGCGCGACGCGAGGTCCGGGGCAGGTCTAGGCTGGGGCAGGCGAGCGGGAGGCGGGGATGCCGGACGGGCTTTACGAGCGCGATGCTCTGGCGTGGGCGGAGCGACAGGCGGCGCTGCTGCGCCGGGTGGCGGCGGGCGAGCTGGTCAACGACGCGGTGGACTGGGCGCACGTGATCGAGGAGGTGGCGGACGTGGGGCTGTCGGAGCTGCGGGCGTGCCGGAGCCTGCTGCGCCAGGCGCTGGTGCACCTGCTGAAGCTGCACGCCGCGCCGGGCAGCCAGGCCGCCGCGCACTGGCGGGGCGAGCTGGCGGGGTTCCTCACGGACGCGCGCGACGCCTTCAGCCCGTCCATGCGCCAGAGGATCGATCTGGCCGAGCTGTATGCCGATGCCCTCTACCGGACGAAGGACGGGGACCGGGACGGGCCGGGTTCCCCGCCCGGCGCGTGCCCGTTCCTGCTGGACGACCTCCTCGCCGTGCGGCCCGACGTGGAGGCGCTGTTGGCCAGGCTGGCCAGGGGGTGATCGCCGGGTGCTCCGGGGTCGCCTGCGTGGTTGACCGTGCGCCGGGGCGTAACCAAGGTCTGCGCATGATCCTCCTCATCGACAACTACGACAGCTTCACGTTCAACCTCGTGCACTTCCTCGGCGACCTCGGGGCGGAGTGCGACGTGCGGCGCAACGACGCGCTGTCCGCCGAGGAGGCGATGGCGCTGGAGCCGGAGGCGATCATGCTGTCGCCCGGGCCGTGCGCGCCGGAGCAGGCGGGGATCTGCCTGGAGCTGATCGCGGCGGCGGCGGGGCGGGTGCCGCTGCTCGGCGTGTGCCTGGGGCACCAGGCGATCGGGCAGGCGTTCGGGGCGGTGGTCGAGCGGGCGCCGACGCCGATGCACGGCAAGCTCTCCGAGGTGGTGCACGAGGGGAGCGACGTGTTCGCGGGGCTGCCCTCGCCGTTCCAGGCGACGCGCTACCATTCGCTGGTGGTGCGCGAGGACTCGATGCCGGACACGCTGGAGGCGACGGCGCACACGCGCGACGGGGTGGTGATGGGGCTGCGGCACCGCGCGCTGCCGATCTTCGGGGTGCAGTTCCATCCCGAGAGCATCGCGTCCGAGCACGGGCACGAGATCCTGGCGAACTTCCTGGCGATCGCGCGCGGCCGCAACGACGCGTCCACGCGAGCCGCCTAGTGGGCGCCGGTCCAGGGGCGCTGCCCCTGGCGGGTCCAGGGCAGGGCCCTGGCCTTCCTTCTTCCCTGATGTCGCGGATGGCGGCTGGCGAGACGCTGTCCGCCGCGGAGGCCGAGGCCGTGTTCGGGGTGATCCTGGACGGCGGCGCGGGGAGCGTGGCGCTGGCCGGCTTCCTGATGGCGCTGCGGGTGCGGGGCGAGACGGAGGCGGAGCTGGCGGGGGCGGTCGCGGCGCTGCGGGCGCGGATGGTGCGGGTCGAGGCGCCGGAGGGGGCGATCGACGTGTGCGGGACGGGGGGGGATGCGGCGGGGACGCTGAACATCTCCACGGCGGTGGCGCTGGTGGTGGCGGGGTGCGGGGTGGTGGTGGCCAAGCACGGCAACCGGGCGCTGTCGTCGCGCTCGGGGGGGGCGGACGTGCTGGCGGCGCTGGGCGTGGGGCTGGTGGGGGCGGAGCGGGCGGCGGGGGTGCTGGCGCGGGCGGGCGTCGCGTTCCTGTTCGCGCCGGCGCACCACGCGGGGATGGCGCACGCGGCGGAGGCCAGGCGGGCGCTGGGGACGCGCACGATCTTCAACCTGCTGGGGCCGCTGGCGAACCCGGCGGGGGTGCGGCGGCAGCTCGTGGGCGTGTTCGCCCCG
>JBPBQX010000222.1:0-15166 GCA_050955025.1 Janthinobacterium lividum
GTCCCTTCCCGCGCGCGCGAGGTGTTCGACGTCTCCGGCGCCGGCGACACGGTGATCGCGACGCTGGCGCTCGCCCACGCGTCGGGCCGCACGCTGGCGCAGGCGATGCACGTGGCCAACGCGGCCGCCGGCGTCGTGGTGAGCAAGCTCGGCACCGCGACCGCCGACATCGCCGAGGTGATGCAGGAGCTCGACGAGCAGGACCAGGAGACCGGGGGCGCCGCCCCCGGCAGCCCGCCCGGCCGCGTGGTGCCCGGCGTGCAGGCGATCGGCCGCGTCGAGGCGCTGGTCGCGCGCTGGAAGGAGCAGGGCCTGCGCGTGGGCTTCACCAACGGCTGCTTCGACATCGTCCACCCCGGCCATGTCTCGCTGCTCGCCGAGGCGCGCGGCCAGTGCGACCGCCTCATCGTGGCACTCAACACCGACGACAGCGTGGCGCGGCTCAAGGGCCCGACGCGCCCGGTGAACACGCTGGACAGCCGCGCCCGCGTGGTCGCCGCGATCCGCCACGTCGACTGCGTGGTGGCGTTCGGCGAGGACACGCCGCTGTCCGTGATCGAGCGCCTGCTGCCCGACGTGCTGGTCAAGGGCGCGGACTACGCGATCGACGCCGTGGTCGGCGGCGACGTGGTGCGCGCGGCCGGCGGGCGCGTGCACCTCGCGGGGCTGGTCGCCGGGCAGTCCACCACCGCGATCGTGGCGCGCATGCGCGGCCCGGCCGACCTGCCGGTGCGCGGCTGAGCGTGGCGCGCACGGGCGGAGGCGAGGCGATGCCCGGCGGCGAGGCGGCGCGCGCCACGGTGCTGCGCGCGCACGCGGCGCTGGGGGCGTGGATGCTCGACCACGCCCTGCCGTTCTGGGCCGACACCGGCGCCCACCGGCCCGACGGCGGCTTCCACGAGCGCCTGTCGCTCCACGACGGCAGGCCGGACCCGGTGGCCAAGCGCGTCCGGGTGCAGGCGCGCCAGGTCTACGTCTACTCGCACGCCGCGGTGCTGGGCTGGCCGGGCGGGCTCGAGGCCGCCTGCCACGGCTGGGCGTTCCTGCGCCGGGCGGGGCGCGCGGACGGGCACTGGGCGCGCGTGCTGTCGCCGTCCGGCGAGGTCACGGACGGAACGGCGGACCTGTACGACCTGGCGTTCGTGCTGTTCGCCATGGCGTGGCACCTGCGCGCGGGCGGCGACCCGGCGATCGCGGGGCTGGCGCGTCGCACGCTGGGCTGGGTGCGCGAAACCATGGCGGCGCCGGGCGGCGGGCTGCACAACGCCTGGCCGCCGCTGCCCGGGCACCGGCAGCAGAACCCGCACATGCACCTGCTGGAGGCGGCGCTGGCGCTGCACGAGGCCACCGGCGAGGCGGAGTACGCGGCCTTCGCCGGCGAGCTGGTGGCGCTGTTCCGCACGCGCTTCTTCCACGCCGACACCGGAACGCTCGGCGAGTTCTTCGACGACGCGCTGGAGCCGGCGCCGGGCGAGGCGGGCGGCCACGTCGAGCCCGGCCACCACCACGAGTGGGTCTGGCTGCTCGACCGCTACGCCCGCCAGGTCGGCCCGTGGCACGGCGAGGAGGCCCTCGCGCTCTACGCCTTTGCCGAGCGCCACGGCCACGACAGCGGCCGCGGCCTGGTGCGCGACGTGCTCGGCCGTGACGGCGTGGTGCGTCGCGGCTCCTACCGGCTCTGGCCGCAGTGCGAGGCGATCAAGGCGCACGCGGCGATGCTGCGGCGCGGGCACGACACGGCCGCGCGGATCGGCGTCTGCACGGACGCGCTGCTCCGCCACTACCTGTCGCGCCTGCCGCCCGGGACCTGGACCGACCAGCTCGACGAGGCCGGCGAGCCGGTCCCCGCGCACGTGCCGGCCTCCTCGCTCTACCACCTGTTCATGGCCTACGCGGAGCTGGACGGCCTCGCGCGCGAGCTGGGGTGAGCGCCGTCGAGGCCCGGCCCGGACGCGGCGTGCCGGCCGACCCGGGCGTCCCCGCGCCGCCCGGCTTCCGGCCGCCGCCCCGCCCGGCGCCGGCGGTGCCGCCCGGCGTGCGCCGGTCGCTCGCGTGGACGATCCTGCGCCGCCTGCTGCTCGAGCTGAAGCAGCTCGCGATGCCGAAGAGCGGGCGGCGCGAGAAGCTGTGGGCGTTCGGCGTGCGGCCGGCGCTGCTGCGCTGGGCCGGGGTGCCGGTCCCGCCGATGCCGCTGGCCCACGTCGTCGCCGAGCGCGGCGCCGACTGGCGGCCCGGCCTCGGCCTGGCGGTGCGCTCGATCCTGGTGCTCAAGGTCGACCACATCGGCGACCTGCTACTGGCGCTGCCCGCGATCGCCACGCTGCGCCGGGGCTGGCCGGACGCGGAGATGACGCTGATGTGCGGCCCGTGGAACGTGCCGGTGGCGCGGAGCCTGGGCGTGTTCGACCGCATCGTCGCGGTGGACTTCCTCCAGGGCCGGGCGGACGCGACGCGCGCGCGGGTGTTCGACCCGTCCGGGATCGAGGCCGCCGGGCTGGGCGCCTTCGACCTGGCGGTGGACCTGCGCGTGGACGAGGACTCGCGCCCGCTGCTCGGCCACGTCGCCGCGCGGTTCAAGGCGGGCTACTTCTCGCGCCTGCAGCCCGACGACATGGCGCTGGTGCTGCCGCTGGAGGCGGCCGGATTCCCGCGCCGCCCCGGCGTGCACGACCACCAGCGCACGCTGATGAGCCGGCTCGCGGCCGCGGTGGTCGACGCGCTCGATCCGCTGCGCGACGGCGAGGCGCTGCTCGCGCGCGTCGCATCGGCGCACGACGCGGCGATGGCGGCGCTGCTCGCCGGGCTGCCCCGCCCGGTCGTGGCCGTGAACACCCTGTCGGGCCGCGAGATCAAGAACTGGCCGCTCGACCGCTTCGTGGCCGCGTGCCGCTGGATCACCGGGGAAGCGGGCGGCACGGTGGTCCTGCTCGGCGGCCCGGGCGACGCGCGCAACGCCGAGGCGATCGTGCGGCGCCTGGGCGGCGAAGGCGGCCGTGCGGGCGGCGTGCGCAACCTCGTGGGCCGGCTGAAGCTCGGCGAGTCCTTCGCCCTCCTGCGCCACGTCGACCTCTACCTCGGCAACGACTCCGGGCTGACCCACGCGGCGGCGATGTCGGGCGTGCCGGTGGTGGCGGTGTTCTCGGGCATCGACCCGGTGGCGAACTGGATGCCGCTCGGCCCCGACGTCACGGTGGTGCGCGCCGCGATCGGGTGCTCGCCCTGCCACCTCACCCACGTCACCGACTGCCCCAACCGGCACGCCTGCATCCAGGCGATCGGCGTGGAGCCGGTGCTCGCCGCCGTGCGCCGCGCCTTGGATGACGCGGCACGCGGGCGCGGTGCGGCGGCGCCCGCGCCGGGCGGCTGATCCGCAGGGCGGGGCGCCCGATGTGAGGCGCCGTTGCCACGCCCGGGATCTCTCGCGTGTTCCGCGGCCGTTCCTCGCGCGCCCAGCTTGTCCGGGCCGGGGGTAAGGCGTACAGCGGTTGCAGAGCGCGAGGAATCGACACCCGAGCATGACGAAGCGTCGCCTGCCGCGAGCGCGTGCCGACCTGCTCCTGGCAGGCATCCTTGCGCTGTGCGGGTGCGCGCAGACGGTGTCCGGGCTGCCGCCCGCGCCGCGCGTGCCGATGCCCGAGGCCGGCGTCGCGCCGCACATCCCGCCCTACCGCCTGCAGGTCGGCGACGTGCTCGGCGTGCGACTGCTGCTGAACCCGGAGCTGAACGAGGAGGTCACGGTCCGCCCGGACGGCCGCATCTCCACGGTGCTGGCCGAGGGCGTGCGCGCCTACGGCCGCACCCCGGAGGAACTGGCCGCGGTGCTGCGCCGCGACTACGCCAAGGAGCTTCGCGCGCCGCGGCTGAGCGTGGAGGTGCGCTCCTTCGCGCCGAACCGCATCTACGTCGCGGGCGAGGTGAACACCCCGGGCGAGTTCATCACCGTCGGCCCCAACCTGTCGGTGCTGCAGGCCCTGGCGCGCGCGGGCGGCGTGAAGCTGTCGGCCGACCCCGACCGCATCTTCCTGGTGCGCCGCGGCCCGGGCGACGTGGCGCAGGTCTACGCCGTCAGCTACCGCCGGGCGATCACCGGTGCGGACCCCGGCGCCGACGTGCGCCTCGCGCCGTTCGACGTGGTCTACGTGCCGCGGTCCGGCGTCTACGAGTTCTATACCCACTTCAACCAGTATCTGCAGCAGTTCGTCCCGGTGAGCTGGGGCTTCTCCTACCTCGTGAGCCCGCTGGTCGGCGGCCACTGAGGCTGCCCGGCGACGGCGGCCGCGCGCCGCCGGAACGCCTGTGCGCCGCCCGCGCGCCGGTGCAGGATGGCCGGATGCTCCCCCACCACGACCGCTACGACTACCACCCCTGGCCGGGCCGCACGCCCTACCGCTGGCCGAACGGCGCCAGCCTCGCCGTCTACCTCGGCGTGAACCTGGAGCACTTCGCGTTCGGCGAGGGGCTGGGCGCGGAGCTGGTGCCGGGCGGCGGGCAGCCGGACGTGCTGAACCACGCGTGGCGCGACTACGGCAACCGCGTGGGCGCGTGGCGCCTGCTGGCGCTGCTGGACGCGCTGGAGCTGCCCTGCACGGTGCTGCTGAACAGCGCGGTGTACGACTTGGCGCCTTCCCTGGTCGCGGCGCACCGCGCGCGGGGCGACGAGATCGCCGGCCACGGCCGCACCAACAGCGAGCGCCAGGGCGCCATGACGCGCGAGGAGGAGGCACGGCTGATCGCGGACGGCACAGAGGCGATCCGGCGCCACGAGGGCGCGCCGCCCGCCGGCTGGCTGTCGCCGTGGATCAGCGAGAGCCGCGCGACGCCGGACCTGCTCGCCGAGGCCGGCTACGGCTACACGCTGAACTGGTGCGCGGACGACCAGCCGATCCTGCTGCGCACGACGCACGGCGGTCTGCTGGCCGTGCCCTACCCGCAGGAGGTCAACGACATCCCCGCCATCGCCGTGCGCCGCGACGGGGCCGCGCAATTCGCGGACATGATCGTCGACGACCTCGACGAGCGCCTGGCGCAGTGCGGCGAGGACGGGCAGCCCCAGGTGATGGGCATCGCGATCCACCCCTACGTCGTGGGCCAGCCCTACCGCCTGCGCAGCCTGCGACGGGCGCTGCGGCACGTCGCGGCGCGGCGCGACCGTGTGTGGATCACGACGGCGGGCGCGATCCACGCCCACGTCCGCAGCCTGCCGCCGGGCACGATCCCCGGCGATGCGGCCCGCTGACGGGACCCGCGCCTGGACCGGCCCGCCGCCATGACGGACAAGGGGCACGGAAAGCGGGCGCAGCGGCGGGATCGACTGACGGAGGCCCGGCCTCGTGGCCGCGGCGACGGCGAGCCGGCCGTGGTGCATGCGGCAAGGACGGGAGGGGCGGCGTGAGCAGATACCTTGTGACCGGCGGCGCCGGCTTCGTGGGCAGCCACGTGGTGCTGGCCCTGGTGGAGCGCGGCCACGAGGTCGTGGTGCTCGACGACCTCAGCAAGGGGCACGGGGCCGCGGTCACCGCGCCCGCGCGGCTGCTGCGCGCGTCGCTGCACGACGAGGCCGCGGTCGACGCCGCGCTCGCCGACGGGCCGTGGGACGGGGTGCTGCACTTCGCGGCCCTGTCGCTGGTGGGCGAGAGCATGCGCGACCCGTTCCGCTACCTGCTCGACAACGGCGTCAGCGGCATGCGCCTGGTCGACGCCTGCGTGCGACACGGCGTCAAGCGCTTCGTGCTGTCGTCCACGGCCAACCTGTTCGGCGAGCCCGACGCGATCCCGATCGACGAGGACGCGCGCATCGACCCGTCCTCGCCGTACGGGGAGAGCAAGCTGATGATCGAGCGCGCGCTCGGCTGGGCGTCGCGGCTGTGCGGCCTCAACGTCGCCTGCCTGCGCTACTTCAACGCGGCCGGCGCCGATCCCGAGGGCCGTCTCGGCGAGGACCACGACCCGGAGACTCACCTGATCCCGCTGGTGATCGACGCGGCGCTGGGGCGCAGGGCGGCGCTCGACGTGTTCGGCGACGACTACCCCACGCCCGACGGCACCTGCATCCGCGACTACGTCCACGTGTCCGACCTGGCCGACGCCCACCTCCGCGCCCTGGAACGGCTCGACCACGGCTCGGTCACCTACAACATCGGCAGCGGCCAGGGGCACTCGGTGCGCGAGGTGATCCGCGCGGTCGAGCGCATCTCGGGGCGGCCGGTCCCCGTGCGCCAGGCGCCGCGGCGCGCGGGCGACCCCGCGATCCTGGTGGCGTCATCGGGGCGGCTGCGCGCGCAGACCGGGTGGGCGCCGCGGCTGGGGGCGCTGGACGACATGGTGCGCACGGCGTTCGCGTGGCGCGAGGCGCACCCGGGGGGCTACGGGAACTGAGGCGAAGGCCAGGGCCCTGCCCTGGACCCGCCGGGGGCAGGCGCCCCCGGACCCGCACACACAAGCCAGCAGGAACAACGGCCTGGGCGCCTGCTTTCCAACGCAACGTTTCCAAAGGGCTCGCCCTTTGGCGGGTCCAGGGCAGGGCCCTGGCCTTGCCTTCCTCCGCTTTTGCAAAGAAGTGAAACGCCGCGGTGCGGCGGGCCGCGGTTCGGCCGTATCCTGCGCGGCATGGAAACCGTTCCGCATATCCTGGTGGTGGACGACGACCGCGAGATCCGCGACCTGCTCGCGCGGTTCCTGGAGCGCCACCAGTTCCGCGTCACCACGGCGCGCGACACGCGCGAGGCCAGGCGGGCGCTGCCGGCCGGGCACTACCAGCTGCTGATCCTCGACCTGATGCTGCCGGGCGAGGGCGGGCTCGACTTCGCGCGCTGGCTCCGCCAGTCGAGCGACGTGCCCATCATCATGCTGACCGCGATGGGCGAGGAGACCGACCGCATCGTCGGCCTCGAGATGGGCGCGGACGACTACCTGGCCAAGCCGTTCAACCCGCGCGAGCTTCTGGCCCGGGTGCGCGCGGTGCTCCGGCGCACGACGGAGCGCGAGGAGCGCCGCTCCGGCGCCACGGCCAAGGCGCTGCGCTTCGCGGGCTGGACGCTGGAGCCGGCGCGTCGGCGGCTGCTCAGCCCGGACGGGGTGGAGGTGGCGCTGACCGGCGGCGAGTACGACCTGCTCGCGGCGCTGCTGGACCGGGCGAACCGGGTGCTGACGCGCGACATGCTGCTCGACCTGCTGCGCGGGCGGCAGGCGGGGCCGTTCGACCGGGCGATCGATGTCGCGATCAGCCGCCTCAGGCGCAAGCTGGAGGATGACGGGCGCCACGCGCAGCTCATCAAGACGGTGCGCGGCGGCGGCTACGTGCTGGCCGTGGACGTGGAACGGGCGTGAGCCGGTGACGGCGGCCGCGGCGGGGCAGGGCGCGCACGCGGCGCCGGGCGCGCGTGCGTGGCGCAGGCCGGCGCTGTGGCCGCGCAGCCTGGCGTCGCGCACGGCGCTGGTGGTACTGCTGGGGCTGATGGCGGTGCAGGCGGGCGGGCTCGCGATCCACACCGCCGACCAGCGGCTGGTGCGGCGCGGCGAGATGGCGCGCGGGCTCGGGCTGCACCTGCTGCGCTTCTACCGCGTCGTCGAGCGTGCGCCGCCGGAGCGCCAAGCGGAGGTGGTGCGCGACCTCGCCGAGGAGCTGCGGCGCGCGACGCTCGACCCCGGGCCACGCTCCGGCGACCTGCCCCCCGCGTCCCCGGGCTTCACGCGCGCGATCCAGGTCGACATGCCCACGGCGCCGCTGACGGCGGCGGAGTACCCGCGCGACATCCGGGTGTACGGCGGGCCGTGGATGCACGAGGTCGGGCTGTCGCTGGAGCTGCCGGACGGGCGCTGGCTCAACCTCGGCGTGTCGATGCGACGCGCCCCGGACCGCCAGTCGCCGGACTTCCTCGAGGCGTTCCTGGCGATGACGGCGGCGGCGGCGGTGCTGATCCTGTGGGCGGTGCGCAGGCTGACCGCGCCGGTGCGCACGCTGGCGGCGGCGGCCGAGCGGCTCGGTCTGGACGTCAACGCCGCGCCGCTGCCCGAGGACGGGCCGTCCGAGGTCGCCAAGGCGGCGGCGGCGTTCAACACCATGGCCGCGCGCATCCGCTCCTTCGTGGACAACCGCACCTTCCTGCTCACCGCGATCGGCCACGACCTGCGCACGCCGATCACCCGGCTGAAGCTGCGCTCGGAGTTCATCGACGACGACGAGCTGCGCGGCAAGTTCCTCCACGACCTCGACGAGCTGGAGGCGATGGTGTCGGCGACGCTGGCGTTCGGGCGCGACGCGCTGGACCGCGAGCCGATGGCCGCGATCGACCTCGGCGCCCTGGTCCGCACGGTGCTCGACGAGGCGGGCGACGCGCACCCCGAGGCTGCCGACCGGCTGGGCTGGGACGGGCCGGGCCGCCTGGTGGTGCACGCCTCGCCGATGGCGCTGAAGCGGGCGTTCGCGAACTTGGTGGGCAACGCCGTGGCCTACGCCGGGGGCGCGCAGGTGAGTGCGCGCGCGCCCGAGGACGGGGTAGTCACGGTGCTGGTCGAGGACGACGGGCCCGGCGTGCCGACAGAGCTGCTGGAGCGGGTGTTCGAGCCGTTCCACCGCGGCGAGCCGAGCCGCTCGCGCGAGACCGGCGGCACCGGGCTCGGGCTGTCGATCACGCGCAACATCGTGCGCGCGCACGGCGGCGACGTGGTGCTGCGCAACCGCGACGGCGGCGGCCTGCGCGCGGTGGTGACGCTGCGGGCGTAGGGCGGCGGGCACGGCGGCCGCGGGGCAGGGGCCGCGACCCCGCGCCGCGAGGGTTCGGGGCGCGCGGCTCCTATTCCGTCCTGCGCGGCAGGACAAAGCGGGGTCAGTCTGTCCTGCGCGGCGGGACAAAACAGGTCCGTTCCGTCCTGCCGCGCAGGACAGAACGGCTCCGCGGAGGGCGCCTGTCCTGCGCCGCAGGACGCCGGCGGGGGTTTTCCGTCCTGCGCGGCAGGACGCGGCGCGGCCGGCTACGGCGCTCAGCGCGTCGGGCAGCGCACCAGGGGGTTCGGGAAGTCGACGCAGCCGGGGAAGGCGATCTCGTTCTCGCTGCGGCGCTCGACGTGCAGGACGTCGGCGTCCTCGCAGCCGAAGCCGGTGCTGCCGGCGGGCTCGATGCCGAGCGTGCTCGCCGCCGGGCCGCCGCCCTGGCTGATGAAGCGGAACTCCGCGCCGCGCGGCGAGGTCCGCACCGTCTCGTCCTGGCGCTGCAGGTAGACCGGGTCGGTCAGCGTCGCGCGCAGCACCAGGTCGCGGGTGAAGACCACCGTGGGCGAGGCCAGGCAGCTCGCCGCGGTCAGCGAGCCGGCCGGCACGGGGAACAGGCCGCCGGTCCAGCTCCCGAACAGGAACGCGTGCGGCGGGCCGCCGCGGGCCGGCGTCCCGGCGCGCGGCGCGGCCGAGCGGGGCGCCGCCGCCTGCGCCTCGTGGCCGTGCGGCGCGGCACGGGCGGGCGAGGCGGCCGCGGGGCAGGACGCGGCGAGGCAGGATGCGGCGATCAGGCGTGTGGCGAGGCGCATGCGCGTGTCCGATTCCGGCGGTGTCGCCGCACGATGCACGGCGCGGCAGGGCGAGGCCATCCCCGCGCGGGCCCGCCGCGGGGCCGGGCGTTGCGCAGGGCCGGGCAGGCGTGGCATGTGCCCCCACCCCCGCGCCGCGGCCCCGCCCCGCCGCCCGGAACCGCGGGGCGGAGTGCGACGACGCCATGCTGAACCGCCTCGCCGAGCGGCTGCTCGCGCTGTCCGCCCGTCCCTCGGCGCCGCTGTGGCTCGCCGCCGTGAGCTTCGCCGAGGCCAGCGTGTTCCCGCTGCCGCCCGACCTGCTGCTGATCCCGATGGTGCTGGCGCGGCCGCGCCGGGCCTGGTGGCTGGCGGCGCTGTGCACGCTGGCGAGCGTGGCCGGCGGCGCCCTGGGCTACGCGATCGGGGCGCTGCTGCTCGAGCAGGTCGCGATGCCGGTGCTGCGCGCCTACGGGCAGCAGGCGGCGTTCGCGGCGTTCGCCACGCGCTACGCCGAGTGGGGCGTGTGGATCATCCTGGTCAAGGGCCTCACGCCGATCCCGTTCAAGGTCGTCACCATCGCCTCGGGCGCGGCGCACTTCGACTTCGCGACGTTCATGGCGGCCAGCCTGGTCACGCGCGCCGCCCGGTTCTTCCTGGTGGCCGGGCTGCTGCGGCTGTTCGGCGAGCGGGTCAGGACGTTCGTGGAGCGACGGCTCGTGCTGGCGCTCGCGCTGGTCGCGGCCGGGCTGGTGGCCGGGGTCGTGGCGCTGCGGCTGCTGTAGCCCGCGCGGGCGGCCCTGCGGGGCGGCCGTTGCGTGCAGGCGCGTGGTGAGCCCGCTGGGATTCGAACCCAGGACCCCAAGATTAAAAGTCTCGTGCTCTACCGACTGAGCTACGGGCTCGCCTCACCGCGCGGCTTGAAGCCCCAAGATGGGGCGGCGTCAAGCGGCACCAAGGGAAGCAAGGTTGAGGCTCCGCCTCAAACTCCGCCAAAGGCTGCGCCCTTGGAACGCATCCCTTAGAAGGAGCCGGTTCAGGAGTGGCTCGCCCCGGCGGGTTTGGGCGGAGCTGCCGAAGGTTCCGACGATCCTCTTGGATCGTTGGAAGGGCGGCGGAGGGGGAGCCCGCGCCTGCCTGCCGCCGCCGGCCGTCGAACCCGAGGTGCCGCCGCGTCGTTCAGGCCGCAGGAGGACCACGGACATGGCCGAGCTGGTGATGCTGGAACCGCACGACGCGCTGCCGGACGGGCGGGGTGTGACGGTGATGCGGCGCTTCGACGAGGACGACCCCGACCGGGTGATCGTGGAGATCGCCCTGACGCCGGAGCACGGGCCGCGCGAGACCACGCGCCCCGCCCACCCCGACGGCCGCCCGATGGGCTTCGAGGACGCGATCGCCGCGGCGCGCAAGGTCGCGGACAGCGAGCACCTGCCGCGGGTGTTCGCGCTGGACCGCACGGCGGGGCCGCTGGAGCAGGAGGTGCTGTCGCACGGCGGGGCGCACGACGCGCCGGGCCGCGCGCTCGTCGACGAGGACGAGGAGGACGGCGAGCGCGGGCCCAACATGATGCGCTGAGGCGCCCCGGCCTGCGGGTCGGCGCGTGCCGAGGCCCTGTTTGTGGGCCCGGGCGCGCCGCGACTCGCAGGTCGCGCTTGTTCCGGGGGGGAAAGCGTGATTCGGTGGACGCTTCCAGAGACCCAAGATCAGGAACGATTCGCCATGGCCACCAAGAAGCCTGCGACTGCGGCGCCGGCCACCAAGCCGGCCGCCAAGGCGCCCGCGGCGGCGAAGCCCGCCCCCGCCGCCGCCAAGAAGGCCGCGGGCGCCAAGGCCGCACCGGCAACGAAGGCCCCCGCCGCGGCGGCGAAGCCGGCCGCGCAGCCCACCGTGTCGCTCAAGCAGATCGCCGCCGAGCTCGCCACCGCCCACGACCTGCAGAAGAAGCCGGCCGAGGCGATGATGACCGGCCTCGTCGAGCTGATGGTCGAGCACCTGAAGAAGGGCGACCGCCTGCGCCTCAACGGGCTGGGCATCCTGCAGGTGCGCCACTCGGCGGCGCGCGCGGGGCGCAATCCCGCCACCGGCGAGGCGATCCAGATCGCCGCGAAAAAGAAGATCGCGTTCCGCCCGGCCAAGGAGCTGAAGGACGAGCTGATCTGATTTCGCAACGACCGGCGCGGGGCGCGGGTGCGCCCCGGGCCTGAGGCCCGCCCTCGCGTCGGGCGCGGCGCAGCGCGGCGCGGGCAGGCGTGGGCCCTGGCCGCGCTTCTCGCGTGCGCGGCGCCCGCGCGGGCCGCGGTTCCGCCTCCGGTCGAGGGGCGCGACGGCATGGCGGTCGCGACGCAGCGGCTGTCGGCCGAGGTGGGCGCCGTGATCCTGCGCCAGGGCGGCAACGCGGTGGACGCGGCGGTGGCCATGGGGTTTGCCGAGGCGGTGGTCGACCCGTGCTGCGGCAACCTCGGCGGCGGCGGCTTCATGGTGCTGCACCTGGCCGACGGCCGCGACCGCTTCTTCAACTTCCGCGAGACGGCGCCGGCCGCGGCCACGCGCACGATGTTCCTCGACGCGCAGGGCCGCCCGAGGCGCGGCGCCAGCCTGGTGGGCTGGGCGGCGGCGGGCGTGCCGGGCACGGTGCTCGGCCTGGACACGGCGCTGCGCGAGTACGGACGGCTTTCGCGGCGCGAGGCGATGGCGCCGGCGATCGCGCTGGCGCGGGACGGCTTCGTGCTGACGCAGGCGGACACCGACATCCTCGCGGTCAGGACGGCGCGCTTCCGCAGCGAGCCGGAACTGGCGCGCATCTTCCTGCGGCCGGACGGCACGCCGCTGGAGCCCGGCGACCGCCTGGTGCAGCCGGACCTCGCGCGGACGCTGGAGGCGATCGCGGCGCAGGGGCCGGACGCGTTCTACCGCGGCGCGGTCGCGGACGCGGTGGGCACGGCCTCGGCGGCCGGCGGCGGCGCGATGACGGCCGCCGACCTCGCGGGCTACCGCGTCACGGAGTCGGCGCCGGTCGAGTGCCGCTACCGCGGGCTGCTGGTGCTGTCGGCGCCGCCGCCGTCGTCGGGCGGGGTGGTGCTGTGCGAGGCGCTGCAGGTGCTGGGCGGCACCGACCTGGCGCGGCTCGGGTTCCACTCGGCCGCCGGCGTGCACCTGCTGGCCGAGGTGCTGCGCCACGTCTATTTCGACCGCAACACGACGCTGGGCGACCCGGCGTTCGTGCGCAGCCCGCTCGACGTGCTGCTGTCGCCGGCGCATGCGGCGGCGATACGCGACGCGATCGGCGCGGGCGCCACGCCGTCCTCGGCGCTGCGGCGCGGGGTCGCGCCCCACGACGTCCCCGCGGCGGTGTGGCGCGACCGGCCGCTGGCGGCAAATGCCGACGCGCCGCCCGGCGCCGCGGACGGCGTTGCGCAGCGGGACGGCGAGAAGCCGCAGACCACGCATTTCTCGGTCGCCGACGCGGCGGGCAACGCGGTGGCGGTGACCACGACGCTGAACGGGCTGTTCGGCGCGGGGGTGATGGCGCCGGGCACCGGCTTCCTCCTGAACGACGAGATGGACGACTTCACCACCAGCCCGGGCGGCGCCAACATGTTCGGCCTGGTGCAGGGGCCGGAGAACGAGATCGCGCCGGGCAAGCGGCCGCTGTCGTCGATGGCGCCGACGATCGTGATGCGCGACGGGCGTGTCGCGATGGTGGTGGGCTCGCCGGGGGGCTCGCGGATCATCTCGATCGTCCTGGAGTCGATCCTGAACGTGGTCGATTTCGGAATGGGCGCGCAGCAGGCGGTGGACGCGCCGCGGCTGCACGAGCAGTGGCTGCCGGACCGCATCGAGGCCGAGCCGTACGCGCTCTCGCCTGACACGTCGGCGCTGCTGCGCGCGATGGGCTACGCGGTCGAGGAGCGCACGCCGTGGGGGGCGGCCGAGATGGTGCTGGTCGGGCCGCCCGGGCCGCAGGACGGCGCGGTGGCGTCGTCGGGCAACGACTCCGAGCTGGGCGGGGCGATGCGCCCGGGCTGGTTCTACGGCGCCAACGACGACCGCAGGCCCGGCGGCGCGGCGGTCGCACCCTGACCGGCGAGGGACGGCCGGGGACGGATGCGGCTTCGGGGCGGCGTCGCGGGTCCGCCCAGGGAAACCCTGCCCCGGGGTTCGGCTTGTATCCTGCGGGCAGCGCGGGTGTCCGGGAAGCCGCCGAAGGGCCGAGATGACCGTCCTGACCGTGACCCACACCACGACCTACCGCTACCGCCGGCCGGTGCGCTTCGACCAGCACCGGCTGATGCTGCGCCCGCGCGACAGCCACGACCTGCGCCTGCTCGACACGGCGCTGTCGATCCAGCCGCCCGCCGCGGTGCGCTGGCTGCACGACACCTTCAGCAACTCCATCGCGATGGCGCGCTTCTCCGAGCCCGCCAGCGAGCTGCGCATCGTCTCGCGCGTGCGCCTGCGCCACTACCCGCTGCCCGAGCGCTCCGTGGTGCCCGAGCCGTTCGCCGCGCGCTTCCCGTTCCGCTACAGCGAGGAGGAGCGCCAGGACCTCGGCCTTCTGCTGGAGCGCCACCACCCCGACGCCGGCGAGGTGGCGGCCTGGGCGCAGGCGTTCGTGCGCGCCCAGGGCGGGGCGCAGGACACGGGACACGGCGGAGCGGGCCAAGGCGGGGCGGGCCAGGACACGATGGCGCTGCTGGCCGGGATGACGCGCCACATCCGCGCGAGCCTGCGCTACGAGCGGCGCGAGGCGATGGGCACGCAGCGGCCGGCGGACACGCTGGCGCTGGGGTCGGGGACGTGCCGGGACTACGCGCTGCTGATGATCGAGGCGGTGCGCAGCCTCGGCCTCGCGGCGCGCTTCGTGTCGGGCTACCTGTACGACGACCGGCTGACCGGGCATGCCGGGCCGGAGGGGCAGTCGCTGCTCGCGGCGGGGGCGCAGCCGGTGCGTCGCGCGCAGCTCGCGGGCGGCGGGGCGACGCACGCCTGGGTGCAGGTGTTCCTGCCCGGCGCGGGATGGGTGGAGTTCGACCCGACCAACGGCCTGGTCGGCGGGCGCAACCTGATCCGCGTCGCGGTGACGCGCGACCCGACGCAGGCGGCCCCGGTCAGCGGCTCGTTCCACGGCGCGCGCGCGGACTACCTCGGCCTCGACGTCGCCGTGTCCGTCACGTCCGAGCCCGCGTGAGCCGGACGCCCGGCGTCCTTCGGTGAAGGGATCGAAGGGCCTCCCGGCCCTTCGCGGGTCCGGGCAGGGCCCGGCCTTGCGTCCCTCCGCTCAGCGCTCCGGCGCGATGTCCCAGAACGCGGCGGCGATGTCGCTGTAGAGCAGCGACAGCTCGCCCTGCACGCCGTCGAGGAACTCGTGCAGGCCGCCGGCGATGATCTGGCGGATGTCGCGGTCCTGGAGGCTGGCGCGCAGGCCGTCCAGCCTTTCCAGCGGTGCGGACGCGGAGCGCAGTCCGTAGCCCGAGCGCAGCTGCGTCAGGTGGAACTGCATCAGCCAGGTGCACAGCGCCAGCGAGCGGGCGAACGAGCTGTTGAGCAGCAGGAAGCCCGCGACCGAGCCCGCGCTCATGCCGCGCGGGTAGACGCGCCGGAAGGCGTGGTAGCCGGCGGCGGCGCGCAGCACGGAGTTCCACTGGCTGAGGTCGACGGGGGAGCC
>JBPBQX010000223.1:0-15083 GCA_050955025.1 Janthinobacterium lividum
TGCCGAGGCCGGCGGCGATGCAGTACCAGGCGAAGGGGTCGAGCGCCCACTGGTCGTGGTTGCGGAACCACCGCATCAGGAACGCCGTGCTGAGCCAGGCGGTGATGCCGGCGACGACGGCGGCGAGCAGGCTGAGCTGGAGGGTGCCGGGCGGCATGTCGGCGCGCAGGAGCTTGGGGACCTCGAGCACGGTGGCGCCGAGGATGATGGGGGTCGCGATCAGGAAGGAGAAGTGGGCGGCGCCCTCGGGGTGGAGGCCGCGCAGGAGGGCGCCGGTGATGGTGGCGCCGGAGCGGGAGAAGCCGGGGACCAGGGCGAGGCACTGCCAGATGCCGACGGCCAGGGCGTCGAGGGGGCGCAGGGCGGAGAGCGGGCGCTGGGCGGTGGCGGCGGGGGTGCGGGCGCGGACGCGCTCGGCGAGGAGGAGCAGGAGGCCGTTGGCGGCGAGCACGCCGGCGATGATCGCGGGGGAGCCGAACAGGCGGCGGAGCTGGTGCTCCAGGAGGGCGCCGAGGAGGGCGGCGGGGATCGTGGCGATCACGATGAGGGCGAGGACGCGGCGGCTTTCGGCGGCGGCGTGGGGGGTGGAGAGGCCGAGCACGCCGGCGGCGAGCGCCCACCAGTCGCGCCAGAAGTAGGCGAGCAGGGCGACGGCGGTGCCGACGTGGAGCATGACGAGGAAGGGGAGGAAGGACTCGCCGGACTGGTCGAGGTGCCAGCCGAGGAGGGCCGGGAGCAGGACGGCGTGGCCGAGGCTGCTGACGGGGAAGAGCTCGGTGGCGCCCTGCAGGACGGCGATCGCGAAGGCCTGGAGGAGGCTCATGCCGGGGTCCCGCTGTGTGGCGGGGGGTTGGTGGCGCAAAGGCGGCGGGCTGGCAAGGGCGCGCGGCGGTGCGCGGGGTTCGGGGCGCGCGGGCGAGGCCCCCTGCCCTGCCCGGTGGCAGGGGCGGCGCGCGGCGGGCGCGGGGCGGGCATGGGCGGGGCGAACTTGCCGGGTCGGGCGGGGGGCCGCATAAGCGGGGGTCTGCCTGTCCCGGAGTCGAACATGGCCGCGTCGTTCCCACATCACCGCCTTGCCGGGTCATCGGGCAGGGAGGCGCGGCGTTGACGGGGTCCGAGGACGAGGTGATGGCGGGGATCCAGGCGGTGGTGTCCGGGCTGGAGGGCATCCCGGCCGGGGTGGACCGCACGGTGGGGCCGCAGACGTCGATCGTGCGCGACCTGCGGCTGGATTCGCTGGCGGTGATGGACTTCATCATGGCGCTGGAGACGCGGTTCGACACGATCGTGCCGCTGGACAGCCTGGCGGAGATCCACACCATCGGCGACCTGGCGGGCGTGCTGCGCGCCGTGCCGGCCGGGCGGGGGCAGTAGGCGGTGCTGGGCAAGTACGCGGGGCTGAAGCAGGCGTTCGCCAGGCTGGGCGGGGCGCGGCGCAACCCGTTCAGCGTGGTGTTCGACGAGATCGTCTCGCCCACGGAGGCGCGGCTGGGCGGGCGCGACGTTCTGCTGTTCGGGACCAACAACTACCTGGGGATGACGTTCGACCGCGCGTGCGTGGACGCGGCCGCGGGCGCGCTGCGGCGCGAGGGGACGGGGACCACGGGGTCGCGGATCGCCAACGGGACGTATGCGGGGCACACGGGGCTAGAGCGCCAGCTCGCGGCGTTCCTGGGCAAGCGCGACGCGATGGTGTTCACGACGGGCTACCAGGCGAACCTGGGGACGCTGTCGGGGCTGTGCGGGCGCGAGGACCACCTGCTGCTGGACGCGGACAGCCATGCGTCGATCTACGACGGGGCGAAGCTGAGCGGGGCCAAGGTCACGCGGTTCCGGCACAACGACCCGGACGACCTGGCGCGGCGGCTGAGGCTGCTGGCGTCGGAGCCCGGGGACAAGCTGATCGTGGCGGAGGGCATCTACTCGATGCTCGGGGACGTGGCGCCGCTGCGCGAGTTCGCGCAGGTCAAGCGCGAGGCGGGGGCGTTCCTGCTCGTCGACGAGGCGCACTCGCTGGGGGTGCTGGGCGAGCACGGGCGGGGCTTGGCGGAAGCGTGCGGGGTCGAGGCGGACGTGGATTTCGTGGTCGGCACGTTCAGCAAGAGCCTGGGCGGCGTGGGGGGGTTCTGCGCGTCGGACCTGGAGGATTTCTCCCTCCTGCGGCTGGCGTCGCGGTCGTACATGTTCAGCGCCTCGATGCCGTCGTCGATCACGGCGGGGGTGTCGGAGGCGCTGCGGCAGATGCAGGCGCGGCCGGAGCTGCGGGCGCGGCTTTCGGCCAATGCGGCGCGGCTGCATGCAGGGCTCGACGCGGCGGGGTTCGCGCTGGGGCCGGTGGCGAGCCCGATCGTGGCGGTGCGGCTGGGCGACCCGGAGACGGCGGCGGCGATGTGGGACCGGCTGCTGGGGATGGGGCTGTACGTGAACCTCGCGTTGCCGCCGGCGACGCCAGGGGGGCAGTCGCTGCTGCGCACCAGCGTCAGCGCGGCGCACAGCACGGCGCAGGTGGACCGCGCCGTCGCGGTGATCGTGGCCGCGGGCGAGGAGATGGGGCTCGTGGGCGCGCGGCGGCACCTGCCGGCGGCGCAGTAGGGTCCGTTACTCTAAATAACGGTTTCCAAAGGCGAGCCTTTGGCGGAGTCCAGAGGCAGAGCCTCTGGCCTTGCCTGCCGTCAGTAGATCAGGCGGATGGAGATGCGGCTCTCGCCGGCGGGCACCATGATGCGGACCGAGGCGTAGGACGGGATGAACAGCGGGACGACGTTGTTGGAGAAGCCGTAGCCCTCGGCGGGCAGGCCGAGGAGGGTGCGGTCGAAGCGGTGGTTGTCGTTGGCGTCGTGGTAGATCGCGACCGCGTAGGCGCCGGGGGCGGAGAGGGCGAAGCAGGCCTCGGCCCGGGGCGAGGCGAGGGTGACGCGGGTCAGGGCGATGCTGCCGCGGTGTGCCAGGAAGGCGGCGGGGCTGGCGCCGTAGAGCGTGAAGGTGACGTTGCCCGCGACGGGTTTCGCGCCGGTGGCGGTGACGAGCAGGCGGGTCTGGCCGGGGGGCGGGTCGCCGGGGGCGCAGGGGGCGGCGGTCTGGTCGGCGGCGCGGGCCGGGGCCGTGGCCAGCAGGAGGGCGGCGGCCAGCGCGGCGAGACTCGGGGAACGGGACAGGGGAGGGCTCCGTTCGGGTGGGCATGCGGGGGCGTGCCGCGGGCTGGTTCGCCCCGGGCGCCCGGGGGGCGTCGTCTTGACAGGACTTTGCCCGGGAAGGCAATGGACGGCCTGAGGAGGGCCTGATGTACACGCGCTGGCGCAAACACGGACGCAGCTTCGACCTCGGTCGGATGACGCTGCGCGACCTGCTCGTGGCGTATGGCAGTCATCCGGCGATCCACGTCTACCTGGCTCTCGCGGTCGCCAGCCTGGCGTGCGCGGTGCATTTCGCGACGGGGCCGTTCGGGCCGCTGGCCGCAGTGGGCGCCACGCTGATGGCGTACCCGCTGGTGTGGTACGGGCTCCACCGCTTCGTGCTGCACAGCCGGCTGCTGTACCGCTCGCGCTGGACGGCGCCGCTGTGGAAGCGGATCCACTTCGACCACCACCAGGACCCGCACCGCATGGACGTGCTGTTCGGCTCGCCGCTGAACACCGTGCCGACGATCGTGGCGCTGCTGGTGCCGCTGGGCTGGGCGGTGGGCGGGGGCGCCGCGGGGGCGGGGGCGGCGGTGTGCGCGGGGTTCGTCGTGACCTGCGCCTACGAGTTCTGCCACTGCATGCAGCACCTCAGCTTCCAGCCGCGGTGGCGGGTGCTCGCGCGGGCGAAGGCGCTGCATCTCGCGCATCATTTCCACGACGAGGGCGGCAACTTCGGCATCACCTCGTTCGCGCCGGACCGGGTGTTCGGGACCTATCGGGCGTCGCCGCGGGGGCGGGCGCGCTCGCCGCACGTGTTCAACCTCGGCTACGACGCGGCCGAAGCGAAGCGCTTCCCCTGGGTGGCCGAGCTGTCGGGCGGGCCGCCGCGCGACCGGCCGCCGCCCGCCGGCAAGGCGACGTGACGGTTCCGGCCGAGCAGGCCGGCGATGCCAGGGTCGGAGGGGTCGGGATCGTTGCGGTGCAGGGGCGGGCCGGGCTGGAGCGTTTCATCCGGCTGCCGGAGCGGCTGTACCGTGGCGATCCGAGCTACGTGGCGCCGCTGCGGCAGGAGCGCCGGGACGCGCTGACGGCGGGGAAGAACCCGTTCTTTGAGCACGCGGAGGCGGCGTTCTGGGTCGCCACGCGCGGCGGCGAGGACGTGGGGCGGATCAGCGCGCAGCAGGACCGGCTGGCGCGGCCGGGGGCGGACGGGCCGGTGGGGCATTTCGGGATGCTGGCCGCGATCGATGACGCGGACGTGTTCGCGGCGCTGCTGGCCGTGGCGGAGGGGTGGCTGGCGGCGCGGGGGCTGCGGATGGTGCAGGGGCCGTTCAGCCTGTCGATCAACGAGGAGAGCGGGCTGCTGGTCGAGGGGTTCGACACGCCGCCGATGCTGATGATGCCGCACGACCCGCCGTATGCGGACGCGCGGCTGCGGGCGCTGGGGTATGGCAAGGTGCGCGACCTGTTCGCCTACCTGTGCGACACCACCGCGGCGCTGCCGCCCGCGGCCGCGGCGGTGGTGGCGCGGGGGCTGCCGTCCAACGTGGTGCTCCGGCCGATGCGGCGCGCGGACATCAAGGGCGACGTGGCCGCGATCGTGGAGATCTTCAACGACGGGTGGGACGGGCACTGGGGGTTCGTGCCGCTCACGCCGGCCGAGGTCGACCACATGGCGCGGGCGATGAAGCCGCTGCTGGTGGAGCGGCTGGTGTGGTTCGCGGAGGTGGACGGGGAGCCGGCGGCGTTCGGGCTGTGCCTGCCGAACCTGAATGCCGCGATCGCGGACCTGGGCGGGCGACTGCTGCCGCTGGGGTGGGCGCGGCTGCTGTGGCGGCTCAAGGTGGCGGGGGTTGCGACGGCGCGCGTGCCGCTGATGGGCGTGCGGCGGAAGTTCGAGGGGAGCCTGCTGGGCGGGCTGCTGCCGCTGCACGTGGTCGAGGCGCTCCGGCGCGAGGCGCTGGCGTGCGGCATCAAGGCCGTGGAGATGTCGTGGGTGCTCGAGGACAACCTGCCGATGCGGCGCCTGGCCGAGGGCGTGGGCGGGCGGGCCTACAAGACGTATCGCGTGTACGAGAAGAGGCTGGCCGCATGAACGCGCCCCTGGATGCACCGGGCGGGCGCATCGTGCTGCCCGCCGCGGTTGACGCGGAGATGTCGGGGCCCGGCGGCGGGCAGTCCGTGCGCGGCCCCTCCCCTGCCCCGGTGTCCGGGGCCCTGGAGTCCGGCGGGCCGACGCCGACGGCGAGCGGGCGGGCGCAGCGCAGGGGCGGGTTCGCGAGCCTGCCCGAGGCGCTGGACTACGCGGCGGAGGGCGAGGCGGGGCTGAACTTCTTCTCGGTGCGCGGCGAGCTGGTGACGGCGCTGCCGTACCGGGTGCTGCGCGAGGAGGCGCTGGTGCTGGCGCGGCGGATGCTCGGGCTCGGGCTTCGGCCGGGCGGGCGGGTCGCGATCATCGCCGAGACGCATCCTGACTTCGCGCGCGTGCTGTGCGCGTGCCAGTACGCGGGGCTGGTGCCGGCGCCGCTGCCGGTGCCGTTCGCGTTCGGCGGGCGGCCCGCCTACACCGCGCACGTCCGGCGCCTGGTGCAGGAGGCACGGGCGACCGCGCTGTTCGCGCCGGCGTCGCTGATCGGCTGGCTCCAGCCGCTGGCGGCCGAGCTGGGCCTGCGGGTGTGCTCCACGGTGGCGGAGCTGGGCGAGGCGCCGCTGTGGGACGACGCCCTGCCCGAGGTGGCGCCGGACGACACGGCCTACCTGCAGTTCTCGTCGGGGAGCACACGGTTCCCGCTCGGCGTGGTGGTGCAGCAGCGCGCGCTGATGGCCAACGCGACGGCGATCCTGCGCCACGGGCTGCAGGTTCGGCCGGGGGACCGGGCGGTGTCGTGGCTGCCGCTGTCGCACGACATGGGGCTGGTGGGGTTCCTGCTCAGCCCGCTGGCGGGGCAGATCTCGGTGGACCTGCTGGCCACGCAGGATTTCGCGCGGCGGCCGCAGCTGTGGCTGTCGCTGATGTCACAGGGGCGCGGGACGATCTCCTACAGCCCGAGCTTCGGCTACGACCTGTGCACCAGGCGGGAGCGGTCGATGGCGGTGGGCGAGCTGGACCTGTCGCCGTGGCGGGTCGCGGGGATCGGCGGGGACATGATCCGGCCGGCGGCGCTGGCCAGCTTCGCCCGCGCGTTCGAGGGGTGCGGGTTCCGCGAGGAGGCGTTCCTGCCGAGCTACGGCATGGCGGAGGCGACGCTCGCCATCAGCTTCGCGCCGGCGGGGCGGGGGGTCGAGGTGGACACCGTCGATCTGGACCGGCTGGAGCAGGAGGGCGTCGCGGTGGCGCCCGGCGAGTCGGGGCGGACGCGGACCGTGGTGCTGTGCGGCACGGCGCTGCCAGGGCACGCGATCGAGATACGCGGCATGGGCGGCGAGGTGCTCGGCGAGCGGCGCGTCGGGCGGGTCTTTGCCCGCGGGGACAGCGTCATGCAGGGCTACGACGGGCGGCCGGAGGAGACGGCGGCGGTGCTGTCGGGCGACGGGTGGCTGGACACGGGCGACCTGGGCTACCGGCTGGGCGAGACGCTGGTGGTGACGGGGCGGGCCAAGGACCTCATCATCATCAACGGGCGCAACATCTGGCCGCAGGACCTGGAGTGGACCGTGGAGCGCTCCATCCCAGAGGTGCGCACGGGCAACGTCGCGGCGTTCTCCGTCGAGGAGGACGGGCGCGAGGTGCTGATCCTCGCGGTCGAGGCGCGCGGCGTGGGGGACGCGGCGGCGAGCCAGAGGCTCGTGGCCGAGGTCAGCGGGGCGGTGCGCTCGCAGCACGGGCTGGACGGGCGGGTGGTGCTGCTGGCACCGGGGAGCCTGCCGTACACGACGTCGGGGAAGCTGAGCCGGACGGCGACGCGGCAGCGGTACCTTGCGAACGACTTCGGGGCGATCTCGGCTTGAAGGAAGGCCAGAGGCTCTGCCTCTGGACTCCGCTCAAGGCAATTGCCTTGAGAATCCTCTTCCTAAGTCAAGGGATCAAAGGGTCCTCGGACCCTTTGCGGGTTCGGGCAGAGCCCGACCTTGCTTCCTGACCTGGCCGCCGTCACCGGCGGCACCGGCTTCCTCGGCGGTTATGTGATCGACGCCCTGCTGCGCGCGGGGTGGCGGGTGCGCGTGCTCGCGCGGGGCGAGGCGGTGTTCCCGGCGGGTGTCGAGGTGGTGCGGGGGGACCTCGCGGACGTGGGGGCGCTGGGGGCGCTGGTGCGGGGCGCGGGGACGGTGGTGCACGCGGCGGGGCTGGTGAAGGCGCGGTCGCCGGCGGCGTTCATGGCGGTGAACCGGGACGGGGCGGCGCGGCTGGCGGGCGCGGTGGGGCCCGGGGCGCGGGTGGTGCTGGTGTCGTCGCAGGCGGCGCGGTGCCCTTCGGTGTCGGCGTATGCGGCGAGCAAGCGGGCGGGGGAGGACGCGGCGGTGGCGGCGCTCGGCGGGGGGGCGTCGTGGGTCGTGGCGCGGCCGTGCGTCGTGTACGGGCCGGGGGACAGGGAGGGGCTGGCGCTGCTGCGGCTCGCGGGGGGATGGGCGGTGCCGTCGCCCCGGCCGGAGCCGCGGATCGCGATGGTGCATGCGCGGGACGCGGCGGGGGCGATCGCGGCGCTGTGCGGCGGGGGGCCGTCGGGGGTGGCGCTGGAGGTGTGCGACGCGCGGACGGACGGGTACGGGTGGGGGGAGCTGATGGGGGCGGTGGGCGTGGCGGCGGGGCGGCGGCCGCGGCTGGTGGGGGTGCCGGATCTGGCGGTGCGGCTGGCGGGGATGGCGGGGGATGTGGGGGGTGCGCTGGCGGGGCGGGCGGCGATGTTCGGGCGGGGAAAGGCGGGGGAGTTCCTGCACCGGGACTGGGGGTGCGAGGGGACGGCGCTGGTGCCGGAGGGGCTTTGGCGGCCGGAGGTGGGGCTGGCGGAGGGGCTGGCAGAGACCGTGGCGTGGTGGCGGGCGCGGGGGGTGCGGGTGTGATGCCCGGGGGTGACCGGCCGGGCGCTGCGGCCTAGGCGGCGGTGGCCTGGTAGCCCTCGGCGTTGATGGCGGCGATCACCAGGTGGGCATCGGCGGGGCCGGAGATGTCGGCGGTGCCGGCGGCGAGGTCGACCGAGGTGTTGGCGTGGGGGGCCACGGTGGAGACGGCCTGGCGGACGGCGTGGACGCAGTGCTGGCAGGTCATGCCGGCGACGTTGAGGCGGAGCATGCGGCGTTCCTCCTGGGCAGGGGGCGGAAACGGCGAGGCCGCGGCCGGGCGGTGTGCCCGGGCCGCGGCCCCGTGTCGCGTGGCGTGGGTGGCGGAGGGCTAGAAGCCCTCGCGCTCCAGGCGCTTGCGCTCCATCTTGCGGGCGCGGCGGACGGCCTCGGCGGCCTCGCGGGCGCGGCGCTCGGACGGCTTCTCGTAGTGGCGGCGGAGCTTCATCTCGCGGAAGATGCCCTCGCGCTGCATCTTCTTCTTGAGCGCCTTGAGCGCCTGGTCGACATTGTTGTCACGAACAAGAACCTGCACTTGGCCGCCTTCTCCTGATGCTGTCTGGTGGCGCCTGCGGCGGGCGTGCCGGCAGGGCTCGACGTCCGGCGCTCCGGCCGGCGGAGCGCGGCGTATACCACGGCATGCGCCGCTGGCAAAACTTCTTCGCGGAGTCATCTGTTCCTTCCATGGCCATCCTCAAGATCGCCCGCATGGGCCACCCCGTCCTGCTGCAGCGCTGCCTGCCCGTGGCGGACCCCAGGGACCCGGAGATCCGCCGCCTGGTCGCGGACATGATCGAGACCATGGAGGACGCGGGCGGCATCGGGCTGGCCGCGCCGCAGGTGCACGTGGCGCTGCGGCTGTTCGTGTTCCGGGTGCCGCAGGCGCGGCTGGCCAAGGGCGCGGACAGGGGCGACGGCGCGGACGGGACCGAGGGCGGGGCGGCGGAAGGCGGGGCGGGGCAGGCGGAGGCGGTCGGGCCCGTGGTGCTGATCAACCCGGTGGTGGAGGCGCTGGACGAGGCGACGGTTGCGGGCTGGGAAGGGTGCCTGTCGATCCCGGGGATGCGCGCCGCGGTGCCGCGCCATCCGCGCGTGCGCTACAGCGGGGTGGACTGCGACGGGCGGGTGGTATCGGCCGAGGCGGGCGGGCTGCACGCCGTGGTGGTGCAGCACGAGAACGACCATCTGGACGGGGTGCTGTATCCGATGCGCGTGACCGACTTCGCGCTGTTCGGGTTCGGGGACGAGATGCTGCGCTTCGCGCCGGCGCTGCCGGGGGAAGGCGCGTGAGCGGGGGGTCGGGGCGGTGACGGAACCGGAGCGCTCGGCGGAGCGGGACGCGGCGATCGACGCGCTGCTCGGCGCGGTGCCGTTCCCGGGGTGGACGATGGCGGCGCTGCAGGGCGCGGCGGGGCCGGACGCGGACCTGCTGTTTCCTGGCGGGGCGGCGGACCTCGTGGAGGCGTATGTGGACCTCGCGGACCGGCGCACGGTCGACGGCGCGGGGGCGCTGGGGCTGGAGTCGATGCGGGTGCCGGCGCGGGTGCGGGCGCTGGTGGTGGAGCGGCTGCGGCAGGCTAGGCCGCACCGCGAGGCGGTGGCGCGGGCCGTGGGGGTGCTGGCGGCCTCGCCGGGGCTCACGGCGCGGTGCACGGCGCGCACGGTGGACGCGATCTGGTTCGCGGCGGGGGACGGGTCGGCGGACCTGTCGTGGTACACGAAGCGGCTGATCCTGGCGGGCGTGTACGGCAGCACGCTGCTGGTGTGGCTCGGGGACGGCTCGGGCGACGACGCGGCGAGCCTGGCGTTCCTGGACCGCAGGCTCGGGGACGTGCGCAGGATGGGGCGGGTGCTGGGGCGGCGAAGGAAAGGTTGAGGCTCCGCCTCAAACTCCGCCAAAGGCTGCGCCCTTGGAACGCGTCCCTTAAGGAAGGGGATCAAAGGGTCCTCGGACCCTTTGCGGGTTTGGGCGTAGCTGCCAAAGGTTCCGACGATCCTCTTGGATCGTTGGAATGGCAGCGGAGGGAGAGCCCATGCTTCCTTTCTGCGCCGCCGGGGGGTTCACGTCCCGTAAAGCCGGTCGCGGTAGGGTGGCGTGTCTGGCCAGGGCGGCCTTCGCGGGCCATTGTGCGTGCGCCCTGCCCTGCAAGGCCGGCTTTCCCGCGCTCCCGCCGTGCCCTGCCGGGCGCGGTCGCCACACGGAACCTATCGCATGACCCTGACCAGCCCAGCCCCTGACCACCGCGGCGCCACGACGCCAGGCGTGCGGATCGTGCCGGTGATCCTGTCGGGCGGGACCGGCACGCGGCTGTGGCCGGTGTCGCGGGAGAGCTTCCCCAAGCAGCTCTGGCCGCTGGTGTCGGACCGCTCGCTGCTGCAGGAGACGGCGCTGCGCGGGGCAGGCGACCGCTTCGAGCCGCCGATCGTGGTGTGCAACAACGAGCACCGCTTCCTGATCGCCGAGCAGATGCGCGAGGCGGGGTTCGCCGACGCGCGGATCATGCTCGAGCCGGTGGGGCGCAACTCGGCGCCGGCGATCGCGGCGGCGGCGCTGCTGGTGGCGCAGGAGGACCCCGGCGCGGTGCTGTGGATGATGGCCGCGGACGCGTCGATCTCGCGGCGCGAGGCGCTGGCCGAGGCGCTGGGGCTCGCGGTGGCGGCGGCGCAGAGCGGGCGGATCGTCACCTTCGGGATGAAGCCGAACCGCGCCGAGACCGGCTACGGCTACATCGAGGTCGGCGAGATGCTGGAGGACGTCGACGGCGTGCACCTGCTGTCGCGCTTCATCGAGAAGCCGGACGCGGAGACGGCGGAGCAGATGGTGGCGAGCGGGCGGTTCCTGTGGAACTCGGGGATGTTCGTGTTCACCGCCGAGACGCTGCTGGAGGAGATGCAGCGCCACGCGCCCGACGTGCTGTCCGCGGTGCGCAAGGCGGTGGAGGCGCAGCACCGCGACCTGGACTTCATCCGGCTCGACCCGGAGGCGTTCGCCGCCTGCCCCGACATCAGCCTGGACTACGCGGTGGCGGAGCGGACGTCGCGCGCGGCGGTGGTGCCGGCCGACCTGGGCTGGTCCGACGTGGGCTCGTGGAGCGCGCTGTGGGAGCTGGGCGAGAAGGACGGCGCGGGCAACGTCAGCGTCGGCGACGTGATCCTGGAGGGGGCGGAGTGCTGCTACGCGCGCTCGGACGGGATGCTGACGGCGGTGGTCGGGCTCAAGGACGTGGTCGTGGTGACCACGGAGGACGCGGTGCTCGCGATGCACCGCGACCGGGCGCAGGACGTCAAGACGATCGTGAGCCGGCTGCGCGCGCTCGGGCGGCACGAGGCGACGGCGCACAACATGAGCTACCGCCCCTGGGGGTTCTACGAGAGCCTGATCCAGGGCGAGCGCTTCCAGGTCAAGCGCATCGTGGTCAAGCCGGGCGAGAAGCTCAGCCTGCAGAAGCACTTCCACCGCGCCGAGCACTGGGTCGTGGTGTCGGGCACCGCGCTCGTCGTGCGCGACCAGGAGCAGGTCATGCTGCGCGAGAACGAGAGCATCTACCTGCCGCTGGGATGCGTGCACCGGCTGGAGAACCCGGGGCGCATCCCGCTCACGCTCATCGAGGTGCAGTCGGGGTCCTACCTCGGCGAGGACGACATCGTGCGCATCGAGGATACTTACGGGCGGAGCTGAGAAGGCAGGGAAGCAAGCACTTCTTTTTCTGAAGAAAAAGAAGCAAAAAGACTTTGCCTGTTAAGGTGCTGCGCGGCTGGCACAGGCCTGATGGGCAAAGTTCTTTGGTTCTTTCTTTCAAGAAAGAACTGCTTGCTTCCTAGTGCACGTAGACGCGGACCTCGCGCACCGTGAGGCCGGGCTCCGCGCGGGCGGACATCTCGACCTGGCCGATGTCGGCGCCGTCGGCCACGATCGCGGCGGCGACGTCGCGGCCGCTGCCGCGGGCGGCCTCGGCGGCGGCCACCTGCTGCGCGGGGGTGCCGGCGGGCGGCACCAGGACCACCACGCTGAACAGCACGTCGGGCTTGCGGCGCCGCGCGGAGGTGACCGCGGTTTCCAGGGCGGCGCGGTACTGCGGGTCGGGCGTGTCGTAGCGCACGGTGAGCAGCGGCGGCGTCGGCGCAGGGCCGGGGCGCACGGGCAGCGCCGGCAGCGTGGGGCGGCGGCCGGCGGTGCGGTCGAAGGTGCGCTGGTCGACGAGGTGGCAGCCGGCCAGGAGCGGGAGCAGGCAGGCCAGGCGCAGGATCGGACGGGTCATGCGCGGACCCTTGCAGGAGCCGGGGGCGCGGGCAAGCGAGGTCGGTGCCTGCCGGAGGCCGCTCCCCGGATCGCTTGCTGAAGTCATGGGATCAAAGGGTCCTCGGACCCTTTGCGGGTTTGGGCGTAGCTGCCAAAGGTTCCGACGATCCTCTTGGATCGTTGGAATGGCAGCGGAGGGAGAGCCCATGCTTGCTTGCCTTCGGGCCGGGCGTCGGCTTGCGTGCCCCTGGCGGCACGCCTAAGCCGGTCGGCCGTCGCCGGCAGGAGGGGCACACGACCGATCTCGACACCCCCGACGCGCAGCGCTGCCTCGCGCGTGCGCTCGACGCCGCGGAGCCCGTGTTCGGGGGGCTCGCGGCGCCGGCGAGCGTGCTGTGGAGCCGGTTCCTGCGCTTCGATGCCGCCGACCCGGGCTGGCCCGACCGCGACCGGTTCGTGGTGTCGGCGGCCGAGGGCGGGCGGCTGCTGCAGGGGCTGCTGCGGCTGACCGGGGGGGCGGGCGAGGACGAGGTGCCGGGGTTCGGCAGCCACCCGGCGGTGGAGTCGGCGCCGGGGCCGCCGGGGTTCGGGGTGGCGACGGCGGTGGGCATGGCGCTGGCGGAGCGGATGATGGCGGCGCGGTTCGGGCGCTCGCTGGTGGACCACAGGACGTGGGTGGTGGCGGGCGGGGCGGAGCTGGCGACGGGGATCAGCCTGGAGGCGGCGTGCCTGGCGGGGGAGCTGCGGCTGGAGCGGCTGACGGTGCTGTGCCAGGCGGGCGACCAGGCGGGGCCGGGCGAGGGCGACGAGCAGATGCGGCGCTTCGCGGCGCTGGGGTGGTCGGTGCGGCAGGTGGACGCGCGGGACGAGGCGGCGGTGGGGGCCGCGCTGTTCGCCGCGGTGCGCGGGCGGCGGCCGGCGCTGATCGCGTGCCGCGCGGCCGCGGCGGGGAACTCGCGGGGCGGCGACGCGGGCGAGGCGGGGCTCGAGGGTGACGGCGGGCCGGCGGGCGGCGGGGAGGCGCGGCTGTGGCGCGAGGCGGGGCGGCGGGGAGCGGCGCCGCGCCGGGCGTGGCTGCGCCGGCTGACGCGCCATCCGCGGCGGGGAGAGTTCGAGCGGGTGCTGGCGGGGCGGCTGCCGGAGGGGTGGCAGGCGGCGCTGTCGGCGCTGCGCGGGCGGTTCCGGGCGGCGGGCACGCGGGCGGGGGCCGACGGGCGTGCGGAGGCGGGCGCGGCGAGGCCTGCGGCGGCCTGGGCGACGAACGGGGTGTGCGACCAGGTGCTCGACGCGCTGGCGGCGGGGGTGCCGGAGCTGCTGGGCGGGCTGTCGGGGGACTGGCCGGAGGGGTTCGCGGGCGAGGCCGCGGAGAGCTGGGGGCACGGGTTCGCCGAGGCGGGGCCGCCGGCGTTCGGCGCGGGGGACCAGGGGGCCGGGGGGCGCGACGGCGCGGCTGCCGGGGGGGCGGGCGGCGAGGATGGCGGCGGCGAGGCCGCGGCGGGTGGCGGGATCGGCGACGGGGCGGTACGGGTCAGCGCGGGGTCGTACGGCGGGCGGCATGTGCACTGGGGCGGGCGGGCGCTGGGGATGGCGGCGGCGCTGAACGGGGTGGCGCTGCACGGCGGGCTGATCCCGCTGGCGCAGGCGCCGTTCGCGGCGGGCGACGTGATGCGCCCGGCGCTGCATCTCGCGGCGCGGATGCGGGCGCGGGTGATCCACGTGCTGACGCAGGACGACGACGACGTGTCGCACCTGCCGGCGGGCAACCTGGCGAGCCTGCGGGCGGTGCCGGGGCTGCACGTGCTGCGGCCGGCGGACCCGGCGGAGGTGGCGGAGTGCTGCGAGCTGGCGCTGCGGCGCCACGACGGGCCGAGCCTGCTGGTGCTGTCGCGCAGGCCGGGGGGGGTGGGGCGCGCGGCGGGGCGCGCGCCGCTGTGCCGGCGGGGGGGCTACGTGCTGCACGAACCGGAGGGGCCGCGCGACGCGACGCTGATCGCGTCCGGGCCGGAGCTGGCGGTGGCGGTGGCGGCGCGGGCGGCGCTGGGCGCGGAAGGGCTCGCGGTGGCGGTGGCGTCGCTGCCGTGCTGGGAGCTGTTCGCGCTGCAGGAGGAGGAGTACCGCGTGGGCGTGCTGGGACAGGCGCCGCGCTTCGGCATCGAGGCGGCGCAGGGTTTCGGCTGGGAGCGCTGGCTGGGGGCAGACGGGGTGTTCGTGGGGCCGGAGGAGGCGGGCGGGCCGGCGTTGCGGCCCACGGCGCAGGCGGTGGCGCAGGCGGTGCGGCGCAGGCTCGGCCAGGGCTGAGCGGCGGGCGGCCTTGCGCCGCGCCCGGGGCGCGGGGCCTCAGCCCTTCCTGCGCGGCATCGGCAGGCGGTCCGGCTGGGCATGGCTGCGGTTCACGGTGGTGACGAGGGGCCGGTGCAGGGCGTCGCCCGAGGCGGGGCGGCGTGCGGCGAGGCCGACGAAGCGGCGGTCCTGCCAGATCTCGATCTCGGCCCTGGCGTCGCAGAGCGTGGTGGAGGCGATGAAGGCGTGGCGGTCGTCGGCGCAGACGACCTCCTGGCAGCTCACGATCCTGCGGGCGTCGTCGAGGGTGTAGAGTCTGTATTCGGCCACGGTCGGCTCCACGCCTGCGCGGCGAGGGAAGCGGGAGCTTCCGACCGCAGTGTCGCGCCGGCCCCGGCGCTTGCCCACGGTGTTACCGTACCGTCCGTCACGAAAGTGTGAATGAAGTA
>JBPBQX010000224.1:0-14548 GCA_050955025.1 Janthinobacterium lividum
GGCCGGGGCTCTCGGCGCGGCCGGCGCGGCCGGCGACCTGGTGGAGGAGCTGGACGGTGCGCTCGGAGGCGCGCAGGTCGCCGCCGCCGAGGCCGAGGTCGGCGTCGACCACGCCGACCAGGGTGAGATGGGGGAAGTGCCAGCCCTTGGCGACGATCTGGGTGCCGATGACGAGGTCGACCTCGCGGGCCGAGATGGCGCGGGCGGCCTCGGCGGCGGCGTGCGGGCCGGGGAGGGTGTCGCTGGCCATCACCAGGGTGCGGGCGTCGGGGAAGAGGAGGGCGGCCTCCTCGGTGATGCGCTCCACGCCGGGGCCGATGGGCGTCAGGCTGTGCTCGGCGGCGCAGGTGGGGCAGAGGGTGGGGATCGGCTCGGCGTGGCCACAGTGGTGGCAGGTGAGGACCTGGCGGGCGCGGTGCTCGACGAGCCAGGCGGTGCAGTTGGGGCAGCCCATGCGGTGGCCGCAGGCGCGGCAGAGCGTCAGGGGCGCGTAGCCGCGGCGGTTGAGGAACAGCATGGCCTGCTCGCCGCGCGCGAAGGTCTCGTTCACGGCCTCGGCGAGCTGGGGGGAGATGAACTTGCCGCGTTCCGGCGGGTGGTCGCGCAGGTCGACGGCGGCGACGCTGGGCAGGGTGGCGCCGCCGTGGCGCGCGGCCAGGGTGATGCGGCGGTAGCGGCCGAGGTCGACGTTGGACAGGGTCTCCAGGCTGGGGGTCGCGGAGACGAGCACGCAGGCGGCGTCGGACAGGCGGGCGCGGACCACGGCCATGTCGCGGGCGTGGTAGTTGACGCCGTCCTCCTGCTTGAAGGCGGTCTCGTGCTCCTCGTCGACGACGACGAGGCCCAGCTCCGGGAAGGGCAGGAACAGCGCCGAGCGCGCGCCGACGACGACGGGCGCCGTGCCGTCTGCCACCGCGCGCCAGGTGAGGCGGCGGGTGCGCGAGCCGAGGTCGGAGTGCCACACCGCAGGCGCGGTGCCGAAGCGCCGCTCGAAGCGCCCCAGCCACTGCGAGGAGAGGGCGATCTCGGGCAGGAGCACGAGGGCCTGGCGGCCCTGGGCGAGGCACTCGGCGACGGCCTCGAGGTAGATCTCGGTCTTGCCGGAGCCGGTGACGCCGTCGAGCAGGGTGACGGAGAAGCGGCGCGCCGCCGCCTCCGCGCGCAGAGATTCGGCGGCGCGGGTCTGGTCGGGGGAGAGCGCGGGGCCGGGGTGCTCCGGGTCGGGCGCGAGGAAGGGCGGGGCGGTCGGCAGCGCCACGGGCAGGATCAGCCCGGACTGCGCCATGCCGCGGATCAGCCCGGTGGACACGCCGGCCAGGCGCGCCAGCTCCGCCCCGCCGCGCGGGCCGTCGCGCAGGGCGTCGAGCACCAGGCGGCGCTGCGGGGTGACGCGCGCCGTGGTCCGGGGAGCGGCGTCCTGCGCGACGGGGTCCGGGGGCAGGGTCCAGCCGGGGGCGGGCGTGGGCGGGGCCAGGGCGTTGACCCGCAGCGTCATCGCCAGCACCTCGCCGGGCGCGGACAGCGTGTACTGCGCCACCCAGTCCACGAACCGGCGCAGCGCCGCGGGCAGGGGGGGCGCGTCGAGGCGGGCGGCCACCGGCTTGAGCCGCGAGTCGGCCACGGCGGGGCCGGAGGGCGCGTCCCACACCACGCCGATCTCGGCGCGTCGGTTCAGGGGCACCAGCACGATGTCGCCGGGTTCCAGCGGCAGGTGCTCCGGGAGCGCGTAGTCGAACGGTCCGGCGAACGGGAAAGGCAGCAGCACCGGCACCCGCGCAACTGCCGCCTCGGGCACGTCCGGGGCGCGACGGGCGCGCCGGGGCGCGCTGCTGGGCACGGCGGCGGCGTCCTGTATGGTGGGCAGGCTGAACTGCGGGGGGACGGACCTGCTCATGCGACGGATATTTCGGCCCTGTCAGGCGCGACCGCAACCGGGCACCCGCGTCCCGTGATGCCGCCTGCCCGGCGATGAGGGACACCGCCCGCCTCGCGCCGCCGCCGTCCGACGAGGCGGTGGAACGCTTCCTGGCCGAACGTCCCGGCTGGCTGGCGCAGCGCCCGACGCTGTACGGCGCGCTGGAGCCGCCGCAGCGCGTGCACGGCGAGCCGATGGCCGACCACATGGCGGCGATGCTGCGACACGAGCGCGCGCACGCCGCCTCGGCACGGCGAGCGGTCGATCAGGTCGTGGAGGACCGGCGCGCCGCCGCGGGGCTTGTCGCGCGGGTGCAGCGCTGCGTGCTCGCGCTGATCGCCGCGGCCGACCCTGTGGAGTGCGTGTCGGCGGAGCTGGCGGGCCTGCTCGGCGTGGACGCGGCGGCGCTGTGCTCGGAAGGGCCGGCGCGGCGCGGCATCCGGGCGCTGCCCGCGGGCACGCTGGCCGGGCTGCTGGGGGGGCGGGACGTGGCGGTGCGCGCGTTTCCGCCGGATGCACGCGCCCTGCATGCCGAGGCGGCGCCGCTCGCGCGGCACGACGCGCTGGTCCGGGTGCCGACGCGGCCGGGGTGTCTGCTACTGCTGGCGTCGCGCGACGCGGGGCGGCTGGGCGGGGACCGCGAGGCGCTGGCGTTCCTGGGGCGCGCAGTGGCGGCGGCGATGGGGCGGGGATGAGGCAGGCAAGGTCGAGGCTCCGCCTCAAACTCCGCCAAAGGCTCGCCTTTGGAATCCTCTCCTTAAGTCGAGGGATCAAAGGGCCTCCCGGCCCTTTGCGGGTTTGGGCAGAGCCCATGCCTGCTTTCCCGTGACCTCCGCACGCGAGGCCGCCGCGGATTTCCTGGACTGGCTGGCGCGCGAGCGCCGGGCCTCGCCGCTGACCGTGGAGGCCTACGCCCGCGACCTGGGCGTGTTCGAGGCGTTCCTTGCGGCCCATCTCGGCGGCCCGGTCGGGCTCGACGAGCTGGGCCGGCTCGGCCAGTCCGACCTGCGCGCCTGGCTCGCGGCGGGGGCCGCGGCGGGGCGGGGCAACGCGACGCGGGCGCGCCAGCTCGCGGCGGTGCGCAGCTTTTTCCGCTTCCTCGCGCGCCGGCACGGGGTCACCAACCCGGCCGCCTCGCTGCTGGGCACGCCCCGCGCGCGGCCGCCGGTGCCGCGCGCGCTGACGCCCGCGCAGGCGCGCGACGCGTCGGCCGGCATCGGGGAGGCGTCCGACACGGCCTTCGCCCAGGCGCGCGACACGGCGCTGTTCACGCTTCTGTACGGCAGCGGGCTGCGGATCGCCGAGGCGCTGTCGCTCGCTGTGCGCGAGGCGCCGCGGCCGGGCGAGGACGGCGCGCTGCGGGTGACCGGCAAGGGCGGGCGGCAGCGCATCGTGCCGGTGCTGCCTGTGGTGCGCGACGCGATGGGCGCCTGGCTGGCGCTGCACCCCGACCCGCAGCCGGACTCGCCGCTGTTCGTGGGCGCCAAGGGCGGGCGGCTGAACGCGGGGGTGGCGCAGCGCGTGCTGCGCGACTTCCGGCGGCAGGCGGGGCTGCCGGAGCACGCGACGCCGCACGCGCTGCGGCACTCCTTCGCGACGCACCTGCTGGAAGGCGGCGCGGACCTGCGCTCGATCCAGGAGCTGCTGGGCCACGCCAGCCTGTCGACCACGCAGCGCTACACGGCGGTGGACACGGCGCGGCTGCTGGAGGTCTGGCGCCGCACGCACCCACGGGGGTGAGGCAAGGCCGGCGCGCTGCCCCATGCCTGGAAGCGGGGGACCCGCCGGGGCGGGCCGCCCTGGGCCGGCACCACGAGGGTTGCGGGTTGGCGCTCGGCGCGGCGCGCGGCTAGGGTTCGCGGCAACCAGAACAGTGCAACGGGGACTCGGCGGGATGGGCGTGTGTGGACGGGTGATGGCGTGCCTGGCGATGCTGCTGCTGGGCGCGGCTGCCGCGGGCACGGCGCGGGCCGATGACGGGCCCGCGGACCGCTCGCCCGCCGCGTACTGCGCGAGGGCAGTCACCGAGGACAGCAGCCACCCGCTGCCGCACGACATGGTGGACACCGCCGAGCAGGCCTTCGGGCTCAAGCTGCCGCCGGAGATGGGCGAGCGTGCCGTGATCTGGCGCTGCGACGAAGGCAAGGTCCTGGGCTGCTTCTTCGGCGCCAACGTGCCGTGCGGCCAGATGGACCAGAGCACCGAGCTGCCGCAGGTCGCCGACTGGTGCCAGGACCACCCCGGCGCCGGCGTGCCGCAGGCGGTGATGGGGCACGACACGCTGTGGCGCTGGAGCTGCGACGGCAGCAAGGCGGTGCGGGGCAGCGCGGCCTGGACGCTCGATCACCGTGGCTTCGTGCAGGGCCTGTGGCGCCCCCTCGGGCCGGCGACCGCCACGCCGTAGCGGAGCCGGAGCCCGTGCCGTCGGCGGACTAGGCGTGCGTCCAGTTGATTGCCGCGGGCGCGGGCGCGGTCGGGTCGCAGCGCACCCATTCGCCGTTCTGCATCTGCCGGCCGGTCAGCGCGAGGATGAACCCCCAGTGGCTGACCACCAGCGTCTCGCGCCACGCGGGGTCGGCGGCCATCGCGGCGCGGAAGCGGGCGGCGCGGGCGAGGATCTCCGCCTCTGTCTCGATCCCTTCGGGCCACCACACCTCGTCGAGCGCCGCGAAGTCGTGGTGCGGCCAGGCCTCGGCGAGGGTTGCGCGCGGCGTGCCGATGTCGCAGGCGAAGGCGCAGCGCTCGCGCACCACGACGTCGATCAGCACCGGAAGGCCGAGGCGCTCGCCGGCGATCGCCGCGGTCTGCAGCGCGCGGGTGTAGGGGGAGGCGACGATGCGCCGTACGCCCTGGTCCGCGAGCTGCTCGGCCGCGGCGGCGATCTGCGCGCGGCCGAGTGCGGTGAGGTGGGGATCGGTGATGCCGGGGTCGCGTTTGGTCGCGCTGAAGACGACGTTGAACTCGCTCTGGCCGTGTCGGAGGAGGATCATGCCGGGGATCTAGGGGGTGCGGGCAGGTCCGGCAAGCAAGGTCGAGGCTCCGCCTCGAGCTCCGCCAAAGGCTGCGCCCTTGGAACGCATCCCCTGGGTCAAGGGATCAAAGGGTCCCCGGACCCTTTGCGGGTCCGGGCGGAGCCCGGCCTTGCTTGCTAGCCTTTTTCGTTTTCTTGCTTCGAGGCCGTCCCGATGCGCGAAGTCGTGGTCTTCCGCAACAACCTGTTCCGCATCTCCGAGCCGTTCGTCACCCAGCAGGCCGGACAGTGCCAGGGCTACCAGCCGGTCTATCTCGGCCGTCTGCGCTTCGGGCCGCCGCCGCCGGGGGCGGCCTCGTTCGCCCTGGCCGATGCCGGGCGGTGGCGCTCGATGGCGTCCGTGGCCTGGCAGGTCGCGTCGCGCTCGCCCGCCGGGTTCGGGCGCCTGCTGGCCGGGCACGCCCCCGCGCTGGTGCACGCGCACTTCGGGATCGACGGGGTGTATGCGCTCCCGCTGGCGCGCCGGCTGGGCGTGCCGCTGGTCACGACGTTCCACGGCTTCGACGCGACCCTGTCCACGGCGGCGATGCTGTGCTCGCCGGCCTGGGCGAACTACCCGCTGCATCGCGCCGGCCTGGCGCGGGACGGCGCGCTGTTCCTGTGCGTCTCGTCGTTCATCCGCGACCAGGTGCTGGCGCAGGGCTTCGACCCGGCGCGCACCCACGTCCACTACACGGGCGTGGACTGCGACGCGACCAGGCCGCGCGATCCGGGGGAGGAGACGGCCACGATCCTGCATGTGGCGCGGCTGGTGGAGATGAAGGGCACGGCCACGCTGCTGCACGCCTTCGCGGGGCTGGCGCCGCGCCACCCCGGCGTGTCGCTGGTCGTGATCGGCGACGGCCCGCTGCGCCGGTCGCTGGAGCGGCTGGCGGGGGCGCTGGGGGTGGCGGAGCGGGTGCGGTTCCTGGGCGCGCGGCCGCACGCGGAGGTGATGGGCTGGATGCGCCGGGCGGCGATGCTGGTGCTGCCGAGCGTGCGCACCGCGACCGGGCGGGTGGAGGGGCTGGGCATGGTGCTGCTGGAGGCGGCGGCGACGGGCGTGCCGGTGGTGGGCTCGCGCGTCGGCGGCATCCCGGAGGGCCTGTCCGAAGGCGAGACGGGGCTGCTGGCGCCTGCGCGCGATGCGGAGGCGCTGGGGGCGCGGATGGGCGAGCTGCTCGACGACCCGGAGCGGCGGCGGCGCATGGGGGCCGCGGCGCGCGGCTTCGTGGAGCGGCGCTTCGACCTCGGCCGGCAGACCGCGGCGCTGGAGCGCTTCTACGACTCGGTGCTGCCGCCCGTGGCCTGAGGCGGGAACGGCGGGACGGGCGCCTTCGGCCGCTCTGCCAAAGGCCGGTTCCTTCGGGAAACCCAGCACTCGAGTCCAGGTTTCCAAAGGCGAGCCTTTGGCGGAGCTCGAGGCAGAGCCTCGACCTTGCCTTGGCGCTCACGTGTCCGAGCCGCCGCGACGACGGCCCCCATGGCGGCGCCGTCGTCGCGAACAGGAGCCCCGCCGATGCCCGAGGACACCACGCTGCGGACCGGTCGCCTGCTGCGCCGTGCCGGCCCGCCGGAGCCCGTGGAGGGTTTCGCCGGCGTGCAGGTCGACGACCCGCGCCTCGCCGCGGTGCTGTCCCCCGACGCGCCGCTGCTCTGCCTTCACGAGGGCGCCCTGCACGGCGAGGGCCCGGTCTGGGACGCGGCCGGCGACCGCCTCGTCTGGTCCGACGTGTCCAACCGCCGCCTGCTCGGCTGGCATCCGGACGGGCACGTGGACGTGCTGCTGGACGCCACGCACTTCATGAACGGCAACGCGCTCGATGCCGAGGGCCGCCTGGTGCATTGCGAGCATGGCCGGCGGTGCATCAGCCGCTCGCCGGCCGGCCCGCTTGCCGATGGCGGCGCAGAGCCGATCGTCACGCACTACGAGGGGCGGCGGCTCAACTCGCCCAACGACGTCGTCGTGGCCGCGGACGGCGCGATCTGGTTCACCGATCCGACGTTCGGCCTGCTGGTGCCGAGCCAGGGCAGCCTCGAGGAGCCGGAGCTGGACCATCGCAGCGTCTACCGCTTCGACCCGAGGGACGGCGCGCTGCGCCGCATGGCCGATTTCGAGCAGCCCAACGGCCTGGCCTTCTCGCCCGACGGCCGGACGCTCTACGTGTCGGACACCGCACTCTCGCTCCGCGACATCCCCGGCCCGCAGACCGGCTCCACCCACGAGATCGTCGCCTTCGACGTGGCGGGGGACGCCACGTTGTCCGGCCGCCGCTTCTTCTGCCACACCGACCACGGCGTGCCGGACGGCCTCAAGGTGGACCCGCGCGGCTGGGTATGGACCACGGCGGCGGACGGCATCCACGTCCTTGCCGCCGACCGCACCAGGCTCGGCTTCATCGCGACGCCGCAGACCAGCTCGAACTGCGCGTTCGGCGGGCCGGGGATGCGGCGGCTGTTCATCGCGGCCACGGAGCAGCTGCTCGCGATCGACCTGCGGGGCTGAGCAGCAAGGCCGGGCTCTGCCCGGACCCGCCAGGGGCGAGCCGCCCCCTGGACCGGCACTCTTAAGGGAGGCGTTCCAAGGGCGCAGCCTTTGGCGGAGCTCGAGGCAGAGCCTCGACCTTGCTGCCTGCGTGCGGTGGCGCCGCCCGGGGCCTGGGGCTACGAGGGGTCATGGCCGACACCTCCCCGCCCGTCCTCATCCCCGCTGCCGCCGCCGACGGCCTGTACGGTGTCGCCCGGTGGCGGGCGATGTTCGTGGTCTCGCTGTCCGTGCTGCTGTCCGTGCTCGACTACGCGGTGGCCAACGTCGCCTTGCCGACCATCGCGGCGGACATCCACACCTCCGCGTCCTCCTCGATCTGGGTGATCAACGCCTACCAGCTCGCCAGCGTGATCTCGCTGCTGCCGCTCGCGGCGCTCGGCGAGCGCTGGGGGTATGCGCGCATGAGCCAGATCGGCCTGGTGCTGTTCGTGGTCGCGTCCGTGCTGTGCGCGCTCAGCACCACGCTGCCGGAGCTGGCGCTGGCGCGCGCGCTGCAGGGGTTCGGCGGCGCGTGCATCATGAGCGTCAACGCGGCGCTGGTGCGCTTCATCTACCCGGCGAAGGAGCTGGGGCGGGGGATCGCGTTCAACGGCCTGGTGGTGGCCATGGGCGTGGCGCTGGGGCCGACCGTCGCCTCCGCGGTGCTGTCGGTGGCGGGGTGGCAGTGGCTGTTCTGGGTGAACCTGCCCCTGGGCGGCATCGCCTTCGCGTTCGCGGCCACCTCGCTGCCGCGCACCCCGCGCTCGGGCGGCGCGCTGGACTGGGCCAGCGTCGCGCTCAACGCCGCCGCGTTCGGGGCGCTGATCGTGGGCGGCGACAGCCTGGCGCACCGCGAGGGCGCGGCGTTCGGGGTCTCGCTGCTGCTCGCGGGCGCCGCGTGCCTCGTGGTCCTGGTGCGGCGCCAGCTCGGGCGCAGCAACCCGCTGCTGCCGGTGGACCTGCTGCGCCTCGGCGGCTTCCGGGTGGCGTTCGGCGTCGGCTTCCTGGGCTTCGTGGCGTCGAACTTCTTCATCATCTCGATGCCGTTCAACCTGGAGGCCGTGCTCGGGCGCACCGCGGTGCAGACCGGGCTGCTGATCACGCCCTGGCCGCTCGCGATCGTCGCGGTGGCGCCCTTCGTCGGCCGCCTCGCCGACCGCATCCCCGCGGCGGTGCTGTCCTCGCTGGGCCTGTGCATCACCGGGCTGGGCTTCCTGGCGCTGCGGCTGATGCCCGCCCACCCTTCCAACCTCGACATCGTGTGGCGCATCGCCCTGGCCGGCGCAGGCTTCGGGCTGTTCCAGCCGCCGAACAACCGCGCGATGCTGGTGACCGCGCCGGCCTCGCGCGTGGGCAGCGCGTCGGGGATGATCTCCGTGGCGCGCCTGCTCGGGCAGACCGTGGGCGCGATGCTCGTGGCGCTGACGCTCGGCTTCGTGCAGCAGGGCGCGACCCTGGTGTGCCTCGTGCTCGCCTCGGCCACCGCGTTCCTGGCGGCAGCGCTGAGTGCCACGCGGCTGCGTCAGAGGGACTGAGGAAGGCCAGGGCAGGCAAGGTCGAGGCTCTGCCTCGAGCTCCGCCAAAGGCTCGCCATTGGAAACGCTGATTTGAAGGACAGGCGGCGGGGGGCGGTCCGGGCATGCGTCTGCGGCGGGGAACCACGGCGGGCGTGAGGCGCTCCAGAGGCGTGCGAATTTCCCGAACAGGCGGCATGAAACAGCGACTGCGAGTTGTGGCGGCGTTTGGCGTTTTCGTGGCTATGGGGTCCGTGTCCTGGCCGGCGCCTGCGGCGGAAGCGGCCGGGATCGAGACGGTGCAGTTCCGTGGAGGCGGCGGTGGCGGGTTCCACGGCGGCGGCTTCCGTGGGGGTGGATTTCGGGGCGGCGGCTTTCCGGGTGGGCGTTTCCGTGGCGGCTATGGCGGGCGCGGGTTCTATCGTCCTCACTACGGGTATGGACGCGGCTTTCCGGGCTACGGGGGATACGGATTCCAGCGCCGCCGGGCTTGGTGCTTCTACCATCCGGGAGCGTGCTACCGTTTTCCATGAGGCGCCGGATGCCGCGAGGCACTCGGTCGTGCGCTGATGCCCCTCTCTGTCCGTCTGTCGAAGGCGCGGGCAGGCGTCGCCGGCGGTCTTGGTTTGGCTGGCTGAAGTTCTTGAGGGGTGGAATCCAAAGGCAAGCGTTGGGAAGAGGCCAGAGGCAGATCTTCTGGCGTTCTCTTCCTGCCGCCTCGCGTCGTCAGATGGCTCCGAGCAGGGTGAGTCCCGGTGCCGTGGGCGACCATGCGTCCCATGCCGCAAGTGCCGCGCGCATGTCGTCCGCGCCGGCTTTCCAGCGGCGCCGGAGCACGGTGGCGCCGAAGTCGAAGCCCTTGATCGCGGTCTCGTCCTTGCCGGCCCTGTACTCGAGGCGCCAGACCGTGCCGCGCGGCGGAGCCTCGGGCGAGAGGCGCGCTTCCAGCGACCAGAGGCGCCGCTGGGCGTGCAGGGCGCGCCGCGTCTGTGTGGCGAAGATCAGGTCGGATTGGCGCTCCTGCGCGTCGAGCAGGCTGGCGGGCGGTGCGGCGGCGAGGGGGAACGGGTCCACGACGAAGCAGGTCAGCCCATCGCGCGGAGGGTCGAACACGAGGTGCGCCGGGGTGTTCGCCGCGAGCCCGCCATCGACCAGCAGCCGGCCGTCCACCGCCACGGGCGGGAAGTTGGGCAGCAGCGCGGCGCTGGCGAGGACGTGGTCCAGCGTGATCGAGGCGCTCGCGGTGTCGAACACCACGTCCTCGCCGGTGCACAGGTCGACGGCGATCACCGAGACGCGGATGTCGCCACCGTTGAGCCGGCCGAGGTCGACGAGCCTGGCCAGCGTCGCGCGCAGCGGCGCCAGGTCGTAGAGGCCGGGCGGGGCGTCGGGGTTGGCCAGCGCGGACAGGCGCGGGCGGAACATCGCGGGGCGGCCGAACACGCGGGCCTGCACCCCGTCGGCAAGCTGCGAGGCGCGTGCCCAGGGGTTGGGCCAGGCGGGCTGCGGGGCGGCCACGCTGTCCCAGAACGCGCGCAGGGCGGGAACGCGCTGCCCGGGCGGGTTGCCGGCGATCAGCACGGCGGTGATCGCGCCCGCCGACGCGCCGGCCAGGTGGTCCGGCACGTGGCCCGCCTGCTCCAGCGCCTCGTAGGCGCCTGCGTCGTAGGCGGCCACGGCGTTGCCGCCGCCCAGCACGAGGGCGAGGCTCACGCCCGCCCTCCCGCGCCTGCCCGGCGGCGCCTCAACGTCGGCGGCGCCCCGCGAGCGCCAGCACGGCCGCGCCCAGCGCCAGCCCGGCGCCCACCGTGCCGCGGTTCTTGGTCGCCCAGAACTGCAGGCTGGTGGACAGCGACTCGACGTCGAACGGCCCGTGCGTCGGCGAGGGCAGGCTGCTGGCTTCGAACAGGTTCTCGTCGCGCGCCGCAGCGATGCCCTGGTTGTGCGAGTTCTGCAGCCATGGGGCCAGCCTGCCCAGCAGGAGATCGGCGAGCGAGGGCGCCCAGGCGTTGAGCAGCGCGGTCTGCACCGTCTGCGCGCCGACCAGCACGTCGCGCCGGCGGTGGGTGGCCGCGAAGTGGATGGCGTCGGCGACGATCTCGGGCTGGTAGATCGGCGGCGGGGGGCGGGGCAGGTCGTCGATGCGCGCGGTGGCGTGGCTGTAGAACGGCGTGTTCACGCTCGGCGGGTAGACCACGGTGAGGTGGACCTGGCTGCGCTTGTGGATCAGCTCGGCGCGCACCGCCTCGGAGAAGCCGCGCATCGCGTATTTGGCGCCGGAATACGCCGACTGCAGCGGCACGCCGCGCAGGCCGATCGCCGAGCACACCTGGACGATCGTGCCGTGGTTGCGCGGCCGCATGTGCTCCAGCGCCACGCGGGTGCCGTTCACCGCGCCGAGGTAGGTGACCTCGGTGACGCGGCGGAACTCGGCATCCGTGACCTCGGGGAAGGGCGCGAACACGCTGACGCCGGCGTTGTTGATCCAGGCGGTGATCGGGCCGTGCTCGGCGGCGATGGCGGCGGCGGCTGCGCGCAGGGCGTCGCAGTCCGCGACGTCGGCCACGTGGGTGCTGACGTGGGCGCGCCGCGCGGCCAGCTCGGCGCGTGCCGCCTCCAGCGCCGGGGCGCCGCGCGCGATCAGCCCGACGCGCCAGCCGCGACGGGCGAACAGCTGCGCCGCCGCGCGCCCGATGCCCGACGAGCCGCCGGTGATCGCGACGACGCCGGGGGAGGAGGACTGGGACATGGAGGAGGAGCCTTCTGCTGCGACCGATGGTGCAGCAGGTGTGGCACGGCGCGGGGTTTTCCAGCGGGGCGGGCGGGGAAGCAAGGCCAGGGCGCCGCCCTGGACCCGCCGGGGGCAGGCGCCCCCGGACCCGCGCACGCGAAGGAGGGCAGGGCGGCTAGGCGGCGACCCCGGCGACGCCCTTGTCGGTGGGGGCGGCATCGCCGTGCTCGGCCTGCTGCTCGATCTCGGCATCCAGCTCGGCGCCGACCAGCACCACCATGGTGGAGATCCAGATCCAGGTCATGAAGCCGATCACGGCGCCGAGCGAGCCGTACGTCTTGTTGTAGCTGCCGAAATGGGCGACGTAGTACGAGAAGCCGACCGAGGCGGCGGCCCAGGTGATCGCCGCGAACGCGCTGCCGGGCGTGACCCAGCGCCAGCCCACGCGCGGCCGGCACGGCCCGTAGCGGTACACCATCGCCAGGAACAGGCCGATCACCAGCAGCAGAAGTGGCCAGCGCGCCAGCCTGAGCAGCATGTCCGACCAGGCGCCGAAGCCCACGAAGGTCAGCACGATCGGCAGCGCCACGACGCCCGCCACGGCCACCATCACGAACACGAGCGCGCCGAGCGTGAAGGACAACGTGACCAGGGTGAAGCGCACGAAGCTGCGTTCCTCCTGGCTGCCGTAGACGATGTTGAGCGCGGAGAACAGCGACTTGATGCTCTGGTTCGAGCTCCACAGCGAGGTCGCCAGGCTGAACGCCAGCCCCAGGCTCAGCGCCTTGCCCGACGACGAGGCCAGGCTCTGCAGCTGCGTGTCCAGGAGGTCCATCGCCCCGCCCGGCAGCACGCTGGGAATGTTGTGCAGGTTCGCGGACAATGCCGCCGGGTCGGCGAACAGCCCGTAGAGCGAGACCAGCGCCGCCAGCGCCGGGAACAGGGCCAGCAGCGTGTAGAACGTCACGCTCGCCGACTCCTCCATCACGCGGTGGGTGGAGAACTGCACCGCGACCCGCTTGGCCACGGCGAGCCAGCCGTGCGGCGGGATCTCCACCGGGGTCGTGGCGCCGCGGCCGTCGCGTCGCGTGCGCGGCGGGCGCGGCGGCGGGCGGGTGGCGGCAAGCTCCTGCTTCAGGGCGGCGAGCGTGTCCTGATCCGAGGAAGGCATGGGCGCGTCCTTGTACGGGCGGGTGCGGGCCATGGGCCGGTTCGGCGAGCATAGCCACGATCCGCGGCGAGGCCGCAAGCGGGAGCGTGGCGCAAGGGTCGACGGGGCACTCCGGTCGTCCCCCCCGTCCGGGCGACGGGTTCCCGCGGGCTCCAGGCAGGAGGGCGGCCTGGCGTGCCGTACGGCGCGCGGCGATTGCGTTCGCGCCGTGCCGCTGCGAGGCTCGCGCCGGTGCGGCCTACGGGCGGTGCCGCACCAGGGCGCGGGCGACGGAACGGGTGGCGCAACACGCCCGCCATTCCCGCAGGAACATCCAGGCAGGAGCACCCGCCGTGTCCGCATACGACGACAGTTCGCCGCATCGGCCGGGCGTGGTGGCCATCGACCGGGCCGCACGCACGGCCGCGGCCCCCGGCCGGCTGGGCACGGTGCTGCGCGTCACCAGCGGCAACTTCCTGGAGATGTTCGACTTCTTCCTGTTCGGGCTCTACGCAAGCGACATCGCGCGGACCTTCTTCCCGACCGGCAGCGAGTTCTCCTCGCTGATGCTCACCTTCACCGTGTTCGGCTCGGGTTTCCTGATGCGCCCGCTCGGCGCGATCGTGCTCGGCGCCTACGTGGACCGGGTGGGGCGCCGCCGCGGCCTGATGACCACGCTCGCGATCATGGCCTGCGGCACCGTGCTGATCGCCTTCGTGCCGGGCTACGCCACCATCGGCCTGCTGGCCCCGGTGCTGGTGTTCGCCGGGCGCCTGCTGCAGGGCTTCTCCGCCGGCGTCGAGCTGGGCGGCGTCTCGGTCTACCTCGCCGAGATGGCACCCCCGGGTCGCAAGGGCTTCTACGTGAGCTGGCAGTCCGCGAGCCAGCAGGTCGCGATCATCGTCGCCGCCCTGCTCGGCTTCGCCATTGCCCTTTTCCTATCGCGCGAGCAGATCACCGACTGGGGCTGGCGCATCCCGTTCGTGCTCGGCTGCCTGATCGTGCCGTTCATCTTCGTGATCCGCCGCTCGCTGCAGGAGACAGAGGAGTTCCTCGCCCGCGCCCATCACCGGCCGTCGACGGGCGAGATCTTCCGCTCCATGGGCGCGAACTGGCAGGTCGTGCTGGCCGGCATGATGCTGGTCGTGATGACCACGGTCTCGTTCTATCTCATCACCGTCTACACGCCGACCTTCGGCCGCTCCGTGCTTCATCTCAGCGCCGCGAACAGCCTGATGGTCACGCTGCTGATCGCGGCCTCCAACCTGGCCTGGCTGCCGGTGATGGGCGCGCTGTCCGACCGCATCGGGCGCCGCCCGATCCTGCTCGCCGCCACCGTGCTGGCGGCGCTGACCACCTACCCCGCGATGCGCTGGCTGGTGGCGGACCCGGGCGTGGGCCGCATGCTCGCGGTCGAGCTGTGGCTGTCGTTCCTGTACGCGAGCTACAACGGCGCCATGGTCGTGGCGCTCACGGAGGTCATGCCCGTCGCGGTGCGCACCGTCGGCTTCTCGCTGGCCTACAGCCTGGCGACCGCGCTCTTCGGCGGCAACACGCCCGCGGTGTCGACCTGGCTGATCCAGGCGCTGGGCGACCGGGCGGCGCCGGGCCTGTGGATGAGCTTCGCCGCCGTGTGCGGGCTGGGGGCGACGCTGGTGCTGTACCGGCGCGGCGGGCCGGGCCTGGAGAAGCAAGGTCGGG
>JBPBQX010000225.1:0-13028 GCA_050955025.1 Janthinobacterium lividum
ACGCAGGGCGCCACGGCCGCGGCCGGCGCGGCACCCGGCGGCGCGTCGCCGGCACCTGCCGCGGCGGCGGACCCGAACCTCGCGAGCGCCACGCTGGACGCCGCCGTGTCCGCGCCCGCCGCGCCGTCCGCGAAGGCGCGAGCGGTTCCGCCGGCAGCGCCGTCGCAGCGCGCCACGCCGCAGGAGCTGGCGGCGCTGCAGGACTCCGCGCCGGCCGCGGGGGCGCCGCTGGTGGTGGCGGGGCAGACGGCGGACGCCGGCGTCATGCTGCCGCCCGTGGCCGCCGAGCCGCCGCCGGCGCCCTCGTTCGAGGTGGCCGTGGCGGGCGGTCCGGCGCCGGGCGTCGCCGCGGACGCGCCGCCGCCCGCGGCGCGCGAGCCGCTGTCGCGGGCGACGCCGCTGGAGCCGCTGTCGCGCCGGGGCACGCCGGTGCGGTTCCAGCAGGGCAGCGCCGTGCTGCTGCCCGACCAGGCGGGGGTGCTGCGCGCGCTCGCGGGGCGGCGGGGCAAGGCGCCGGTCTCGGTCACCGGGTACGGCGACGCCGGCGCGGACACGCCCGACGCGCAGTCCGACGCGCTGTCGCTGGGGCTGCAGCGGGCGCAGGCGATGTCGGCGGTGCTGGGCACCTACGGCGTGCCGGCGGACGCGATCCGCATCGCCGCCGAAGCCTTCGGTCGCGGCGGCACCGTGCGGCTGTTACACTGACGCCCCCGCCGCATCGACGATCCGCCCCGAAGGGCGCCCGCTTCCTCCTGCTTCCGAGCGTGCCATGACCGACGAGTTCCACCGCATCCGCCGCCTGCCGCCCTACGTGTTCGCCGAGGTCAACAAGGCCAAGGGAGCCGCCCGCGCACGCGGGGAGGACATCATCGACCTGGGCATGGGCAACCCGGACAGCCCGACGCCGCCGCACATCGTCGCCAAGCTGGTCGAGACGGTGGCCGACCCGCGCTCCCACGGCTACTCGGTGAGCAAGGGCATCCCCGGGCTGCGGCGCGCGCTCGCGGGCTACTACGCCAGGCGCTTCGACGTGGGGCTCGATCCGGAGACGGAAGTGATCGCCACCATCGGCTCCAAGGAGGGGCTCGCGAACCTCGCGTCGGCGATCACCAGCCCCGGCGACACGATCCTCGTGCCCAACCCGAGCTATCCGATCCACCAGTTCGGCTTCGTGATCGCGGGCGCCTCGGTGCGCTCGATCCCGGCCGAGCCGGGCGAGGACATGCTGCGCGCGCTGGACCGCGCCGTGCGCCATTCCGTGCCCAAGCCGACGGCGCTGATCGTGAACTTCCCGTCCAACCCCACGGCGTTCATCGCGGACCTCGACTTCTACAAGGAGATCGTCGCCTTCGCGCGGCGCGAGGGCATCTGGATCCTGTCGGATCTCGCGTATGCCGAGATCTACTTCGGCGACCGCGTGCCGCCGTCGATCCTGCAGGTCGAGGGGGCGAAGGACATCGCGGTCGAGTTCACGTCGATGTCCAAGACCTACTCGATGGCGGGCTGGCGGATCGGCTTCGCGGCAGGCAACGCGCGCCTGATCGCGGCGCTGGCGCGGATGAAGTCGTACCTGGACTACGGGGCGTTCACGCCGATCCAGGTGGCGGCGGTCGCCGCGCTGAACGGGCCGCAGGACTGCGTCGAGGAGATGCGCACGCTGTACCGCGACCGGCGCGACGTGCTGATCCGCGGGCTCGCGGCGGCGGGGTGGGACGTGCCGTCGCCGGAGGGGTCGATGTTCGCGTGGGCGCCGATCCCGCCGCGCTACGCGCATCTGGGGAGCGTGGAGTTCTCCAAGCTGCTGCTGTCGCGGGCGCAGGTGGCGGTGGCGCCGGGGCTCGGCTTCGGCGAGCACGGGGAAGGGTTCGTGCGCATCGGGCTCGTGGAGAACACGCAGCGGCTGCGGCAGGCCACGCGCAACATCCGGGCGTTCCTGCAGGCGGACAGCAACGTGGCGGCGCCCGCGTTCGAGGGCGCGAAGTGAGGAAGGTCGAGGCTCTGCCTCGAACTCCGCCAAGTGAAGCCCCTTGGATGGCTTCCCTTAAGTCAAGGGATCAAAGGGTCCTCGGACCCTTTGCGGGTCCGGGCAGAGCCCGGGCTTGCTTCCTGTGACGCTCCGTGTGGGCGTGGCCGGCCTCGGCACGGTGGGCGGCGGCGTGCTGCGCCTCCTGCGCGACAACGCGGCGCTGGTGGAGGCGCGGGCGGGCCGGCCGATCGTGGTCACGGCGGTGTCGTCGCGCGACCGGGGCCGGGACCGGGGCGTGTCGCTGGAGGGCGTTCGGTGGCACGAGGACGCGCGGGCGCTGGCGGCGGACCCGGACGTGGACGTGGTGGTGGAGCTGATCGGCGGGTCGGAGGGGGCGGGGCGGGCGCTGGTGGAGGCGTCGCTGCGGGCGGGGCGGCCGGTGGTGACCGCGAACAAGGCGCTGCTGGCGGTGCACGGCGCAGAGCTGGCGGAGGCTGCGGAGCGGGCGGGGGTGATGCTGGGCTTCGAGGCGGCGGTGGCGGGGGGGATCCCCGTGATCAAGGCGCTGCGCGAGGGGCTGGCGGGGAACCGGGTCGGGCGGGTCGCGGGCATCCTGAACGGGACCTGCAACTACATCCTGACGACCATGCGCGAGAGCGGGCGCGACTTCGCGGGCGTGCTCGCGGACGCGCAGGCGCTGGGGTACGCGGAGGCGGACCCGTCGTTCGACGTCGACGGCGTGGACGCGGCGCACAAGCTGGCGATCCTGGCGGCGCTGGCGTTCGGGCGGCCGGTGGCGTTCGCGGAGCTGCACGTGGAGGGGATACGGGCGGTCTCGGCGCTCGACATCGGGTTCGCGGAGGAGCTGGGGTTCCGCATCAAGCTGCTGGGGATCGCGCAGAAGGGCGAGGGTGGCGTGCTGGCGCGGGTGCACCCGTGCATGGTGGCGCGGGATTCGTCGCTGGCGCGGGTGGAGGGGGTGTTCAACGCGGTGGTCGCGGAGGGCGACTTCGTGGGGCGGCTGATGATCGAGGGGCGCGGGGCAGGGGCGGGGCCGACGGCGTCGGCGGTGGTCGCGGACCTGGTGGATTTGGCGCGCGGGCGCGTCGTGCCGGTGTGGGGGGTGGCGTCGGCCGCGCTGTCGCACAGCCCGGCGGCGGCGATGGCGGACCGGGTCGGCGCGTTCTACCTGCGGCTGATGGTGCGCGACCGGCCGGGGGTGATCGCGGATGTCGCCGCCGCGCTGCGCGACCACGACGTGTCGGTGGCGTCCATGCTGCAGCACGGGCGGGCGCCGGAGGAGGCGGTCGCGATGGTGCTGGTCACGCACGAGACGCGCGAGCGCGACATGGCGGCGGCCATGCGCGACGTGGCGGGGCTGGACGCGGTGCTGGAGCCGCCGGCGCTGATCCGGATCGAGGCGGGGTAGGGCGGTTCGGGCCTGCGGGGTGGGGCGGCTTCGTCCTGCGGCGCAGGACGCGGCGGGTGGTTCCGGGGCGCATACGGCAGGGTCAAGCCCGGTTCTGCGGTTGTGCGGTCCGTTCCCGGGGTCAATCTGTCCTGCGGCGCAGAACAGATTGCGGGTGTTCTGTCCTGCGCGGCAGGACGAAAGGGCCTTTTCGGGGCCGAATGTCCTTCGGCACCGTACGGATTATGCAAGTCCGGGCGGGCGTTCTCGCGTCGGGGCGGTCTGGGCAAGGGCCGTGATGCCGGCGCGGGGCAGGGAGTCGCAAGGGCCTGCGCGTGCGGAGGTGGCGCACGGGGCGCGCGGGCGAGGCTCGGGGGCGGGCGGGGCGAGGTGCGCTTTCGGTTGGCGCGCGGCCGGATGCGGCGTATGGGCGAGGGCGGGTTCGGGAAGGACGGCACGATGAGCGACGCGGGTTCCAAGGGCTACCAGGCGGGCGACCGCAACCTCGCGCTGGACCTGGTGCGGGTGGTGGAGGCGGCGGCGCTGGCGGCGTCGCACTGGATGGGCCGGGGGCAGAAGAACGAGGCGGACGGCGCCGCGGTGGAGGCCATGCGACGCGCCTTCGACACGGTCGAGATCGACGGCACCGTCGTGATCGGCGAGGGCGAGATGGACGAGGCGCCCATGCTCTACGTCGGCGAGAAGGTCGGCGCGGGCGGGCCTGCCATGGACATCGCGGTCGATCCGCTCGAGGGCACGACGCTGACGGCGAAGGGCGGGCCGAACGCGATCACGACGGTGGCGCTCGCCGCGCGGGGCAATTTCCTCAATGCGCCGGACGTCTACATGGACAAGATCGCGGTGGGCGGCGGCCTGCCCGAGGGCGTGGTCGAGCTGGACGCGTCGATCGAGAACAACCTGCGCAACCTGGCGCGGGCGAGGAAGCGCGAGGTCGGCGACCTGGTGGTGTGCACGCTGGACCGCGAGCGGCACGAGGAGCTGATCGCGCGCTGCCGGGCGGCGGGGGCGCGGATCATCCTGCTGTCGGACGGGGACGTGGCCGGCGTGATCGCCACGGCGCAGCCGGAGAGCGGCGTGGACCTCTACGTGGGGTCGGGGGGCGCGCCGGAGGGCGTGCTGTCGGCCGCCGCACTTCGTTGCGTGGGCGGACAGATGCAGGGGCGGCTCATGTTCGAGGACGACGCGCAGGTCAAGCGCGCGCTGGCCATGGGGATCACCGATCCGTCGCGGATCTACGGGATCACGGACATGGCGAAGGGCGACGTCATGTTCGCGGCCACGGGCGTGACCTCGGGCGCGATGCTGCGCGGGGTGCGGCGATACGGGCACGGGGCGACGACGCACTCGATCGTCATGCGGTCCAAGTCGGGGACGGTGCGGATGATCGAGGCCCAGCACAACTTCGACACCAAGACGTGGGCGGCGGCGACCTGAAGGACAGGGAAGGCCGGGCTCTGCCCGGACCCGCCAGGGGCGAGCCGCCCCTGGACCGGCGCAACGGGGTTCCCACGTCGCCTTTCCTTTCGTGTGCAGGTCCAGGGGCGCTGCCCCTGGCGGAGTCCAGAGGCATAGCCTCTGGCCTTGCTTCTTGCTGACGGCCGTGGAGCCGCTGAGCCTGACCGGGCGGCGCTGGGTCTGGCGCGAGGCGGAGGACCGGCTCGGCATGGCGCTGTCGCAGCGGCTGGGGGTGCCCGAGCTGGTGGGGCGGCTGCTGGCGGGGCGGGGCGTGGGCGTCGAGGGGGCGGCGGACTTCCTGGAGCCGACGCTGCGCGCGCTGCTGCCGGACCCGTCGGTGCTCGCGGACATGGATACGGCGGCGGAACGGCTCGCAGGGGCGGTGCGCGCGGGCGAGAGCGTGGCGGTGTTCGGCGACTACGACGTGGACGGGGCGTGCAGCGCGGCGATCATGGCGCTGCTGCTGCGCAGGCTCGGGTGCGTGGTGCGGACGCACGTGCCGGACCGGCTGCTGGAGGGGTACGGGCCGAACGCGGCGGCGCTGCGGGCGCTGGCGGCGGGGGGGGCGACGCTGATCGTGTGCGTGGACTGCGGCACGGCGGCGGGCGACATCCTGGACAGCGTCGCGGGGCTCGCGGACGTGGTCGTGCTCGACCACCACAAGTTCGAGGGGGCGGCGCCGCGGGTCGTGGCCACGGTGAACCCGAACCGGCCGGACGACGACTCGGGGCTGGGGGGGCTGTGCGCGGCGGCGATCGCGTTCCTCGCGGCGGTCGCGGTGGTGCGGGTGCTCCGGCGCGAGGGGTTCTTCGGCGCGAAGGCGCCGCCGGACCTGATGGGGCTGCTCGATCTCGTGGCGCTGGCGACTGTGTGCGACGTGATGCCGCTCGCAGGGTTGAACCGGGCGCTGGTCACGCAGGGGCTCAAGGTGATGGGCCGGCGGGCGCGGCCAGGCGTGGCGGCGCTGCTCGCGGTGGCCGGCGGCGAGGGGGCGCCGTCGGCGTTCACCTGCGGCTTCGCGCTGGGGCCGCGGATCAACGCGGCGGGGCGGATCGGGGAGGCGGGGCTCGGGTTGGCGCTGCTGCTCTGCGAGGACGCGGGGGAGGCGGCGGCGATCGCGGCGCGGCTCGACGGGGTGAACCGGGAGCGGCAGGGCGTCGAGGCGTCGATGCACGACGCGGCCATGGCGGCCGGCGAGGCGCAGGTGGCGGCGGGGCACGCGGCGATCCTCGTGGTGCAGGCGGGGTGGCATCCGGGCGTCGTGGGCATCATGGCGGGGCGGCTCAAGGAGCGGTTCAACCGGCCGGCGTGCGTGGGGGGGATCGTGGACACGGCCGCGGGTCCGGTGGTGAAGGGGTCGGGGCGGTCGGTGGCGGGGCTCGACATCGGGGCGGCGGTGATCGCGGCGCGGCAGGCGGGGCTGCTGCTGACCAGCGGGGGGCACGCCATGGCGGCGGGGTTCAACTGCGCGCCGGAGGGGGTGGCGGCGTTCCACGCGTTCCTGGATGCGCGGCTGGCGGGGGCTTCGGAGCTGCCGGCGGCGGCGGCGCTGGTGGTGGAGGGTCGGGTCGCGGTGGCGGGGGCGACGCTGGGGCTGGCGCGCGAGGTCGGGCGCCTGGCGCCGTTCGGGATGGGCAACGAGGAGCCGGTGCTCGTGCTGCCGCGCGCGCGGGTGGTGCGGGCGGATCGCTGCGGGCGGGAGGGCACGGCGCTGCGGGTGCTCGTCGAGGGCGAGGGGGGCGGGCGGCTGCGCGCGATGCTGTTCCGGGCGCGGGAGGGCTCGCGCGAGGGGGCGCTGGCGCGCGTGCTGGAGGGGCGGGCGGGGGAGCCGGTGGCGCTCGCGGGGCACCTGCGGGCGGAGAGCTGGCAGGGCGAGGAGCGGGTGGGGTTCACCATCGTGGACGCGGCGGGGGCGTGAGGGCGGGCGGGCGGATTCGGCCGTCTTGATTCGGGGGCGGGGGTCGGCTACCCCACGGGGCGCCGGCGCCTGCGTCCCGTTCGTCTAGAGGTCCAGGACACCGCCCTTTCACGGCGGCGACACGGGTTCGAATCCCGTACGGGATGCCATGCGGCAAGGCGTTCGCAATCCTGGTCCCCGTGACCGCGAGATCGCCGCGGGCTCGACCCGGTGGCGCCTGCCCAGGGTTCGGCTCCCGGATCGGGAGAGACCGAGGGCCGCCGGGCTTCGCGGGCGAGCTGCGCGCGCTTGCGCTCGACGCCCCGGGCGTGGCCGGACAGGGCGCCGTCGTTGCGCACCACGCGGTGGCGAGGGATCGCGACCGCGATGCCGTTCGCGGCACACGCCCCGGCGACCTCCGCTTCCTGCGCCGGAACCGAACTGCGTCGGGTTCGCGGAACTGCCTGCCCTGGCGCGATCGGGCTTTCACCCGCTTGCACGACCACCGCCCTGTCGGGGTCACGGTCGCCTTCCGGGAGCGGCGTGAGCGTTCCCGGAGCGCCTCGCCGGCCGCACCGTTCCGCCGGTCCGGCCCCGGTTCGCGCGGGGCGTGGATGGACGCCAGGGCCGCAGGCGCGGCTTCGCGGGTCGGTCGTGCTCGCGGGAGGCGATCCGCAACGAGCACGTCCCGCCCGGGTCAGGCGCCCGGCGATCCCCGGGCCGCCCGCTCCGCGCCGGGTGCGGGCGGCCGGGATCCCGGTGGGGTCACCACTGCACGCCGATCTTGCCAAAGTGCGCCGCGCCTTCGAGGTGGCGGAACGCGTCGGCCAGCTCGGGGAGGGCGAAGCGGCGGTCGACCACCGGGCGCAGGGGCAGGGTGTCGAGCGCGCGCACGAAGTCCTGCTGCTCGCGTCGGTTGCCGACGATCAGGCCCTGCAGGCGGGCCTGCCTGACCATCAGCTTGGCCGTGGGGACCTCGCCGCCGGCGCCGGTCAGCACGCCGATCAGGGAGATGTGGCCGCCCACGCGCACCGCCTCGATCGACTGCGGCAGCGTGCCGGGGCCGCCCAGTTCGACCACGTGGTCCACGCCGCGGCCGCCGGTCCAGGCGCGCACCGTGGCGCCCCAGTTCTGGTCCTTGCGGTAGTTGACGCAGTGGTCGGCGCCGAGGGCGCGGGCGCGCTCCAGCTTCTCGTCCGACGAGGAGGTGACGACGACGCGCGCACCCATCGCCTTGGCGATCTGCAGCGCCCAGATCGACACGCCGCCGGTGCCCAGCGTCAGCACGGTGTCGCCGGCCTTGAGGCCGCCGTCGACCACCATCGCGCGCCAGGCGGTCAGGCCCGCGGTGGTGATGGTCGCGGACTCGACGGGGTCCCAGCCGGCGGGGGCGCGGGTGAAGGCGGTGGCGGGGAGGACCACGGCGGCCTGGGCGAAGCCGTCGATGCCGTCGCCGGGGGTGCGGCTGAAGTCGCCGAGCGTGGGGCCGCCGTCCTGCCAGTCGGGGAAGAAGCAGGAGACCACGCTGTCGCCGACCGCGAACTCGCGCACGGACTCGCCCACGGCCTCGACCGTGCCGGCGCCGTCGGACAGGGGCACGCGGCCGTCGGCGGCGGGGGATTTCCCCGATGCCACCATGTAGTCGTGGAAGTTCAGCGAGCTGCCGTGCAGCGCCACGCGGATCTCGTGCGGGCCGGGCGCGCCGGGGTCGGGGCGGTCGGCGCGGCGCAGGCGGTCCAGGCCGCCGGGGGCCGCGATCTCGATGGCCTGCATGGGGGGGTCTCCTTGGAAGGGGCGCGGGCGGCGCGGCCGGGTTGACGGGCGCGCCGGGCCGCCGAGATGGGGCGCAGGCGGCGAACGTGCCACCAGCCCGGGGTGGGCGTGCGGCGGTGCAACGCGGGGGCGCGGGGCGTCGTTGCGTGGCGCGGGGCGGTTCGGCGCGAGGGGGTGGCGGTCATGGCGAGGGTGTTCATCACGGGGTCGTCGGACGGGCTGGGGCGGATGGCGGCGCAGCTGCTCGTGGCGCAGGGGCACGCGGTGGTGCTGCACGCGCGCGACGCGGCCCGGGGGCGCGACGCCGTGGCCGCGGTGCCGGGGGCGGAGGCGGTGGTGCTGGGCGACCTCGCGAGCCTCGCGCAGGTGCGGGGGGTGGCGGAGCAGGTCAACGCGCTCGGCGCCTTCGACGCGGTGATCCACAACGCGGCGGTGGGGTTCCGCGAGCGCCAGCGGGTGGAGACTGAGGACGGCTTCGCGCACGTGTTCGCGGTGAACACGCTGGCGCCCTACGTGCTGACGGCGCTGATCCGCAGGCCGGGGCGGCTGGTGTACGTCAGCTCGGAGCTGCACCGGCGGGGGGATGGCAGCCTGGAGGATTTGAACTGGGAGCGGCGGCCGTGGCGGGGGAACAAGGCGTATTCGGACACCAAGCTGCACGACGCGCTGCTGGCGTGCGCGGTGGCGCGGCGCTGGCCGGGGGTCAGGAGCAACGCGCTGGAGCCGGGGTGGGTGGCGACGAAGATGGGCGGGGCGCACGCCACCGGCGACCTGGACCAGGGGCATCGCACGCAGGCTTGGCTCGCCGCCAGCGACGATCCGGGGGCGGCGGGGACGGGGGGGTATTTCTTCCACATGCGGCCGCGGCGGCCGAGCGGGGCGGTGGAGGATGTCGTGCGCCAGGACATGCTGGTGGCGGCGTGCGCGCGGATGTCGGGGGTGGCGCTGCCGGAGGCGTGATGCCGGGCGGGCCGGGGGTCAGGCGGGCCAGACCTCGGGGTTGACGAGGTGGTGCGGGCGCTCGCCGTGCAGGATGGCGCGCATGTCCTCGGCGGCGCGGATGCCCAGGGCGCGGGTGCTGTTCGCGCTCAGGCCGGCGATGTGGGGGGTGAGCAGGAGGTTCGGCAGGGCGAACAGCGGGCTGTCGGGCGGCAGGGGCTCGGTGTCGAACACGTCCAGCGCGGCGCCGGCAAGGGTGCCGGCGGCGAGCGCCTCGGCCAGCGCCGCGGTGTCGACCACGCCGCCGCGCGCGACGTTGACCAGCACGGCGCCGGGCCTCATCCGGGCCAGGCGCGCGCGGTCCACCAGGTTGCGGGTTTCGGGGGTCAGCGGGCAGGCGAGGACGACCGCGTCGGAGCGGGCGAACAGCGTGTCGAGGTCGGCGGGCTCCACGCCGTCGGGGACCGAGGACGCGCGGCGGGTGGCGCCGAGCACGCGCATGCCGAAGCCCAGGCGCGCGATGTCGGCGAGGCGGCGGCCGATCGCGCCCAGGCCCACGATGCCCAGCGTGCCGCCGCCGATCTCGGCGAGGCGGCTGCCGGCGGGGCGGGCCGCGTTCCAGCCCTCGCGTCGGAGCAGGGCGTCGTTGCCGGCCAGGCCGCGTCGCAGGTGCAGCAGGGCGGCGACGGCGTATTCGGCGACCGCGTTGGCGTTGGCGCCGGGCAGGCTGGTGACGGGGACGCCGTGGGCGGTGGCGGCGGCGACGGGCACGAAGTCGATGCCGACGCCGTGGCGCACCAGGGCGCGCAGGCGCGGCGCGTGCGCGCAGATGTCGTCGGGCAGCAGGGCGCGCACGATGATGCCGTCCGCGTCGGCGGCCAGGCGGCGCAGGGTGTCGAAGCCGGTGTCGGGGGCGAGGACCACGCGGGCGAAGGGCGTCAGCAGGGCCAGGCCGTCCGGGTGGATCGCGTTGGTCAGCAGGATCACCGGCGGCTCGGCCATGCGGGGAGGGTCCTTTTCGCGGGCGCGGCGGGGCGCACGGGAGCGGCGCGGCGGCATGGTGCGCTGCGGCATGAGGCGCGTGGCGGGTGCGGATGGCAAGGTTGCGCGGGGGTGGCCCGGGGACCGCGCACGCGGGGGACGGGGGCGCGCGGGCGCCGGCGGGGGTCGCGCCGGGCGCGCGGGCGTGCTGCAAGGCGCGCTCGGGTTCAACGACGCGAGGCGCGGATGACGACGCAGGGCTCAGGGGCGGGCGCGGGGACGCGGCGCAGGATCGCGGTGATCGGCACGGGGGGCACGATCTCGTCGGTGTCGGAGGACAGCCTCGACGTGCTCGACTATCCCGAGTTCAGCCGCAAGATCGACGCGGCGGAGCTGCTCGCGCGCGTGCCCGAGGCGTTCCGGGTCGCCGAGCCGGTGGCCGTGGCGTTCCGCGCGGTCAGCTCCACCGCGATCGGGCCGCGCGAGTGGGTCGCGTTGCGCGACCTGGTGCATGCGACGGCGGCGGCGGACCCGGGGATCGCGGGGTTCGTCATCACGCACGGCACGTCGACGCTGGAGGAGACGGCGTTCTTCCTCAACCTCACGCTGCGGGTCGCGGTGCCGGTGGTGCTCGTGGGGGCGCAGCGGCCGGCCTCGGCGTTGGGCTCGGACGCGGGGGCGAACCTGGTGGCGGCGCTGCGGGTCGCGTCGTGCGGCGAGGCGGCGGGGATGGGCGTGCTGGTCGTGCTCAACGACGAGGTTCATGCGGCGCGGGACGTGTCGAAGACTTCGACGTATCGGCTGCAGACGTTCCGGTCGGCGGATTTCGGGGCGCTGGGGCACGTCGACGGCGATGCGGTGCGGTTCGCGCGCAGCCCGCGGGGGATGCGGGCGCCGGGGGGGGCGTTCGCCTCGGCGGAGGGGCTCGTGCTGCCGCGGGTCGATGTCGTGCTGTCTTACGCGGGGGCGGACGGGGCGATGGTCGAGGCGGCGGTTGCGGCCGGCGCGCGGGGGGTTGTGTCGGCGGGGTTCGCGCCGGGGTGCGCCACGCCGGGCGAGTGCCAGGCGTTCGAGCGCGCGGCGGCGGCGGGCGTCGTCGTCGTGCAGTGCAGCCGCGCGGGGAGCGGGCGGGTCGCGCCGCGGCGATACCTGCGCGGGGCGGGGATCGTCGCGGGGGAGGACCTCAGCCCGCAGAAGGCGCGGATCCTGCTGATGCTGGCGCTCTCGCAGGGGTGGGATGTCGCGAGGGTTTCGGAGGTGTTCGGGGCGGTGTGAAGGAAGGAAGGCCAGAGGCTCTGCCTCTGGACTCCGCCAAAGGCTCGCCTTTGGAAACGTCTTTAAGGGCTGCCTTCGCTTCGTGTGGGATTCTCAAGGCGAGCCTTGAGCGGAGTCCAGAGGCAGAGCCTCTGGCCTTGCCTTGCCTGGCCTTGCCTTCAGGCCCCGATCGACGCGAGGAGTCCGGCGAGGAGGGGCGCGCGGCGGAGCAGGCTCGGGATGGCGATGTGCTCGGAGAGGGTGTGCAGGCCCTCGCCTTCCAGGCCGAGGCCGTCGAGCGTGGGGATGCCGAGGGCTCCGGTGAAGTTGCCGTCCGAGCCGCCGCCGGCCGAGCAGTGCGTGATGTCGAAGCCGATGTGCTGCGCGACGGCGCGGGCGGTCTCGTAGAGGGCGAGGGTGGGGGCGTCGGGTTCCCAGACGGGGCGGGTGACGCCGCGTCGCACGTCGAGGCGCACGCCGCCGGAGTCGTGGGCGAGGGCGAGCATGGCGGCGACGCCGCGGTCGAGGTCGGGCTGGCGGCGGGCCATGCTGAGGGCCTCGGCGCGGCAGGTCGTGGAGACGCAGTTCACCCAGGCGCCGCCGTGGATGACGCCGACGCTGAAGGTGCACTCGGGGGTGGTCATGTCCTCGATCAGGGGGATCTGGCGGGCCATCTCGCGGATGGCGGAGCGGCCCTTGGCGAGGCTCCAGCCGGCGTGGCTGGGCTGGCCGGTGGCCTCCAGCTCGAAGCGGGCGATGGCGTAGCGGCCGGTGACGACGCCGCCGTCGTGGGTGGGCTCGGGGACGAGGACGCAGGCGTGGCGGGCGGCCTCGGCCTCGATCAGGTCGCGGGTGCTGGGGCTGCCGACTTCCTCGTCGGAGGTCAGGAGGACGGTCACGGGGAGGGGGGTCTCGATGCCGGCGCGGGCGAGCTGGCGCAGGGCTTCCAGGGCGGCGTGGACGCCGCCCTTCATGTCGAGGATGCCGGGGCCGAAGCAGCGGTCGCCGTCGATGCGCCAGGGGAGCGCGGCCAGGGTGCCGACGGGGTGGACGGTGTCGAGGTGGCCCATGAGGAGGATGCCGGGGGTGCCGGCGCGGGGGTGCGGCAGGGTGGCGCGGACGCAGCCGCCGAAGCCCAGGCGGCCGGGGATGCGGTCGACGCGCGCGCCCATCAGGAGGAGGTCGCGGGCGGCCAGGTCCATCATCGCGTTCACGGCGGCGGCGTCCCAGGTGGGGCTCTCGCACTCCACCCAGCGGCGCAGGTCGTCGAGCATGGCGGGGACGTCGAAGGGCAGGGGCGGGATCATGCAGGGCGTCCTCGGGCGGGGTGGAGG
>JBPBQX010000226.1:0-11780 GCA_050955025.1 Janthinobacterium lividum
CACCGGCGCTACACGCTGGGCCAGATCCGCGGCGTGGTGGAGCGCTCCGGCCTGCTGGTCGAGGACGCCTGCTACCTGTACGGCGCACTGTTCCCTCTCGCGGCGGGCTCGCGCCTGCTCGGCCGGTTGCGCGCCGCGCTGACCGGGCACGACCGCGTACGCAGCCAGATGCGCCGCTGCGGCCGCCTGTCCAACGGCGCCCTCTGGGCCGCCTGCCGCGCCGAGTTGTTGATGTTCCGCAGCAACAGGCTGTTCGGCCTGACCGCGATGGTGACCGCAAGAAAGCCTGCGTGAGCCGCGCCCTTGCCACGCCGGGCGTGGCCCCCGCCCTGACAGGCACGCTCCCTGCCGCGCCGCGCCGCAACCGCCGGGCCGCCGCAGCCGCCCTCCTCGCGCGCGCCGCCGACCTGCTCGCCGCCCCGCGCGGCACGCCGGCGTTGCTGCTGCTGTCCGCGGCGATCTCCGTGTCGTGCTGCCTGCTCCTGTTCGACCGGGACTTCCTGGACGGCACCGCGCCGTTCTGGCGCGACCCGCACGGTGTGACCGGCAACAGCTGGGCCGACATGGCCACGGCGCTGAGCGGATACGACTTCTTCGTGCGCGACGAGTGGCGCCTGCCGCTGTTCCAGGCCGCCCGCCTGGGCCCGCCCGGCGGCACCAGCATCGTCTTCACCGACAGCACCCCGGTGCTGGCGCTCGCCGGCCGGCTGCTGTTCCGCCTGACCGGCCGCGCGCCCAACCCGTTCGGCGTTTGGACCGTGCTGTGCCTCGCGGCCAGCGCCGCCGCCATGACCCTGCTCGCCGCCCGGCTAGGCGCCAGAAGCCTCGCCGCGGCAACCGCCGCCACCGCCTTCGGCCTGTGCGCCCCGGCGCTGCTGGCACGCTGGGGGCAGACCACGCTGATGGCGCAGTCCGAGGTGACGCTCGCCCTCGCCTTCTACGTCGGCGCCGCGCGCGCGAGCCCCGCGCTGCCGCGCCTGCTCCGGGGAGCGCCGCTGTGCGCGCTCGCGCTGTGGACCCACGCCTACCTGTTCGCGATGGTCGCGGCGATCGTGGCCGCCGCCATCGCCCAGGCCCTGCTGGACCGCAGGCTCCTCCCGCTGCCCGGCCTCTGCCTGGCCGCCGCGCTCGTCGCGCTGCTGGCCGCCCAGCTGGTGCTGTCGGGCTACCTCCCGGCGGCGGGCACGCTGGCCGCCCCCGGGTTCGGCGCCTACTCGGCGAACCTTCTGTCGCCCGTCTTCCCGGACAGGGACCTCCTGGGCGCCCTGCTCGGCCTCGGGCGCCTCGACGCGACCGGCGGGCAGGGCGACGGCTACTGCTTCCTGGGCGCGGGCGCGCTGCTGCTGCTCTGGTGCGCCCGGCGGTCCCTGGCCGGCCGGGCGCGGGCCGCGGTCCGTCGCCACGCGTGCCTGTCCGCGGCCCTGCTGGCCTGCACCCTGTTCGCGCTGTCGAACGAAGTCTTCCTCGGCCAAATGCACGTCCTGCACGTGCCCCTGCCGCCCGCCGCGCTGGCGCTGGCCGGCGTGTTCCGCGCCAGCGGGCGCTTCGTCTGGCCGGTGATGTACCTGGCGATGGCGCTCGGCATCGCAGGATGCGCCGCCTCGGGAGCGTGCCGGCGCGCGTCGGCAATCCTGCTGGCGGCTGCCTTCCTGCAGTGCGCCGACAGCGCGCCGCTCTGGGCCGAGGTCGAGCGCAGCCTGCACGACACCCTCCCGTCCCCCGTGGACGCGTCAGCCTGGGAGGCCGCGATCGCGCGCCACGACTTCGTGCGGGTGACCCCCGTGCTCGGCTGCTTCGAGAACTTCTCCCTTCCGCTGGGCAGGATCGTGATGCAAATCCAGCTGGTCGCTGCCCGCCTGAACGTCGCGACCAACAACGTGTATAGCGCGCGCCCTGGCCACGACTGCGCCCCCACCGCCCACGTGCTCCAGCCCGGCGAGCTCTGGCTGCGCTGGCTCGGCGACCCTTCGCAGCCGCGCCCCGACGCCGGCTCGCCCTGCACCACCGCCTTCGACCTCGCGGTATGCAGCACCACGCTGGACGCCGCCGCCCGCGCTGCCCTGCTGCCGCGCGCGCCCGTGCGATAGCCCCGCCCGAGAGCCTGTCCCCAGTACCGGTTTCCAAAGGCGAGCCTTTGGCGGAGCTCGAGGCGGCGCCTCGACCTTGCTTCCTCCACGCAACCCAGCGCTGCCGCCGCGGGGCTACCCCTCCCGTGCCCGCCGCCCCACCATGCCGCATTGCACCATCCCTGGGCTCCGCGCCCGCCCCGCACGGAAGGCGCCCCATGAGCCAGGCCCTGCCCTCGTCCACCGCCGCCCCGCGCGGCGCCGTCACCGCCGGGCGCACGGTGTTCCCCGTGATCCTGGCACTCGCGGCCTCGCACCTGCTCAACGACATGATCCAGGCCGTGCTGCCCGCGATCTACCCGCTGCTGAAGGCCTCCTACCACCTGAGCTTCGGGCAGATCGGCGTGCTCACCCTCGCGTTCCAGATGACCGCCTCGCTGCTGCAGCCGCCGATCGGCCTCTACACCGACCGCCACCCCCTGCCCTGGGCCCTGCCGTGCGGCATGGGCTTCACGCTGCTCGGCCTGCTGCTGCTGTCCGCCGCCGGCTCGTTCCCGGCGCTGCTCGCCGCCGCCGCCCTGGTCGGCGTGGGCTCGTCGATCTTCCACCCCGAGGCCTCGCGCATGACCCGCCTCGCCTCGGGCGGCCGCCACGGCCTCGCGCAGTCGCTGTTCCAGGTCGGCGGCAACGGCGGCCAGGCGCTGGGCCCGCTCGCCGCCGCCTTCGTGGTGCTCCCGCACGGCCAGGGCTCCATCGCCTGGTTCGTGGCCGGCCCCCTGCTCGCCGTCGCCCTGCTCGCCACCTGCAGCGCCTGGTACGGCCGCCAGGCCCCCCGCGGCCCGCGCCAGACCGCAACCCCGCACGCAACCCTCGGCCCGCGCCGCGTGGCGATGGCGGTCGGCGTGCTGGTGATGCTGGTGTTCTCCAAGTACTTCTACCTGGCCAGCCTCACCAGCTACTACACGTTCTACCTGATCGCCCGCTTCCACCTCTCCGTGCAGGCCGCCCAGGTCCACCTCTTCGTGTTCCTCGCCGCGGTGGCCGCCGGCACGCTGGCAGGCGGCCCGATCGGCGACCGCATCGGGCGGCGCCGCGTGATCTGGGGCTCCATCCTCGGCGTGCTGCCCTTCACCCTGATGCTGCCGCACGCCTCGCTGGCCTGGACGTCGGCGCTCAGCGTGGTGATCGGCCTGGTCCTGGCCTCGGCGTTCTCCGCGATCCTGCTCTACGCACAGGACCTGCTGCCCGGGAAGGTCGGCCTCGTCGGCGGCCTGTTCTTCGGCCTCGCCTTCGGGCTGGGCGGCATCGGCGCCGCGGTCCTCGGCATGCTCGCCGACGCCACCAGCATCACCTTCGTCTACGCCCTGTGCGCCTGGCTGCCGGCCATCGGCCTGCTCGCCGTGCTGCTGCCCAACCTCGACCGGCCCGGGGAAAGCCGGCAAGGTTGAGGCTCCGCCTCAAGCTCCGCCAAAGGCTCGCCTTTGGAGTCCCCTGACAGACCTGGGAAAAGCCCGGCGGCCGCTGTCCATGCCCGGCGGCGCAGGGCATCGTGACGCCTGAAGCCCGCGCAAGCCGCCTCGCCGAAGCCCGCCGCCCAGGAGCCTCCGCCATGTCCGCCTACGACCGCCTCGCCGCCCGCTTCGCCCGCATCGCCACCCTCGGCGAGGCCTCCTCGGTGCTCGGCTGGGACGCGTCGGCCATGATGCCCCCCGGCGGCGCCGCGGCCCGCGGCGACCAGCTCGCCGTCCTCGCCGGCCTCGGCCACGAGCTGCTCGTCGCCCCCGAAACCGGCGGCGCCCTCGACGAGGCCGAGTCCCCCCGCGCCGACGAGCACGACGCCTGGCGCGACGCCAACCTCCGCCTGATGCGCCGCGCCCACACCCGCGCGACCGCGCTGCCCCTCGACCTGGTCGAGGCCCACAGCCGCGCCTGCTCCGCCTCCGAGACCGTGTGGCGCCGCGCCCGCCCCGCGAACGACTTCGCCGCCGTCGCCACCCCCCTCGCCGAGGTCGTCCGCCTCACCCGCGAGACCGCCCAGGCCCTCGCCCCCGCCCTCGGCCTCTCCCCCTACGACGCGCTGATGGACGGCTTCCAGCCCGGCATCGGCAGCGCCGACGTCGCCCCCGTCTTCGCCCGCTACGAGGCCTTCCTCGCCGACGCCCTCCCCCGCGCCCTCGACCGCCAGGCGCGTGCCGACCGCGACGGCGCCCCCGCCCTGCCCCCCGGCCCCTTCCCCGAGGACGCGCAGGAGTCCCTGTGCCGCCGCCTGTCCCAGGCCGCCGGCCTGGAGGGCGCGCACTCCCGCCTCGACCGCTCCGCCCACCCGTTCTGCGGCGGCACCCCCACCGACGTCCGCATCACCACCCGCTACGACACCGCGAGCCCCGTGCAGGCGCTGATGGGCGTGATGCACGAGACCGGCCACGCCCTCTACGAGCGCGGCCTCCCCCCCGCCTGGTCGCGCCAGCCCGTCGGCACCTCCGCCGGCATGGCCGCCCACGAGAGCCAGTCGCTGATCCTGGAGATGCAGGCCTGCCTGTCCGACCCCTACCTCGCCTGGCTCGCCGCCGAGCTGAACGCGGCGCTGCCCGGCAGCGCCGGCGACGCCCCCACGCCCTGGACCGCCCCCGCCCTCGCCCGCGCCTGGCGCCGCATCGAGCGCAGCCTGATCCGCGTGGAAGCCGACGAGATGACCTACCCCGCCCACGTCATCCTGCGCTTCCGCCTGGAGCAGGCCCTCGTCTCGGGCGACCTCGCCGTGCCCGACCTCCCCGGCGCCTGGTCCGACGGCCTGCACGCGCTGCTCGGCATCCGCCCGCCCGACGACCGCCAGGGCTGCCTGCAGGACATCCACTGGTTCGACGGCCTGTTCGGCTACTTCCCGAGCTACACGCTGGGCGCCATGGCCGCCGCCCAGCTCATGGCCGCCGCCCGCGCCGACACCCCCGGCCTCGACGACGCCCTCGGCCGGGGCGACCTCTCGCCCCTCCTCGCCTGGCTGCGCACCCGCATCCACGCCCAGGGCGCCCGCCTCGGCTTCAACGCCCTGCTGCAGTCCGCCACCGGCCGCCCGCTCGACCCCGCCGCCTTCGAGACCCACCTCGCGGCGCGATACCTGTAGGAAGAAAGCAAGCATGGGCTCTGCCCAAACCCGCAAAGGGTCCAAGGACCCTTTGATCCCTTTTACTTAGAAGAAGGCGATCCAAGGGCCCAGCCCTTGGCGGAGTTTGAGGCAGAGCCTCAACCTTCCTTGCCTACTGCTGCGCCCACGTCCAGGGCGCCGCAGCCACCGGCCCGCCCGCCGCGATCGTCGCCGCCGCCGCGAGCTGCAGCCCCAGCGCCACCGCCGGCGCCACGCCCAGCATCCTCGCGGCCTGCCCGCCCCCGCCCACCAGCGCGCTGTGCCCCGTGACCTTCGCGAACAGCACCAGCGCGTCCAGGTACGCCCCGTACGAACTGGGATGGTAGCCGATCGGCGCCGTGCAGCACGCGAGCAGCGCGTCCCCGTCCCACAGGTCCACCGTGCCCCCGGGCTCGACCGGCAGGAACGGATCGACCTGCGCGACCCGCACGTTCATCGCCGACACCCACGCGTCGCCGGCCGGCGCCACGTCCAGCCGGCTCCCCCCCGGGTTCGCCGCGTTCCACGCCGCCGCCGCCGCGAAATACGCCCGGTGCAGGTCGCCCGCCATCTGCGCCACCGGGTTCGCCGCCCCCACGTACGGCGCGTTCGGCCCGCCCGGCGCGCTGGCGCTGCTGCCGTAGATCGGCGCGTCCAGCCGCGCGCTCGCGTAGCCGTAGCTGGCCATCGGCGGCGTCTCGTACAGCGTCACCGGAACCGGCGCCTTCCCCGCCGCCGCGTCCGCCGCGTCGATCTTGCCCACCAGCCCGTCGACCCCCGCCTGGAACGTCGCCGGATCGCCCCGCGTCGCCACGCTGCGCCCATCGACCACCACCGTGGGCGGCAGCGGCTCGAAGCTCTGGTCCTGCAGCACCACGCGGTCCCACCGCGCGCTGCCGATCAGCGCCGAGTTCGCGGCACTCCCGTCGAAGCTCTTGCCCGCCAGCGTCGCCGCACTCACCGCGATGACCGACACGTCGTAGTCCAGCCCCGCGTCGCGCGCGAGCTGCAGAAACACCCCCGGCACGCCCCCGAACGGCCCCGCCTCCGCGTACTGCGCCGACGGCGTCGCCGCGAGATAGTCGAGCTTCTGCCGCACCGTGAACGCGAGCGGCGGATAGGCCTCGGTGTCCGGGTCCGTGGGCGCCACGCGCTCCGCCGCGCTGCACGTCGCCGCCGCGAGGCACAGCAGGTCGTGCACGTGCGGCCCGCCCGCCGCCCCCGGCCCGGAGTCGAACCCCGCGTTGTCGTTGCGCGCCGGGTCGTAGCGCCCGTGCGTGAAGCTGTTGCCCACGAACAGCACCCTGACCGGATCGGCCCACGCCCGCACCGGCCCCGCCGCGCACAGCAGCGCCGCCCCGCCCACGACCCAGAACCCGCGCATCGCCACCCCCGAAACCGGCCCGGCCGAGGTAGCCTGCGCGCCGGAAAGGAAGCAAGCATGAGGCTCTGCCTCAAACTCCGCCAAGGGCTGGGCCCTTGGATCGCCTCTACTTAAGTAAAGGGATCAAAGGGTCCTCGGACCCTTTGCGGGTTTGGGCGGAGCCCATGCTTGCTTCCTGCCCCCCCGCCGGCAGCCACACGCTGAACCGCGCCCCCTGCCCTTCCTCGCTCTCGATCAGCAGCCGCCCCCGGTGCCGGTTGACGATGTGCTTGACGATCGCGAGCCCGAGCCCCGTCCCCGCCGCCGCCCGCGACCGCCCGCCGCCCGCGCGGTAGAACCGCTCCGTCAGCCGCGGCAGGTCCTCGCGCGAGATCCCCGGCCCGTCGTCGGCGACGCACAGCACGACCCCCGGCCGCGCCGGCCAGCGCCCCCCCGGCTCGGCGCGGTGCAGCGACACCGTGATCGTGCCCCCCGCGCGCCCGTACTTCACCGCGTTCTCCAGCAGGTTCTGCACCACCTGGCTGAGCTGGTCCGCATCCCCCGGCACCGGCGGCAGTCCCTGCGTCACGGACGGCTCCAGCCGCGCCGGCCGCGCCGCCAGCCGGGGCTCGAACGCCGCGAACTGGCGCACCACGACGCCCCACAGCGCCACGCTCCCTTCGGGCGGCAGGTGCTCCACCAGCTCGATGCGCGACAGGCTGAGCAGGTCGTCGATCAGCCGGTTCATCCGCCCTGCCTGCTCGGCCATGATCCCCAGGAAGCGCTGCCGCGCCGGCCGGTCGTCCGCCGCCGGCCCGATCAGCGTGTCGATGAACCCGATCAGGCTGGCGAGCGGCGTGCGCAGCTCGTGGCTGGCGTTGGCCACGAAGTCCGCGCGCATCCGCTCCACCGCCCGCTCGCGCGAACGGTCCGACAGCACCACGATCGCCTCGCCCCCGCCCACCAGCGGCGGGTCGAGCACGATCACCGTCGCCAGGACCTCGCGCGCCACCGGCACCGGTACCGACAGCTCCGCCGTCGCCGTGCCCGCGCGCCCGCCCCCCGCCCCGCCCTGCACGCCCCCGCCCGGCGCCCCGCCCTGCGCCGTGCCCCCGCCGTCCTGCCCCGCGCCTGTCCCGCCGCGCGGCCCCAGCGCCCGGTCCACCGCCTGGCGCAGCACGGGATGGCGCATCACCGCGGCCAGGTCGCCGCCGTAGGCGACGCGCGCCGCGACGTTGGCGCGCTGGATCGAGTGGTCCCGCCCCAGCACCACCAGCGGGTCCGGCAGCCGCTCCACCATCGCCGCCTCGCCGCGCAGCATCCGCTCCACCAGCCGTGCCCGCTCGGCGCCGGCACGCGCCAGCAGCGCCGCCTCGCGCAGCACCGCCTCGTTCACCGCGAGCCTGGGCGCGGCCGAGACCTCCTCGCCCCGCGCCGCGAGCCTGAGCGTGTGCGACAGCGTCGCCAGGTCCGACGCCCACAGCATCGCCAGCCCGAGCGCCGACAGCACCACCACCGCCGCCCCCGCCAGCCCCGGCCCCGCCGCCAGCGCGCCCGACAGCATCAGCGCCGCGAGCACCGCCACCGGCGCCGCCGAGATCGCCACGGTGGCCGACGCGAGCATCCCCGCCGGCGGGCGGGCCTCCGGCGGCGCCGCCACCGCCCCCGCTCCCGCCGCTACGCCCCGGGCGGCCTGCCCGCGCCCGACACGACGTGCGACCCGCCCCCCGCGTCGATCTGGAACACCGCGAGGTCGCGCCGCACCACGCCCCCCGGCAGCAGCGTGAACACCCCGTCGGTGCCGGCGAACCCGTCCGCCCGCTGCAGCGCCACCGGCCCGTAGCCCTGCGCCGCGAGCACGCGCGCCACCGCCGCCGCGTCGTAGGCGATGTCGGCCAGCGCCGGCGGCGGCCCCCCTGGCGCCGCCGCCGCGGGCGGCGTCGCCCCGGCCGGAGCCCCCGCCACGCCCGCGTCCGGCGCCGGCGCCGCCTGCCCCGACGCGGCATAGGCCGCCACGAACCGCGCCCGCAGCGCCGGGTCCGGCGCCACGTACCACGCCCCCGCCAGCGCCCCGAGCTGCGGCGCGTCGTGCGCCCACAGCGCCGGCCCGAGCAGCCGCACCGCCGGCGGCGCCAGGTCGTAGAACGCCAGCACCGAGCCGAGGTCGCGCAGCGTCCCCGCCCCGGTGCCGAGCAGCAGCGCGTCCACCGGCGGCGGTGCCGCGGGCGCGGCCACCGCCGCCGCGGCGTCGCGCCGCGCGTCCGCGTCGCCGCTCTCGCGCGCCGCCTTGAGCTGCGCCTGCGCCGCCCCCCGGCGCGCCGCATAGCCGCTGACCTGCTTCAGCGCCGCGTTGGTCGCCGCGAACCCCGACGCGCGCCGCACCGTCGCAGGCGTCCCGCCATCCGCCGTGTCGCGCACCAGCGCATCGCCCAGCGCCTGCCCGAACGCCCCCTCCGGCAGCACCGCCGCGAACCGCGACCGCCCGTCCCCGCGCGCCGCCGCCACCAGCCGCCCGACCTGCTGGTCCGCCGTGATGCCCAGCACCCACACCCCCGGCCGCGCCTGCGCGCCGTCCGAGGTGAACGCCAGCACCGCGACCCCCGCCGCCGCCGCCACCGGCGCCACCGCCGCCGTCTCGCTGTTGGTCAGCGGCCCGAGGATCAGCGAGTCCCCCGCCGCCAGCGACACCCGCGCCGCCTCCGCCGCCCCCTCGGGCGTGCCCTGCGTGTCGCGCGCGTCCAGCCCCGGCGACCCCGGCGCCGCCAGCGCCAGACGCGCCGCCCGCAGCATCGCCTGCCCCAGCGCCGCATTGCTCCCGCTCAGCGGCAGCAGGATCGCCACCCGCTGCCCCGCCGGCGCCGGCGCCGCCCCCGTGGAGAGCATGGCCGGCCCGCCCGAAGGCGCGTATGGCTGCCCGGCGGTGCAGCCGGCTGCGAGCAGCACGGCAAGGAGGCCCGATGCACGAGGACGCATCCACGTATCCCTTCCAAGACGCCGCGGCCGGGGATGGCCGCGACAACGCCACGTCGCCCGCGCCCGACCGGGCGGATCACCCCGGCCCCGCCGGCCCCGCCCCGCCCGGCGACCCGGACGACGGCGAACGGGACAACGAACCCGACGCCGCGGACGACGACGCGGCGTCCCCGCCAACCGGGCACCCCGCGCTTGTGCTGGTTTCCACCCCCATCGGCAACCTCGGCGACATCTCCGCCCGCGCCGTCGCCGCCCTGGCCGCCGCCGACCTGGTGCTGTGCGAGGACACCCGCACCACCGCCCGCCTCCTGGAGCACTGCAACCTCGACGTCCGCACCGCCGCCCTGCACGAGCACAACGAGGAGCAGCGCATCCCCGCCCTCCTCGCCCAGATGCGCCGCGGCCGACGCATCGCCCTCGTCTCGGACGCCGGCACCCCCCTCGTCTCCGACCCCGGCTTCCGCCTGGTCCGCGCCGCCATTGCCGCCGGCCTCGCGGTGGACGCGGTGCCCGGCGCCAACGCGGCGCTCACCGCGCTCGTCCTCTCCGGCCTGCCCCCGCACCCCTTCCTGTTCGCGGGCTTCCCGCCCCCCCGCCAGGCCGCGCGCCGCGCCGCGCTGGGCACCCTGCGCGCCGCAGAGCTCGCCGGCCTGCGCGCCACCCTGGTCTGGCACGAGGCCCCGCACCGCCTCGCCGAGACGCTGGCCGACCTCGCCGACATGCTCGGCGACCGCCCCGCCGCCGTCGCCCGCGAGCTGACCAAGCGCTTCCAGGAGGTCCGCCGCGACACCCTCCCCGCGCTCGCCGCCCACTACGCCGACAACGCGGCCCGCGGCGAGATCACCCTCCTCGTCGGCCCCGCCCCCGACGAGGCCCCCGGCGAGGCCGCGCTCGACGACCAGCTCCGCGCGGCGCTCTCCGCCCACAGCGTCAAGGACGCCGCCGCCCTGGTCGCCGCCGCCACCGGCCTGCCGCGCCGCGTCGTCTACGCCCGTGCCCTGGAGATGTCCGCGGCGGGATAGTTATCCACAGAACTCTGGGTAAGTCTGTGGACGGAGTCGTGGGTGTTCCCCCCTGGTTCCGCCCGGAACGCCGCAAGCCCCTGAAAGCAAGCATGGGCCCTGCCCAAACCCGCCAGGGCGAGCCCCCTCGTCTGGCCCTTCCAATGGCCCAAGAGGGCCATCGGAACCTTTGGCCAGCCTCGCCCTGGACTGGCCTGACTTAAGTGGCGCGTTCCAAGGCCGCAGCCTTTGGCGGAGTTTGAGGCAGCGCCTCAACCTTCCTTGCCCCCGCCCCCGTCCTCGCGCACCGTGCCCCCCACTTCGAGGAGCCTCCATGCCCCGCACCAAGGCGAGCGCGCAGCCCGCGCCGGCCAACGAGCACGACGAGCCCGCCAGCGCCGCCTCGCTCGGCCCGGAAGGCCGCGCGATCGGCCGCCTGGCCAACGCGCCGGCCTCGATCCCCTGGCGCGGCTGGAAGCAGGTGCTGCGCCGCACCCTGTCCGAGATGATCTCGGACCGCATGTCGCTGGCCGCGGCGGGCTGCGCGTTCTGGGCCACGCTGGCGCTGTTCCCCGCGATCAGCACCCTGATCTCGGTCTACGGCCTGGCCTTCGACCCCGCGACCGTGGAGCCGCAGCTGCAGGTCCTGGCCCGCCTGCTGCCGCCCGCCGCCTTCAGCCTGATCGGCGCGCGCGTGCACCAGCTCGTCTCGCAGCCCCCGGGCACCCTGACCTTCAGCCTGGTGCTGAGCTTCCTGGTGGCGCTGTACAGCGCCACGACCGGCACCAAGTCGATCCTCGCCGCCCTGAACCTCGCCTACGAGGAGGTCGAGTCCCGCAGCATCGTGCGCTACCAGCTCACCGCGCTGGGCATGACGCTGTGCGCGGTGCTCGCCGCCGTGGTGGGCATCGCCGTGCTGGTGCTGCTGCCGCTGGCGCTGAACTTCCTGGAGCTGCCCGGCAACCAGAAGGTGCTGGCGCAACTGGCCAGCCTGGGCGTGCTGCTGGTGTTCGTGGTGCTGGCGCTGTCGCTGCTGTACCGCTTCGGCCCGTCGCGCAGCCGCGCCGCGTGGCGCTGGGTGACGCCCGGCTCGCTGGTGGCGACGCTGATGTGGCTGATGGCCTCGGCGGCGTTCTCGTACTACGTCGGCAACTGGGCCAGCTACGACGCGACCTACGGCCCGCTGGGCGCGGTCGCCGGCGTGATGATGTGGTTCTGGGTCACAGTCTATGCTGTGCTGCTCGGTGCGGAGCTGA
>JBPBQX010000227.1:0-10570 GCA_050955025.1 Janthinobacterium lividum
CGACCACGACTTCTCCTGGCTGTCCGCCGAGGCCTTCGTCACCGAGATCCTCCGCGACGGCCTCGCCGCCGCCCACCTCGCCTGCGGCCCCGACTTCGCCTTCGGCCACCGCCGCGGCGGCGACACCGCGCTCCTCGCCCGCCGCGCCGAGGCCGCCGGCATCGGCCTGACCCTCGTCCCCCCGCTCGCCGACGCCGCCGGCCCGATCTCCTCCACACGCATCCGCCGCGACCTCCAGGATGGCTACCCCGTGCGCGCCGCCGCCGCCCTCGGCCGCCCCTGGTCGATCGGCGGCACCGTGGCCCACGGCGACGCCCGCGGCCGCACCATCGGCTTCCCCACCGCCAACATCGCGCTCGGCGAGCACATCGAGCCCGCCCGCGGCGTCTACGCCATCACCGCCCGCCTGCCCGACGGCCCCACGATCCCCGGCGTCGCCAACATCGGCCGCCGCCCCACTGTCGCCACCGGCACCGAAAGCCGCGTCGAGGCCCACCTCTTCGACTTCGCCGGGGACCTCTACGGCCAGCACGTCTCCATCGCCCTCCACGCCTTCCTCCGCGACGAGCGCCGCTTCGACGGCCTCGACGCCCTCCGCGCCCAGATCGCCCTCGACGCCGCACAGGCCCGCGACGTCCTCGCTGACGGGACAAGCAAGCAAGGTTGAGGCTCCGCCTCAAACTCCGCCAAAGGCTGCGCCCTTGGAACGCGCCCCTTGGGAAAAGGGATCAAAGGGCCCCCGGCCCTTTGCGGGTTCGGGCAGAGCCCGACCTTGCTTGACCTCGCGCCGGCCCGGTTCGCATATGCCTTTCATGACGTGCAGGGCCGCAACACTGCGAATGACCGACCCGGCTCCCTGAGTCGGGACAGGCCGAGCGCGCCTGACTTTTCTAGTAACGGTTCCCAAAGGCCTCGGGCCTTTGGCGGGTCCGGGCAGAGCCCGGCCTTGCTTCCTTCCTGTGCGAGACGCCCCATGCCCGACGCCGCCCCGCCCCGCGACTACCGCGACACGGTGTTCCTCCCCACGACGGCCTTCCCGATGCGCGCCGGCCTGCCGCAGAAGGAGCCGGAGATCCTGGCCCACTGGGACGCCGACGACCTGTACGCCCGCCTGCGCGAGGACAGCGCCGGCCGCCCGACCTTCCTGCTGCACGACGGCCCGCCCTACGCCAACGGCCACCTGCACATCGGCCACGCCCTGAACAAGATCCACAAGGACGTTATCAACCGCGCCCGCCAGATGTCCGGCCAGGACGCGCTCTACATCCCCGGCTGGGACTGCCACGGCCTGCCCATCGAGTGGCAGATCGAGGAAGCCTACCGCAAGGCGGGCCGCAACAAGGACGACGTCCCCACGCTGCAGTTCCGCGCCGAGTGCCGCGCCCACGCCCAGAAGTGGCTCGACATCCAGGCCGCCGAGTTCCGCCGCCTCGGCGTGCAGGGCGACTGGGCGAACCGCTACGCCACCATGGACTTCGCCTCCGAGGCCGCGATCGCCGGCGAGATCGGCCGCTTCCTGCTCAACGGCGCCCTCTACCGCGGCCTGCGCCCCGTGATGTGGAGCCCGGTCGAGAAGACCGCGCTCGCCGAGGCCGAGGTCGAGTACCACGACCACACCTCCACCACGATCTGGGTCCGCTTCCCCGTCCGCGGCGACGCCGGCAGCGACCTGGCCGGCGCCTCCGTCGTGATCTGGACCACGACGCCCTGGACCATCCCCGCCAACCGTGCCGTCGCCGCCGGCCCCGGGATCGACTACGCCCTCGTCCGCGTCGACGCCGTGGCCGAAGGCTCCCTCGCCACCCCCGGCGAGCGCATCCTCGTCGCCGAGGCGCTCCTCCCCCAGGTCTGCGCCGACACCGGCATCACCGCCCACACCACGCTGCGCACCCTCCCGGGCACCGCGCTCGAGGGCCTGCGCCTCGACCACCCCCTGCGCGGCCACGGCTACGACTTCGACGTCCCCCTCCTCCTCGGCGAGCACGTCACCACCGAGCAGGGCACCGGCCTGGTCCACACCGCCCCCTCCCACGGCGAGGACGACTTCGCCCTGGGCCGCCAGCACGGCCTGGAGGTCCCGGAGACCGTCGGCGACGACGGCACCTTCAACCCCTGGGTCCCGCTGTTCGCCGGCGTCCACGTCTACAAGGCCGCCGACCCCGTCTGCGCCGCCCTCACCACCGCCGGCACCCTCCTCGCCCGCGCGAAGCTCGTGCACTCCTACCCCCACTCCTGGCGCTCCAAGGCCCCGCTGATCTACCGCGCCACCCCCCAGTGGTTCATCCGCATGGACGGCCCCGAGCACATCCGCGCCCGCGCCCTGGACGCCATCGAGAACACCCGCTTCGTTCCCGAGAAGGGCCGCAACCGCATCCGCGCCATGGTGGAGTCCCGCCCCGACTGGTGCATCAGCCGCCAGCGCGCCTGGGGCGTGCCCATCGCGATCTTCGTCGAGCGCGCCACCGGCGAGCCCCTGCGCGACCCTGCCGTCATGGCCCGCGTCACCGAGATCTTCGCCGCCGAGGGTGCCGACGCCTGGTACAGCTCCCCCTCCTCCCGCTTCCTGGGCGAAGGCCGCGACCCCGCCGCCTTCGAGCAGGTCATGGACATCGTCGACGTCTGGTTCGAGTCCGGCTCCACCCACGCCTTCACCCTGGAGGCCCGTGGCCTGCCCTGGCCCGCCGACCTCTACCTGGAAGGCTCCGACCAGCACCGCGGCTGGTTCCAGTCCTCGCTGCTGGAAGCCGTCGGCACCCGCGGCCAGGCCCCGTTCCGCGCAATCCTTACCGACGGCTTCGTCCTCGACGAGCACGGCCGCAAGATGAGCAAGTCGCTGGGCAACGTCACCGCGCCCGGCACGGTCACGGACCAGTACGGCGCCGACATCCTGCGCCTGTGGGTGATGAACTCCGACACCTCCGAGGACCTGCGCATCGGCCCGGAAATCCTCAAGCAGCAGTCCGAGCTGTACCGCCGCCTGCGCAACACCCTGCGCTGGCTCCTCGGCGCCCTTGACGGCTTCTCCGAGTCCGAAACCATCCCCCACGCCGAGCTGCCCGAGCTGGAGCGCTGGGTCCTGCACCGCCTGCACACGCTGGACGCCCGCGTCCGCCACGCCGTCGCCACGCACGAGTGGACCGGCGTGCTCCCCGACCTGCACAACTTCTGCGCCACCGACCTCTCCGCCTTCTACTTCGATGTCCGCAAGGACTCCCTCTACTGCGACCGCCCGGACGCCCCCCGCCGCCGCGCCGCCCGCACCGTCCTCGACCACCTGCAGCGCTGCCTGTGCGCCTGGCTCGCCCCCGTGCTCTGCTTCACCGCCGAGGAGGCCTGGTCCGCCCGCTTCGGCGACGCCACCAGCATCCACCGCACCCTCTTCCCCGCCCTCCCGCCCGAATGGCGCGACGACGCCCTCGCCGCCCGCTGGGACGCCATCCGCGAGCAGCGCCAGCACGCCACGGCCGCCATCGAGGCCCTGCGCGCCGCGAAGACCGTGAAGTCCTCGCTGGAAGCCGCCCTGTCCTTCCCCCCCGGCGAGTCCCTGCTCGACCCCGAGCACTGGGCCGAGATCGCCATCGTCTCCCAGGCCACGGTCGCCGCCCCCGCCGACGACGACGCCCCCCCGCAGCTCCGCGCCTTTCCCGCCCCCGGCCACAAATGCGCCCGCTGCTGGCGCATCCTCCCCGAGGTCGGCAGCCAGGCCGCCCACCCGACCCTGTGCCTGCGCTGCACCGACGCCGTGGACAGCCTCCCCGCCCCCGCCGCCCCATGAGCGACGTCCCCGCCCCCCCCCCGCACGGCCGCGTCGCCGGCGGCCTGCTCGCCGCCGTGCTCGTCCTCGCCGCCGACCAGGCCTCCAAGCAGTGGGTCCTGCACGGCCTCGACCTGCCCGAGCGCGGCAGTGTCGCCGTGCTCCCCGGCCTCAACCTGACCATGGTGTGGAACCAGGGCGTGACCTTCGGCCTGTTCCGCGCCGGCACCCAGCTCGGCGCAGTCCTGCTCGCCGCCGTCGCCGTGGCCGTGGTCGCAGTCCTCCTGACCTGGCTGCGCCGCGCCGAGAACGCCCTGGTCGCCACCGCCCTCGGCGCGGTCGCCGGCGGCGCCATCGGCAACATCGTCGACCGCCTGCGCTACGGCGCCGTGGTCGACTTCATCCACGCCCACGCCTTCGGCTGGTCCTGGTACGTGTTCAACGTCGCCGACGCCGCGATCTGCTGCGGCGTGGGCCTGCTGCTGCTCGACGGCCTGCGCCCCCGCCGCCTCCCCGCCTGACGCAGGACCTGACGCAACGCCTGCCGCCGCGCGACGCCGCAGGCGCGCCCTGGCCGCGACGCGGCCGCGTGCTGTAAGGAGCCCCGCCGGTTCGCCTGCGCCTTCGACAGGCTCCGCGCGCCACCAGGAGAAGTCCACGATGTTCAGCCACCTCATGATCGGCAGCAACGACCTCGACCGCTCGAAGGCGTTCTACGACGCGACCCTCGGCGCCCTGGGCGCCTCGCCCGGCGAGCGCGACGCGAAGGGCCACGTCGTCTACAGCCACCGCGACGGCCGGCTCATGCTGACCACCCCCATCGACGGCCAGCCCGCCTGCGGCGCCAACGGCGGCACGATCGGCTTCACCGCCGACACCGCCGAGCAGGTCGAGGCCTGGCACGAGGCCGGCGCCGCGAACGGCGGCACCGCGATCGAGGACGCCCCCGGCGTCCGCAACGCCGCCTCCGGCAAGCTGTACCTCGCCTACCTCCGCGACCCCGACGGCAACAAGCTCTGCGCCCTGCACCGCATGGCCGCCTGAGCGCCCTCGCCGCATCCCGCGCCGGGCGCCCCGTCTCTGCGGGATGCGGCGTCCCGCCCGGTCTCGCCCGCCCGCGCACCCGTCGCGCCCCCACCACGGCGGGCGGGCCTGCGGCCGGGTGGCCCGGGCCGCGTTCTACCCCGGCCCGAGCCCCTTCGCATCCTCCACCAGCTGTTCGGCCCGCGCCCGCGTCATCGCGTAGAAGCAGTTCGCCGCGACGACGCGCCCGATCGTGCCCGGCCCCGCCCCGCGGTAGAGGCACTCCTGCTTCCTGAACTCGATCCACGCCCGCTCGGCCGCGCGCAGGGGGCCCGTGCCCGACGGATCCGCCGCCTTCATCGCGGCGCCGTAGGCCGCGTTGAGCGCCCTGTCCCACCGCGCGGTCAGCGCCGCGTAGCAGTCCTCGATATCGACCGTGCTCTCCCGGCTGGCGCACGCGCCGGCATCCCGGTCGACCTGCCCCCACGCCGGCAAGGCCAGCACCACCCCGGCCAGCAAGACGGTGGCCAGCTCCCGCACCCCGCGCGTCCCACCCGGATGCCCCATCACGCCACCCCCACCGCCCGATCGTTCCGTATCCGTTACTACACTGCCGCGCCAGGACGTTCAACCGCGCCGCGCGGCCGGGCCGCCCGCCGCCCCGCCACCGCCCTGCACACCCCCGCACGCAGACCCCGTGCCGCTTGAGCACCGCACCCCATCGCGCTAGAACCCCGCCCAGGAGAGTGCCATGTCCCGCCAGACCCCCCTTGCCATCCTGCTCTGCGGCGCCGCCCTCGCGCTGTCCGGCTGCGGCGGTGACGACCTTTCGCGCGCCTTCGGCATGACCCGCGACGCGCCCGACGAGTTCACCGTGACCACGCGCGCGCCCCTGTCCATGCCGCCGGACTACCAGCTCCGCCCGCCGCGCCCCGGCTCCACCCGCCCGCAGGAGATGACCTCGCAGCAGGCCGCCGAGGAGGCGCTCGCCCCCCAGATCGCGCTCCAGGGCACAGGCGGCCGCGACAGCGCCGGCCAGGACGCGCTGCTCGCCCAGTCCGGCCCCGCCGCGCCCCGCGACATCCGCGCCAAGCTCGACGAGGACGGCAAGCTCGACCGCCCCACGGAAAGCTTCACCGACCAGCTGATGTTCTGGCGCCCGCCCTACCAGTCCGGCACCGTGGTCGACGCCAAGGCCGAGAGCCAGCGCCTCCGCCAGAACGCCGCCCTCGGCGCGAACCAGAACGCCGGCGACACCCCGATCATCAACCAGAAGCGCGGCAACGGCTTCCTCGACCGCCTCTTCTGACGCCGCCCCGCGCCCCGTGCCACACCGCGGCGGCGCCGCCTCGTGCCACGCCACGGCGGCCGCTGTCACGCCGCCGTGGCGGCCCGCGCCCCGCCTCGTGTATCCTGCGCCGATGCCCGCCCCGCTCCCCCGCCGCCCGGCCGAGTCGCCCCCTGACGCCGCGGGCCGCATCCGCCGCCTGCCCGACGCGCTGGTCAACCGCATCGCCGCCGGCGAGGTCATCGAGCGCCCCGCCGCCGCCCTGCGCGAGCTGGTCGAGAACGCGCTCGACGCCGGCGCCACCCGCATCGCCGTGCGCCTCGACGGCGGCGGCATCGGCCGCATCGAGGTCACGGACGACGGCTGCGGCATGTCGCCCGACGAGCTTCTCCTCGCCGTGCAGCGCCACTGCACCTCCAAGCTCGGCCGAGACAGCGAGCACGACGAGCACGTCCTGGTCCGCATCAGCACGCTCGGCTTCCGCGGCGAGGCCCTGCCCTCGATCGGCGCCGCCGCCCGCCTCACCCTGACCTCGCGCACCCGCACGGCCCCCCACGCCAGCCGCCTCCACGTCGCCGGCGGCGCGGTCGGCCCCGTGGAGCCCGCCGCCGGCGCCCCCGGCACGCGCGTCCTCGTCGAGGACCTGTTCTACGCCACCCCCGCGCGCCGCAAGTTCCTCAAGCAGCCCCGCACGGAGGCCGAGCAGGCCGCCGCCGCCCTGCGCCGCCTGGCCATGTCCGCGCCCGCCGTCGCGATGCGCCTGGAGTGCGACGGCCGCCTGGAGTTCGACCTCCCCGCCCAGACCCGCGCCGAGCGCCTCGCCGCCCTGCTCGGCCCCGAGGCCGCCGCCGGCCTGCTCCCCGTGGACGCCACCCGCGACGGCTACGCCCTGTCCGGCTTCGCGGCCGCGCCCACGCTGAGCCGCGCCACCGCCGCCCACCAGGGCCTGATCGTCAACAACCGCCCGGTCAGCGACCCCGTGCTGCGCGCCGCCGTGCGCGTGGCCTACCGCGACGTGATCGCCGCCAACCGCCACGCCGTGGTCGCCCTCTACCTGGAGCTCCCCCCCGACGAGCTGGACGTCAACGTCCACCCCGCGAAATCCGAGCTGCGCTTCCGCCAGCCCGACGCCGTGCGTGCCCTCGTGATCGGCGGCCTGCGCCGCGCCCTCGCCACCGGCGCCGGCCCTGCCCCCGGCGCCCCGAGCCCCTGGCGCGGCGCCCGCGTCATCGCCTACCCGCCCCGCCCCGCCCCCCTCGCGCCCGCCGACGGCGCCTGGACGCTGGACGGCGCCGCCCTGTCGCGCGCCCCCTCCGGCCTGGCCGAAACCCAGCTCCCCCTCGACGCCCGCCCCGCCGCCCGCAGCGCCGCCGACCTCGCCGCCCTGTCCGCCCCTGCCGACGCCGACGACCGCCACCCCGTCGATCCACGCCACGCTTCCCGGCCCGGCCCCGGGTCGGTTGCCCTCGCCTCGCCCCCCGGCCCCCCGGCCCCTGCCGCGACCCCCGACGCCCGCCACCCCCTCGGCGCCGCCCTCGCCCAGGTGCTCGACACCTACATCATCGCCGTGACCGCCGCCGGCCAGCTCGTCCTCGTCGACCAGCACGCCGCCCACGAGCGCCTCACCCACGAGGCCCTGCACGCCCAGCACGTCGCCGGCGGCGTGCGCGCCCAGCCGCTGCTGCTCCCCGCCGTGGTCGACCTGCCCCCCGCCGACGCCGCCCGCCTGCTCGACCACGCCCCCGACCTGGCCCGCCTCGGCCTGGAGATCGAGGGCTTCGGCGCCGGCGCGATCCTGGTGCGCGCCCTGCCCGCCGCCCTGGGCTCGCCCGACCCCGCCCCCCTGCTGCGCGACCTCGCCGACGAGCTGGCCGAGGGCGCGCAGCTCTCGCTCGACGCCCGCCTCGGCGCCGCCATCGCCCGCCTCGCCTGCCACGGTTCCATCCGCGCCGGCCGCCGCCTCGGGCAGGCCGAGATGAACGCCATGCTCCGCGCCATGGAGGCCACGCCGCGCGCCGCCACCTGCTCGCACGGCCGCCCGACTTTCCTCGCCCTGTCGCGCGCCGAGATCGAGCGCATGTTCGGCCGCCGCTGACGGCCCCGCCGCCCCGTGCCGTCCTCGTCGGCTTCGACTCCGCCTGGACCGACAACCGGAAGAACCCCGGCGCCCTCGCCGCCTGCGTCCTCGCCCCCGACGGCACGACGACCTTCCACCCGCCCCGCCTCGCGACCTTCGCCGACGCCGCGCGCCTCGTCGCCGACCTCGCCGCCGACGCGCCCTTCCTCCTCGTCGCCATCGACCAGCCGACGATCGTGCCCAACGAGCACGGCGCCCGCCCCGTCGACCGCGTCGCCGCCAGCCTCCTCGCCCGCCTCGGCGGCGCCGCCCAGCCTGCCCGTCGCGGCGGCACGGCCGCCCCCATGTTCGGCGACTCCGCCCCCATCTGGCGCTTCCTGGCCATCCTCGGCGCCGCCCACGACCCGCTCGCCGCCCGCGACGCCGCCGCCGGCCGTTTCGTGATGGAGGTGTTCCCCGCCCTCGCCCTGCCCGCCCTGGTCCCCGCGATCTGGTCGCGCCGCCAGGCCGCCCGCTACAACCCCGCCCGCCGCTTCCTCCCCGACGACTGGCGCCTGGTCGCCACCGGCACCGCCGACGCCGCCCGCGCCCTCGGCGCCCACGCCCTCGCCGACTGGGCACAGGACGCCGCCGCGCTGGACCGCCCCCGCAAGCCCGACCAGGACCGCCTCGACGCCGCCATCTGCCTCCTGGTCGCGCTGTGCTGGCGCCACGGCCCGCCCGCCGCCACGCTGCAGCTCGGCGACGCCTGCACCGGCCTGCTCGCCACGATCGCTACTGGCGAGGTCCGCGCCGTGCTCGCCGCCGCCGCGCGCCTGGGCGTCGCCGTCAATGTCCCGGCATCGCAGCAAGGCAAGGAAGCAGTTCTTTCTTGAAAGAAAGAACCAAAGAACTTTGCCCCGGAAGACTCCCGACGAACCCCGGCCGCCTTTCGTGCAAAGTCTTTTTGCTTCTTTTTCTTCAGAAAAAGAAGGCCTTCCTGTCTCGCCTGCGTCCGGTGCCTACGGCGCCTCCAGGAACCCCAGCACCTCGCGCCGGAACACCTCCGGCGCCTCCAGGTGCGGCACGTGCCCCACGTCCGGCACCACCACCAGCCGGCACCGCGCCACCTCCGCGCACGCAGCCCGCGCCATCCCCGGCATGTCCCCCATCCTCGCCGCCGCCTCGGGCGACGCGTACTGCCGCAGCGGCGCCGCCCGGTCCTTCGCCCCCACCACCATCAGCACCGGCATCGCAAGCCCCGGGTACTCCGCCCGCACCGGGTCGTGCCAGATCATCTGGTAGGTGAGCGCCACCGCCCGCGCGTACCGGTCGAACTCCCCGCTGAGCCCCACCCGCGCCCGCCAAGCCACGAACGGCTCGTACGAAGCCGGCGGCAGCGTCACGAAATAGCGTGCGACGAACGCGCGGTACCCCTCGACGCTCTGCCCCTCCTCCGCCGCCACCAGCGTCGCCGTCTCCTGCTCCGGCACGCTCCTCCGATAATCCTCCAGCCCAATCGGGTCCTCCAGCACCAGCCGCTCGACCCGCGCGTGCGCCCGCCCCGCGAGCCGCACCGCCAGCATCCCCCCCGTAGAATGCCCCACGACATCCACCTGCCCCACGCCAAGCGCATCCAGCAGGCGCAGCGTCGCGTCCGACAGCATGTCGAACCCGTACGTCAGGTCCGGCTTGGCCGACTTGTTGAACCCCACCTGGTCCGGCACCACCACGCGGAACCCCGCCCCGCGCAGCGCCTCGATCACCCCCGCCCAGTACGAGCTGTCGAAGTTCTTGCCGTGCAGCAGCACAACGGTGCGCCCGTTCGCCACCCCCGCCGGCGCCACGTCCATGTACGCCATCCGCACCGCCTGCCCCTGCAGCACCAGCGGCAGGAACCGCACGGGATACGGATACGCCCACCCCTCCAGCCCGATGCCCAGCGGCTCCGTGTACACCGGCCCCGGCAGCCCCTGCGCACGCACCGCGCCCGGAGCAAGGAAGCAAAGCAAGGCCAGGGCGCTGCCCTGGACCCGCCAAAGGGCGAGCCCTTTGGAAACCATCCCGAAGGACCGGCGGCACCCCGCCAAACGTGTGCCGGTCCAGGGCGGCTCGCCCTGGCGGGTCCAGGGCAGCGCCCTGGCCTTGCCTTCCCGGCTGCGCCTCACCCCCCGCCCCCCCGCGCCGGCACCGCCTGCAGCGCGCGCACCCCGATGTCCCCCCGCCACACCCCGTCCGCCCAGTCCACCGCGCGCACCCCCGCGTACGCCACGTCGCGCGCCTCCCCCAGCGTCGCCCCCGTCGCGCACACCGTGAGCACCCGCCCCCCCGCCGCGACCAGCCCGCCCCCCGCGAGCGCCGTGCCCGACTGGAACACCTGCACCCCCGGCACCGCCTCCGCCGCCGCGAGCCCGATCGCGCCGCCCGCCGCCGGCACCCCCGGATACCC
>JBPBQX010000228.1:0-10531 GCA_050955025.1 Janthinobacterium lividum
CTGACCATGTCGGCGCAGGTGATCATCTTCGTGCTCGTCGGCGGGCTCGGCACGCTGGTCGGGCCGATGCTGGGCGCGGTCGGCATCCAGTACCTCATCATCCTGGCGGGGACGCAGAGCGTGGTCGACTCCAACCTCGGCCTCGGCGTCGTGCTCGTGGCCTTCGTGTTGCTCGTGCCGCAGGGCGTCGTGCCGGTGATCCGCGACCGGCTGCTCGCGCTCAGGCGTCCGGCCGCTGTCTCGCCGGTTCCGGCGGGCGACGCGGCGGAGGCGGGGCGGTGAGCGGAGTGACGGTGCCCGGGCCGCGCAGGAACCTGCCGGCGGACAGCGCGCTGCTGCTCGAGGCGCGCGGGCTCACCATGCGGTTCGGGGGCGTGACCGCGGTGCAGTCCGTCGACCTGGTGCTGCGCGAGGCGGAGCTGCGCTGCCTGATCGGACCGAACGGGGCGGGGAAGAGCACGTTCTTCAAGATGCTGACCGGGCAGCTCCGCCCCAGCGAGGGCACCATCCTGCTGCGCGGGCGCGATGTCACCGGCGCCGAGCCGCACGAGATCGCGCGGCTCGGCGTGGGCATCAAGACGCAGGTGCCCAACGTGTTCAACGGGCTCACCGTGCGCGAGAACGTGTTCATCGGGGCGGGCAGGCTCGGGTCGGTCAGGCGCGCGCGCGAGGTGGTGGAGCGTACGCTGGCGCGGCTGCGGCTCGAGCCGATCGCGGGGCGCATCGTGGGGCAGCTCGCGCACGGGCAGCGGCAGTGGGTGGAGATCGCCACGGTGCTGGCGCAGGAGCCGGACCTGATCCTGCTCGACGAGCCGGCGGCGGGGATGAACCACGCCGAGGTGCTGCGCACGGCCGAGCTGATCCGCGAGATCAGCCGCACGCAGGCGCTGGTGGTGGTGGAGCACGACATGCAGTTCATCCGGATGATCGCGACCACGGTCACGGTGTTCAACCAGGGCAGCGTGCTGATGGAGGACGAGGTCGGCCGCGTGCTGGCGGACCAGCGGGTGCGCGACGTCTATCTCGGGCGCAAGGCGGCGTGACCACGCTCGCGGTGTCTGGCCTGCATTCGGGGTACGGGCGCATCCCGATCCTGGCCGGGGTCACGCTGGCGGCGGCCGAGGGCGAGACGGTGGGCATCCTCGGCCACAACGGCATGGGCAAGACCACGCTGCTGCGCACGCTGATGGGCTACCTGCCGGCGACCGCGGGCTCCGTCCAGGTCGGCGGCCGCGACGTGACCCGCCTGCCCCCGGCGGCGCGGGCACGGCTCGGCGTCGGCTACGTGCCGCAGGGGCGCGAGATCTTCGCGACGCTGAGCGTGGCGGAGAACCTGCAGATGGGCTGCCTGCGCCAGTCCGACGCGCGGGCCACGATCGCGGCGATCCTGGAGGATTTCCCGCGGCTGAACCGGCTGCTGGACCGGCCGGGCGGCGCGCTCTCCGGCGGCGAGCAGCAGCTTCTGGCGCTGGCGCGCTGCCTGTGCGGCGATCCCGGGCTGGTTCTGCTCGACGAGCCGACGGAGGGCATCCAGCCGTCGATCATCGAGGAGATGGTCGAGACCCTGCAGGCTGTGCGCGCACGGCGCGGGCTCACGATCGTGCTCGTGGAGCAGAACCTGGGGTTCATCGCGGCGCTGTCGGACCGGATCCTCATCCTGCAGAAGGGCCAGGTGACGCGCGAGGTGCCGCCGCATATCGCGGGGGACACCGCGCTGATCGGCGAGTTCGTGGGCATGGAGTAGGCAAGGTTGAGGCTCTGCCTCAAACTCCGCCAAGGGAAGCCCCTTGGATGGCTTCCCCAAGTCAAGGGATCAAAGGGCCTCGGGCCCTTTGCGGGTTTGGGCAGAGCCCATGCTTGCTTCCTACCCTGTCGCTGCCCGCAGCGTCGGGTTCTCGCGTTCCTGGCAGACCTTCATGTTCAGGATGTAGCGGGTGCCGTTGCCTTCCTGGACGTCCAGCGTGGCGCCGAGCTGGCGCGAGAAGCCGCGAATCAGCTGCAGGCCGATGCCGTCGCGCGTGCCGGTCTCCGTCTCGGACTTGCCGGCCGGGATGCCCACGCCGTCGTCCTGGATCTCCAGGCGGACGAAGCCGCCCTCCTCGGTGAGGTGGACGCCGATCCGGCCCTGGCGCCCGCCGGGAAAGGCGTATTTCAACGCGTTGCTCACCGCCTCGGTGACGACCAGCGCCAGGGGCACGGCCTGGTCGCTGAGCATGCGCAGCTCGGGCGCCTCGATGTCGAGGGCGATGCGGGCGCCCTCGTTCTCGCCCATCGCCTGGAACAGCTGGCCGCACAGCTCGACCAGGAAGGAACGCATGTTGATCGTGTGGACCTCGCCGTGCGCGTAGAGGTGGCGGTGCAGGGTGGCCAGGGCGCGGACGCGGTCGCGGGCGGACTGGAACTCGGCCTTGGCCTCGGGGAGGCGGATGCGGCTGGCCTGCAGGTTGAGCAGCGAGGCGACGATCTGCAGGTTGTTCTTCACGCGGTGGTGGATCTCCTGCATCGCCAGCTCCTGCTGCTCGACGGCGCGGGCCAGCTCTGCCTCGCGCTGGGAGAGGGCGGTGGTCGCGCGGCCGAAGCTGTCGCACAGCGCGCGAACCTCGACCGGCAGGGAGGCGGTGGGGGCCACGAAGCGCCCGGTGCTGCGCCAGCTGCCGACGGCCATGCCGAGCAGGCGCAGCGGCTCGACCACGGCGCGCCGGACGCCCAGCACCAGCCCGCAGAGCCCGGCCAGCGTCAGCAGCGCAAGCCAGGCCGCGCGCACGAGGAGGGTGCGGCGCGCGGACCTGTGCTCGGCGGCCGTGTCGCTGCCGACGATCAGGCGCACGGAGTCGCCGAGCGGGACCGCGGTGTAGAGGTAGTCCGAGCCGCGGCGGCGCACGGTGACGACGGGCTCGGGGCGCATGAGGCGGGAGAGCATCGCCGGCGTGGGCAGGCCGGCGACACCGGCGGGACCGAGGGGCACCACCGCGTCGCCCTCGGCCACCCAGCAGGACGCGCGCTCCACGGCCGCACGGGCCCCGCCGCCGGCGTCCGGTCCGGGCAGCAGAAGCCTAGTCGCCGGCAGGATGCCCTGCAGGACCAAGCCGGCCTCTGTGACCGTCAGCACGAGGGGAGAGCGAGGGTCGGCCGGACCGGCGAGATGCAGGCCGCTGCCGATCGGCGTGCCGCCATGCGCGCCGGTGCCGCAGCGCCAGACCCCGTTCGCGTCCAGAACCGAGACGTCGCGGAAGGCGACGCCGGCGGCGCTGAGGCCCGCCGCCAACCCGGCGGAGCAGACGGCAGGATCGGTGGAGCCTACGCCGGTCACCGCGGCCAGGCCGCGCAGCGTTCCCGCGGCGTCGGCGAGCACGATTCTGGCCTGGCCCGAGGCCGCCTCGACCGCCTCGGACAGGTCGCGGGCCTCGCGATTCTGCGCGTCGACGTAGTTCTCGACGAGCACCGTGACCGCGAGGCCGGCCAGGGGCACGCCGGACAGCATCGCCAGAAGCGCAAGCCGCACCGCGACGAGGTCGAAGCGCCGCAGTGCCGGAAAGTGCCGCTCGATCCTGCCGGCCAGGCCCGGGAGCCAGGGCCAGGTCGGACGGGTCACTTGCGCCGCTTTTCCTCGGCCATGTCCTCGATCATGCGCAGGAACTCGTCCGGCACAGGCTCGTTCGCCACCTCGTCGAAAAGCTTGTGCAGCCCGCGGTCAAGCCAGAGATCGAAGGCAGCCTCGCCTTTGGCGGGCTTAGCCGGGGCCTTCTGGCCGCGCCGTCTGGAGCGCGGGGCGGTTTCGTCTTGCGCCATGGTAAGGACCGCCTCGATCGACGTGGCTCCCCCGGCATGGCTGGGGATGCCGGTCAACGCCGCAGGTCAGGCTGCCAGCGCGTCGGCGGCAGGCTCGCCAAGGATGGCCGAAACCTCGCGTGCCACGCGGGCCGGGCGGCGGCGGGTCTGCTCCTCGCCGAACAGCCAGGCCTCGAGCTGGCGGCGGGCGCGGAACACGCGGCTCTTGGCAGTGCCGACGGCGCAGCCGGTGGACTCGGCGAGGGCCTCGTAGCTCATGCCGTGGACCACGACCATGACGAGCGCCTCGCGCTGGTCGGCCGGCAGGCGGGTCATCGCCTTGGCCAGCTCCTTGAGCGCCAGGCGGTCCTCGTGCGGCGCCTCGGTGGCGAAGGTGTGCGCCGGGACGTCGTCGATGTCGGTCGTGTCGCGGCGCTTGCGCAGGTTGGAGATGAAGCGGTTGCGCAGGATGCGGTGCATCCAGGCGGCGAAGTTGGTGCCGGGGATGAAGCTCTCCTGGGCGGACAGCGCGTTGCAGACGGCGTCCTGAACGAGGTCCTCGGCCGCCGCGCGGTTGCGGGTCAGGGCGAGTGCCTGCACCCGGAGCTTGGGAAGAATGCCGATCACCTGTTCGTGGAAGGTCGCCATCGTCATTGTCCGTTATCTCCTCTTCCTGCCCGACCAATGACCGCGGGGATGGGTGGTTGCATCCGCGATGTCACGAGACCGTGAGCAAGGGACGTGGCGCTTGCCCCGGTCGTGGCGAAGCGAAGGTCGAGGCTCCGCCTCAAGCTCCGCCAAGGGCCGGGCCCCTGGATCGCCTTTATTTAAGAGGTGGGGATCCAAGGACCCCTGGTCCTTGGCGGGTTTGGGCAGGGCCCATGCTTGCTATGCTTCCGGCTCCGGCGCCCCGGTGCGCCCGGTGATGCGGGCGAGCTTGGCGCGGGCGCGGGAGACGCGGGCCTTCATGGTGCCGACGGGCACGCCGCAGATGGCGGCCGCCTCGTCGTGGCTCAGCTCCTGCGCGCCGACCAGCACGAGGGCCTCGCGCAGCAGCGGCGGCAGGCTGAACAGCATGCGCTGCAGGTCGGACAGGTCGGAGACGCCGTGCTGCGCGGGGCCCTCGGCCTCCGCGCCGGCGAAGTGCTCGCGCATCGCGACATCCTCGCGGCGGCGGCGGCGGGCGTGCTCGAAGAACGCGTTGCGCTGGATGGTGAACAGCCAGGCCTTGAGGTTGGTGCCGGCCTGGAACTGGGCGAGGGCGCCGAGCGCGCGCACCAGGGTCTCCTGCACCAGGTCGTCGGCCAGGGTGCGGTCGCGCGCCAGGAAGCGGGCGAAGGCGCGCAGGTCGGGCAGCAGCAGGAGGATCTGCCGGCGCAGCGCCGCGGCGGCGTCGGGCGCCGGACGGACCTTTTCGGGCGCCGCGCCGTCGTTCACCATGAATCCACTTGCCCTCCGGCGTCCTTGCGTCGAGTTGTGTCGCCCGGACGCCGGCCCCGGGCAACCGCGGCGGACGGCGGAGCAGCCGCCCGGTGCCGGGCCTCGACTTCGCCGCGGACACGTGGTGGGACACGTGTCAGGAAAGGATGCGGAATGACCAGCCCGGGACGCGAGGACCTGATCCGAGCCCTGCCCTACGCCCGACGCTATGCCCGGGCGCTGATCGGCAGCCAGGTCCGCGGCGACGCGCTGGTGGCGGCGAGCCTGCGCGCCATGCTGGACGGCGCGGGCGTTCCCGGCCCCGACCCCAGGCTCGCGCTCTATGCCAGCATCACGCGCGCGGCGGCGGAGGGGCACGTGTCCGGGGACGGCGTGGCGGCGGGCGAGGCGGGTCTCAGCACCCTGCAGCGCCAGCTGCTGCTGCTCACCGCGCTGGAGGGGCTCAGCCTGGACAAGGCGGCGGCCGTGGCGGGGCTCGACGAGCCGGACGCCGCGGCCAGCCTGGCGGAGGCGCGGCTGCACCTGCGCGAGGCCGCCGCCACGGACGTGCTCATCATCGAGGACGAGCCGATCATCGCCATGGACCTCGAGGAGCTGGTCGCGGGCTGCGGCCACCGTGTCGTGGGGGTCGCGTGCTCCGAGGCCGAGGCGGTGGAGATCGCGCTGCGCACCCGGCCGGGGCTGATCCTGGCCGACGTCAACCTCGGGCACGGCGGCGACGGCGCCTCGGCGGTCGCCACCATCAGCCGGCAGCACCAGGCGCCGGTGATCTTCGTCACGGCGTATCCCGAACGGCTGCTGACCGGCGAGGCGGTGGAGCCGGCCTTCGTCATCACCAAGCCGTTCGAGCCGCTGACGCTGGCGATCGCGACCTACCAGGCCGTGACCGGGGGCGTCCGGCTGGGCTGAGGCCGGCGCGGGCCTGCCGTCGGGGCCGCGGCCCGTTCCCCGGTCCCGCCGCGGGCCCGGGCGCCGGCCGGGCTTGCGGCGCCGGGGCATGGTCGCCGATGTTGCGCGCCCGGCAACTCCGCACATGCCCGGGCGCTCAACCACACACACCGCAGCAGGACGATCGCCACCCGATGGACTCTTCCCAGGACGCCGTCCGGACCGCCGCGCAGACGCTGCGCATCTCCTTCGCCGACCCGACCCGGGCAGGGCCACCGCCCGGCTGGCCCGCGCTGCTGCACCGCGTCTCGGGGCTGGGCTTCGACCACCTGCTGTTGGGGCCGGCCTTCGAGGCGCATCCCTCCGACCCCGGGCTGGTCGCGGACGCGCGGCGGCTGTGCGCGTCGCTCGGCGGCGGGGACGCCGCGGCGGCGCTGCGCTCGCTCTCGGCGACGGCGCATGCCCAGGGGGTGTCGCTGCTGCTCGACGTGGCGCTGGACAGGGTCGCGGCGGGGTCGGCCTTCGCGGGGCTGGCGCCGGCGGGCGTGTTCGCCGAGCCGGACCCGGAGGCGCCGCTCGACCCGCGGCGCGAGGACGACATGGCGGCCGCGCTTGCCCGGCCGGGCGACGCGGCGGAGGCGGAGCGGCTGGGGCGGTGGTGGGGCGCGCAGCTCGCGACCTGGGCGGGCTGGGGCGTGGCGGGCTTCCGGCTGACGGGGCTGGACCGGCTGCCGGGGGCGCATCTGGCGGCCGTGCTCGGGGCGCTGCGCGGCGGCACGGACGCGGTGCTGCTGGCGTGGACGCCGGGCGTGGCACGCGAGGCGCTGCGCTCGCTGCGCGGGGTCGGTCTGGACGGGGTGTTCTGCTCGCTGCCGTGGTGGGACTGGCGGGGCGAGTGGCTGTGGGACGAGGTCGCCGAGCTGGGCGCGGTGGCGCCGGTGCTGGCGTCGCCGGAGGTGCCGGGGGGCGCGGGGCTGGCGTCGGGCGTGCAGGATCCGGCGCTGGTGGGCGCGACGTGCCGGCGTGCTCTGGCGCTGGCGGCGGCGCTGGGGAGGGGCTGGCTGGTGGCGGCGGGGATGGAGGATGCGGCGGGCGACGGCGGGGCGCTGGCGGACGACATCGCCACGCTGAACGGCCTGCTGGCCACCGAGTCGCTGCTCGACGACGGCGGGATGCCGGTGCTGCCGCTCGGCGCGAGCGGGCCGGTGCTGGCGCTGCTGCGCGCCGAGACCGACCTGCGCATCGCGGACCGGGTGCTGCTGGTGCTGGCCAACGCGGACCTGGCCGCGGTGCGGACGGTGGAGCCGGCGGCGATCCTGCCGGCGCTGGGCGGGCGGTTCGGGGAGTTCGCCCCGCTGCTCGGCGCGGGCAGCCTGCGCGCGGGCGCCCCGGTGGTGCTGCAGCCGGGCGAGATCCGCGCCTATGCCGCGGTGGCGGTCACGGTGGAGGCGCCGGCGCCGCTGGGGCAGGAGGCGGCCGTGCGCGCCGGGCACAAGGCGCGCGTGGCGATCGAGAACCCGCAGCCGGCGGTGGACGGCGGGGCCTTCGCGGTCAAGCGCACCGCCGGCGGCAGCGTCACGGTGACCGCCGACGTGCTGTGCGACGGGCACGACAAGCTCGCGGCCGCGCTGCTGTGGATGGGGCCCACCGGCGAGGGCGGCGAGTGCCGCATGAGCCTGGTGGCCAACGACGTGTGGGAGGGCGCCTTCCCGCTCGGGCCGCTCGGGCGCCACGTCTACATGGTGCAGGCGTGGCGCGATGCGTTCGCGACCTTTGCCGACGAGCTGGGCAAGAAGCACGCGGCCGGGATCGGGATCGAGCTGGAGATGGTGGAGGGCACCCGCCTCGTGGAGCGGGCGGCCGGGCGCAGCGACGGGGCGCTCGGGGCGGCGCTGGGCGAGGCGCTGGCGGCGATGGAGGCGGGCGACGAGGCGCGTCGCGTGACGCTGCTCTCGCCCGGGCTCGCGGCGCTGATGCGCGAGGCGGACGAGCGGCCGCAGGCGGCGACGACCCCCAAAATGCCGGTCGACGCGGAGCGCATCGGCGCGGGGTTCGCGTCGTGGTACGAGGTGTTCCCGCGCTCGATGAGCGACGACCCGGACCGGCACGGGACGTTCGCCGACGTGGAGCGCCACCTGCCGCGTGTGCGCGACATGGGGTTCGACGTGCTGTACTTCCCGCCGATCAGCCCGATCGGGAAGTCGAACCGCAAGGGGCCGAACAACACGCTGACGCCGGGGCCGAACGATCCGGGCAGTCCCTATGCGATCGGCTCGGAGGCGGGCGGGCACGACGCGCTGCACCCGGAGCTGGGCACGCTGGAGGATTTCCGGCACCTGATCGCGGCGGCGTCGGCGCACGGGCTGGAGATCGCCATCGACTTCGCGATCCAGTGCTCGCCGGACCACCCGTGGCTGAAGCAGCACAGGGGATGGTTCGACTGGCGGCCGGACGGGTCGATCAAGTACGCGGAGAACCCGCCGAAGAAGTACCAGGACATCGTCAACGTCGACTTCTACGCCGAGGACAGCGTGCCCGGGCTGTGGGTCGCGCTGTGCGAGGCGGTGCTGTTCTGGGCCGAGCAGGGCATACGGCTGTTCCGCGTGGACAACCCGCACACCAAGCCGTTCCCGTTCTGGGAGTGGATGATCGCCGAGGTGCGCGCGCGCTACCCGGATGCGGTGTTCCTCGCCGAGGCGTTCACCCGGCCGAAGGTGATGTACCGGCTCGCCAAGGTGGGGTTCAGCCAGTCCTACACCTACTTTACTTGGCGCAACGAGAAGCGCGAGCTGGCGGCCTACCTTACGGAGCTGTCGAGCGAGGCGCCGAGCGAGTTCTTCCGTCCGCATTTCTTCGTCAACACGCCCGACATCAACCCAGTGTTCCTGCAGACCTCCGGGCGGCCGGGGTTCCTGATCCGCGCGGCGCTGGCGGCGACGCTGTCCGGGCTGTGGGGCGTGTACAACGGCTTCGAGCTGTGCGAGGGCACGCCGCTGGCGGGCAAGGAGGAGTATCTCGACAGCGAGAAGTTCCAGGTCCGGACGTGGGACTGGGACCGGCCCGGCAACATCGTGCCGGAGATCACCCGGCTCAACTGGATCCGCCGCGTCAACCCGGCGCTGCAGAGCCAGCTCGGCGTCACCTTCCTTCCCGCGGACAACGAGCGGGTCCTGTTCTTCGAGAAGGCGACGGAGGACCGTTCCAACGTGGTGCTCGTGGCGGTCAGCCTCGACCCGTTCGGGGTGCAGGAGGCGCGGATCGACGTGCCGCTGCACCGCTGGACGCTGCCGGACAGCGCCGCGCTCGACATGGAGGACCTGGTCGGCGGCACGCGCTTCGGCTTCCAGGGGCGCTCGCAGCAGGTGCGCCTGACGCCCGAGGCGCCCTACGCGATCTGGCGCGCCACGCCCGCCTGACGGCCTGCGCCTGCCCCGCTAGACTGGCCACACCCCGGGCTGCGATCCCACAGCCCGAACGCCTGCGGACATCCGGACAAGAATGAACAGCATCAGCCCCGCCGAACTCCCGATCACGCCCGTCGCCGAGGACCCGCTGTGGTTCAAGGACGCGGTGATCTACCAGCTCCACCTCAAGGCGTTCTTCGACGGCAACAACGACGGGGTCGGCGACTTCCCCGGGCTGATCGAGAAGCTCGACTACATCGTCGAGCTGGGCGTCACCGCGATCTGGATGCTGCCGTTCTATCCGAGCCCGCGCCGCGACGACGGCTACGACATCGCCGACTACCGCGGCGTGCACGAGGACTACGGCACGATCGAAGACGTCACGCGCTTCATCGAGGCGGCGCACGCGCGCAACCTGCGCGTCATCACCGAACTGGTGATCAACCACACCTCGGACCAGCACCCGTGGTTCCAGGCGGCGCGCAAGGCCCCGCCGGGCTCGCCGGAGCGCGAGTTCTACGTGTGGTCGGATTCGGACGACAAGTACGACGGCACCCGGATCATCTTCCTCGACACGGAGAAGTCGAACTGGACCTGGGACGACGAGGCGAAGGCGTACTACTGGCACCGCTTCTACTCGCACCAGCCGGACCTGAACTTCGACAATCCCGCGGTGATGGACGAGGTGCTGTCCGTCATGCGGTTCTGGCTCGACCTCGGCGTGGACGGGCTGCGGCTTGATGCCGTGCCGTACCTCGTGGAGCGCGAGGGGACCAACAACGAGAACCTCCCCGAGACGCACGCGATCCTGAAGCGCATCCGCGCGGAGCTGGACGTGGTGGCGCCGGGCAAGATGCTGCTCGCGGAGGCGAACCAGTGGCCGGAGGACGCCCAGGTTTATTTTGGCGAGGGCGACGAGTGCCACATGTCGTTCCACTTCCCGCTGATGCCGCGCATGTACATGGCGATCGCGCGCGAGGACCGCTTCCCGATCACCGACATCATGCGCCAGACGCCGGAGATCCCGGCGA
>JBPBQX010000229.1:0-10154 GCA_050955025.1 Janthinobacterium lividum
TGGTGGCCGCGACGACCTTCCTGGTGCTCCTCGTCGGCGCCGGCATCCGCGCCACGCCCGGCGTGCTGATCGTCCCCCTGGAGCACGAGTTCGGCTGGTCCGACGCGACCATCAGCGGCGCCGTCGCCGTCAACATCCTGCTCTACGGCCTCGTCGGCCCGTTCGCCGTCGCGGTGATGGAGCGCTTCGGCCTGCGCCGCAGCGTCTGCACCGCGCTCTGCGTGCTCTCCGTGGGCGTGGCGAGCACGGTGCTGATGCGCGCGCCCTGGCAGCTCATGCTGCTGTGGGGCGTGGTGGTGGGCTCGGGCACCGGCATGGTGGCGCTTGTGCTGGGAGCGACCGTCGCCACGCGCTGGTTCGGCGCAAACCGCGGCCTGGTGCTCGGCCTGCTGACCGCGAGCAGCGCCACCGGACAGCTCGTGTTCCTCCCCCTGCTCGCCCGCCTCGCCGAGGGCCTGGGCTGGCGCGCGGTCTCCCTCGCGGTGGCCGCCGCGGCACTTCTGCTGGTCGTACCCGTGGCGCTGCTGCTGCGCGACCGCCCGGCCGACCTCGGCCTCGCCCCGTACGGCCTGGACGCGATCGAGCCGGCGCGCCCGGGCGGCCCGAACCCCGCGATGCGGGCCCTCGGCGCGCTGCGCACGGGCCTGGCCTCGCGCGACTTCTGGCTGCTGTCGGCGACCTTCTTCGTGTGCGGCGCCTCGACGAACGGGCTGATCGGCACGCACCTGATCCCCGCCTGCGTCGACCACGGCATCCCCGAGGTGCAGGCGGCGGGGCTGCTCGCGGTGATGGGCATCTTCGACTTCGTGGGCACCACCGGCTCGGGCTGGCTGACCGACCGCGTGGACAGCCGCGTGCTGCTGTCGTGGTACTACGGGCTGCGCGGGCTGTCGCTGATGTGCCTGCCCTGGGCGTTCACCGGCAGCGTGCACGGCCTGTCGCTGTTCGCGGTGTTCTACGGCCTGGACTGGATCGCCACGGTGCCGCCCACGGTGCGCCTGGCCGAGCGGTGCTTCGGCCGCGCCAACGCCGCGCTGATGTTCGGCTGGATCGCGGCGGCCCACCAGATGGGCGCTGCCACGTCGGCGTGGGCGGCGGGCCTAGTGCGCACGCAGACCGGCGACTACGCGGGCGCGTTCGTCTCGGCGGGCGCGATCTGCCTGCTGGCCGCCGCCGCCGTGCCGTTCATCGGCCGCGGCCGCCCGGCGCCCGCCCTTGCGCAAGGCGGCGCGACCGCCTGACGCGGCCCTGCCCTCGGCCAGGGTCCCTCCCGGGGCGAGCCCCTGGCGGCGCCTCGACCCTTGCCTTCCCCCGCGCGGCCGAACGCCGTGCCGGGGCCAGGCCTGCGCTGACGCGGACGTGCGCCATCACCCGTTATTGTTTGCGCAACCGTACATTGCTTTCACCGTAACCTTCTTCTATTGTCCACGACCCTGTGCATTTGCCGGTTCTGCACTACTGGTCCCGGCCTGCGCGATCTCTTGCACCGAAAGGGACGATGCGTTGACGCCGCCTCCAGTCCCAACCGACCCGAAAGCGAGGCCCGAGGCACCGCAGCCCGCCTGCCGCAACAGGATCCTCGCGGCGCTGCCGCCCGAGGAGCTGGCGCTGGTCCGCCCGCACCTGTTCCGCGTGAGCCTGGTCGCCTCCCAGGTGCTGTTCGAGAAGGGCGTGCCGGTCGACGCCGTGTACTTCGTCGAGCAGGGGCTCCTCGCGCTGCTGGCCGAGGTCGGCGGCGGCGAGCGCATCCAGATCGGCATGGTCGGCTTCGAGGGCGTGCGCGGCTCCGCCGTCATGCTGCAGCCCGACCTCGTCACCGCCTACCAGACCGTCGTCGAGGTCGCCGGCTGGGCGTGGCGGCTGCAGGCGGCGGACTTCCTCCGGGTGATCCCGCAGGCCCCGGTGCTGCGCGCGCAGTGCCTGGACGCCATCAACGCCTTCTTCCGCCAGATCGCGCAGACCTCGGCGTGCAACGGCAAGCACGACCTGCCCAGCCGCCTGTGCCGCCTGCTGCTCATGGCCCACGACCGCTCCGCCGACGACGACGTGCTGCTCACCCAGAGCCAGATCGCGCGCATGATCGGCGTGCGGCGCGCGGGCGTCTCCACGGTCATGGCCACGCTGCAGGACGAGGGCCTGCTGCGCCAGTCGCGCGGCCGCATCACCCTGCTCGACCCGCAGGGCCTGCAGGCCCTCGCCTGCGCGTGCTACGCGGAGATGGCGCTGATCTGACAACGGCGCGCTCCCGGCACCCGCCGGCGCACCGGAGAGCCGCCCTGACCCTCGCCTCGCGCTTCGAGATCGTGCTGGGGCTGATCGCAGCCTCGATCGTCCTCAGCCTGCTGGCCCGGCGCCTGCGCCTGCCCACGGCGGCCACGCTGATCGTGGGCGGCGCGGCCGTGGCCCTGGTCCCCGGGATGCCCGACCTCGGCCTGGACCCGGAGCTGTCGCTGGTCCTGTTCCTGCCGCCGCTGCTGATGTCGAGCGCCTACTTCACGACCTGGCGCGACTTCCGCGCCGACCTGCGCGTCATCCTGCAGCTCGCCGTCGGCGCGGTGGTGTTCACCACGCTGGTGGTGGGCTGGGCGGCGCACCTCGCCGTGCCGGGGCTGCCCTGGGCCGCGTGCTTCGCGCTCGGCGCCATCGTCTCGCCGCCCGACGCGGTCGCGGCCAGGGCGGTGCTGCACGGCCTGGCACTGCCGCGACGCATCGTCACGCTCCTGGAGGGCGAGAGCCTGGTCAACGACGCCAGCGGCCTGGTGCTCTACCGCTTCGCCGTGGCCGCGGCACTCACCGGCACCTTCGACCGGATCGCGGCCGCGGAAAGCTTCTGCCTGCTGGTCGCGGGCGGCGTCGCGTTCGGCCTCGTGACGGGCCTTGCCGCGAGCACCCTGCTCGGCCGCCTGCGCGACGCCGAGCTGAGCGCGGTGGGCAGCCTGCTGGTGGCGTGGGGCTCCTACATCGGCGCGGACCGGCTCGGCCTGTCGGGCGTGCTGTCCACGGTCGCGTGCGGCATCGTGCTCGGCTGGCGGCAGCACACGCTGCTCGGCGCCGCCCAGCGCCTGCAGGCCCGCGCGGTCTGGGACGTCGTGATCTTCGTGCTGGAAAGCCTGGTGTTCATCCTCATCGGCCTGTCGCTGCGCGGCGTGCTGCAGCGCCTCTCCGCGGACCCGCACGCCCTGCACGCGCTGCTGCCGCAGGCGGGCGCGGTGGTGGCCGCCGTGGTGCTGTCGCGCTTCGCCTGGATCGTGCCGACCACCTACCTGGTGCGCGCGCTCGCCCCTGCGCTGCGCCGGCGCGACCCCTACCCGCCGCTGGGCGTGCCGGTGGTGATCAGCTGGGCGGGCATGCGCGGCGTGGTGAGCCTGGCCGCGGCCCTGGCGCTGCCCGAGGGCTTCCCCGGGCGCGACTTCATCCTGGCCGCGACCTTCGCGGTGATCCTGGTCACGGTGCTGGTGCAGGGCTCCACGCTGGCGCCGCTGATCCGGGCCGCGGGCGTGGGCGAGATGGCGGAGCTGTCGTCCGCCGGCCTGGGCGAGACCGACGCCCGCCTGCGCATGGCCTCCGCCCAGCTCGCCGCGGTGCGCGCCCGCTCCACGCAGCCCGACGGCCGCGAGCTGCACCCGCGCCTGGTCGAGCAGTACGCCTACAGGGTGCGGGCGGTGTCGCGCTTCCGCGAGGCGGACGGCGGCCTGGACGGCGAGCGCGCCGAGCACTTCGCCACGGTGCTGGCCGCGGTCTCCGCCGGGCGCGAGGAGCTGCTGCGCCTGCACCGCTCCGGCGAGATCCACGACACGGTGCTGCACGCCCTGGAGCACGAGCTGGACCTGGACGAGATGCGCGCCGGCCGCTTCGCCGGCGACGAGTCCCGGGCCTGACCGGGCGCCGCTAACCCCGCGTTAACCGGAACGACCCAGGATGCGCCCGACCCGGGCAAGGCCCCGGCGCCCTCACCATGGGAGAATTCCGCCGATGTCGATGACCATTGGAGCGTCCGCCGCCACCGCCTACGCCCCCTCCGGCCCGTCGGCGCGTCCGGCGGCGCCTGCGGCTTCGGGCGGCGGCGGCGACATCGTGGCGCTGAGCGTGGCCGCGCAGTCCACGCTCGCCTCGTCCTCGCTGCTCAACACCCTGCAGCAGACCAACGCCCAGCTCGGCGCCACCGCCACCACCATCGGCACCGATCTCACGGTCTAGCCTCCCCGTCGCGCCGGTCCAGGGGCGGCTCGCCCCTGGCGGGTCCGGGCAGCGCCCGGCCTTGCTTCAGCCGCGCTCGACGACCCCGTCCACCATGCGCGGCACCTGGACGGTGCTCCCCGGCCGCAGCGCCTCGGGCAGCAGGGCCTCGGGCATGTCCTGGTAGCACACCGGCCGCAGGAAGCGCCGGATCGCCAGGCTGCCGACCGACGTGGTGCGCGAGTCCGACGTCGCCGGGAACGGCCCGCCGTGCACCATGGCGTGCCCGACCTCGACGCCCGTCGGCCAGCCGTTCACCAGCACGCGCCCCGCCCGCCGCTCCAGCACCGGCAGCAGCGTGCGCACCGCCTCGGTGTCGCCCTCGTCCATCTGCACCGTCGCCGTGAGCTGCCCTTCCAGGTGGCGCAGCACCGCGCCCATCTCGCCCGCGCCCTTGCAGCGCACCAGCAGCGAGGACGCGCCGAACACCTCCTCGCCCAGGCTGCGGTCCGCGAGGAAGCTGTCCGCGTCCGTGGCGAACAGGGCCGCCTGCCCGCGGTTCGCCCCCTCCCCCACGCTGCCCCGCGCCAGGGTCTCCACGCCCTGCGTGCCCGACAGCCGCTCCACGCCCGCTTGGTACGCCTGGAAGATCCCGGGGTGCAGCATCGTCGTCCCCGGCCCCGCCTCCAGCGCCTCCACGGCCGCCGCCACGAACCCGTCGAGCCCCGGCCCCGGCTCGGCCAGCACCAGCCCCGGGTTGGTGCAGAACTGCCCCGCCCCCATCGTCAGCGACCCCGCGAACGCCTTGCCCAGCGCGGCACCCCGCGCCGCCAGCGCCGCCGGCATGAGCAGCACCGGGTTGATGCTGCTCATCTCGGCGTAGACCGGGATCGGCTCCGCCCGCTTCTGCGCGATCCCCACGAGCGCCAGCCCGCCGGCGCGCGACCCGGTGAACCCCACCGCCGCGATCCGCCGGTCCGCGACCAGCGCGCCGCCCAGCCAGTTCCCCGTGCCGAACAGCAGCGAGAACACGCCCTCCGGCAGCCCGCAGTCCCGGACCGCCGCCTGCACCGCCCGCCCCACCAGCTCGGACGTGCCGGGATGCGCCGGGTGCGCCTTGACCACCACGGGGCACCCCGCCGCCAGCGCCGACGCCGTGTCGCCGCCCGCCACCGAGAACGCGAGCGGGAAGTTGCTCGCCCCGAACACCGCGACCGGCCCGAGCCCGACCATGCGCAGCCGCAGGTCCGAGCGCGGCAGCGGCGTGCGCCCCGGCATCGCCGGGTCGATCCGCACGTCCATCCACGCCCCGTCGCGCACCACCGCGGCGAACAGCCGAAGCTGCCCCACCGTCCGCCCGCGCTCGCCCTGGATGCGCGCCGCCGGCAGCCCGGTCTCGGCCACCGCGCGCTCCACCAGCTCGTCGCCCAGCCCCGCGATCCGCTCGGCGATGGCCTCCAGGAACGCCGCGCGCGCCTCGGGCGAGGTCTCGCGGAAGCTGTCGAACGCGGCGTCGGCCAGCGCGCAGGCCCGCTCCAGCTCCGCCGCCTCCGCCCCCGCGTACGCCGGCGACAGCGACTCGCCGGTCGCGGGGTTCGTGGCCTGGAACGCCTCGCCGCTGCCGCGCAGGGCGGACGCGCCGATCAGGAGTTCGCCGGTCAGGGTCATGCGCGCGGTCCTTGGAAAACGAGCCGGAGCCTTACCCAGCCAACCACCTGCTGGCCATCCCCGTCTGCGGCGAGAGCCATGCGCTTTCCGGTAAGGCAGCAAGCATGGGCTCTGCCCAAACCCGCCAGGGCGAGCCGCCCTGGACTGGCCTTACTAAGTAAAGCCATCCAAGGGGCTTCCCTTGGCGGAGTTTGAGGCAGCGCCTCAATCTTCCTTCCCGAACAGCGCCTCCTCCACCGCCTCGAACACGAGCTGCGCCGCCGGCGAGAACGGCCGGTCGCGCTGGTGGATGAGCCCGAACGGCTCGACCTCGATGCGCGCCGCGTCGGCGAGCGGCGGCAGGCGGCGGACCGGCCCGTCCGGCCCGAACATCGCCTCGACCGACGCGCTGAGCACGGCGACCGCGTCGCTGCGCATCACCGTGGCCAGCGTCAGCACCACCGACAGCGTGTCGAGCACCTGCGTGGGCGGCGCCAGCCCCGCGGCGCGGAACGCCAGCTCCACCCGCCGGCGCAGCAGCGTGCCCGTCGGCTGCAGCACCCACGTCAGCCCCGCCAGCTCCGCGAGCCCCAGCCCGGGCCGCTCCAGCAGCGGGTGGCCCGCGCGCACCAGGAACACCAGCTCCTCCTCGGCGACCTCGCGGTAGTGCAGGGCGCGCGCGTCGGCGTCGGCGGGCATGCGGGCGAGCACGAAGTCGAGCCGGCTCTCGCCGAGTGCCCGCACCAGCGCCGGGCTGGTCTCGACCTGCACGGTGAGCCGGAGCTGCGAATGGGAGCGCTGCAGCGCGGAGAGCACGGGCACCAGCGTGTCGAGCGCGGGCGCGGTGACCGCGCCGAGCGCCACGGTGCCGCTCTGCCCGGAGCGCATCTCGTCCAGCTCGGCCGAGGCGAGCGCCAGCTCGGTGAGCGCGATGCGGGCGCGTCGCAGCATGACCTCGCCGTAGCCGTTCGGGCTGAGGCCGCGCGGCAGGCGGTCGAAGATCGCGACGCCCGCGATGGCCTCGATCTCCGCGAGCTGGCGCGAGGCGGCGGGCTGCGTGGTGCGCAGGCGCTGCGCCGCGCGCGCCAGGGTGCGCGTCTCGTCCAGCGCCACGAGCAGCTGCAGGTGGCGCAGCTTCAGCGGCGTGCGGGCCAGGAGGTCGCTGCGCAGCATCACGTCTCCCCGGCGCCATGCCGAAACTGGTATGCCCGGTGAGGAACACCGGCCTTTACACCGGGATGGCACGCCCGTACTCCGGTCGCAACGCTCGCCCCGCCCGTCGGGAGCGACGAGGGGGAGACGAGGCGTTGTCCGACGGCGGGAATCCTGCGGCCAAGCCGCTGCGCAGCCAGGCGTGGTTCGGCCGACAGGACAAGATGGGCTTCTACTACCGCTCGTTCCTGAAGAACCGCGGCTTCCCCCAGGACCAGTTCGAGGGCAGGCCGGTGATCGGCATCTGCAACACCTGGTCCGAGCTGAACCCCTGCAACGCGCACTTCCGCACCATCGCCGAGCACGTGCGCTACGGCGTGCTGGACGCGGGCGGCTTCCCGCTGGAGTTCCCGGTCTCCTCGCTCGGCGAGGTGACGATGCGCCCCACCGCGATGCTGTTCCGCAACCTCGCGTCGATGGACGTGGAGGAGGCGATCCGCGCCCACCCGCTCGACGGCGTCGTCCTGCTGATGGGCTGCGACAAGACCACCCCCGCCCTGATCATGGGCGCGGCGTCGGCGGACCTGCCCACGATCGGCGTCTCCGGCGGCCCCCAGCTGCGCGGCGTCTACCGCGGCCAGATCATCGGCTCGGGCACCAACATCATCTCCATGAGCGAGCAGTTGCGCGCTGGCGAGATCACGCTGGCGCAGTTCCACGAGGCGGAGTCGGCGATGAACCGCTCCGCCGGCCACTGCATGACGATGGGCACGGCGTCCACGATGGCGTCCATGGTCGAGGCGCTCGGCGTCGGCCTGCCCGAGAACGCCGCGATCCCCGCCGTCGACGCCCGCCGCAACGAGCTGGCCCGCACCGCCGGCCGCCGCATCGTCGAGATGGTCCGCGAGGACCTCGTCCTCTCCAAGCTCCTGGTCCGCGAGTCCTTCGAGAACGCGATCCGCACGCTCGCCGCGATCGGCGGCTCGACCAACGCCGTGGTCCACCTGATCGCGATCGCGCGCCGCATCGGCGTGGAGCTGTCGCTCGACGACTTCGACCGCCTCGGCCGCGGCGTCCACTGCCTGGTCGACCTGATGCCCTCGGGCCGCTACCTGATGGAGGACTTCTACTACGCCGGCGGCCTGCCCGTGGTGCTGCGCCGCCTCGGCGAGCAGGGCCTGCTCCACCGCGATGCCCCCACCGCCAACGGCCGCACGATCTGGGAGAACGTGTCCGACGCGCAGTGCTGGAACGACGTGGTCATCACGAAACCCGACCTGCCGTTCAAGCCGGAGTCCGGCATGGCGATCCTGCGCGGCAACATCTCGCCCGACGGCGCGGTGATCAAGCCGTCCGCCGCCTCGCCCGAGCTGATGCGCCACACCGGCCGCGCCGTGGTGTTCGAGAACGTCGAGGAGATGCACGACGGCGTGGAGGACGAGACCCTGCACATCGACGCGAGCTGCATCATGGTGCTGAAGAACTGCGGCCCGAAGGGCTACCCGGGCATGGCCGAGGTCGGCAACATGCCGATCCCCACGAAGCTGCTGCGCGAGGGGGTGCGCGACATGATCCGCATCTCCGACGCCCGCATGTCCGGCACCGCCTACGGCACCGTCGTCCTCCACGTCGCCCCCGAGGCGGCCGCCGGCGGCCCGCTCGCCCTGGTGCGCAACGGCGACCTCATCACCCTCGACGTCGAGGCCCGCACCCTGCACCTGCACGTCGACGACGCCGAGCTGGCCGAGCGGCGCGCCGCCTGGACCCCGCCGCCGGCCCACGCGCAGCGCGGCTACCTGAAGATGTACGTCGACCACGTGAACCAGGCCAACGACGGCGCCGACCTCGACTTCCTCGTGGGCCGCACCGGCTCGCCCGTCCCCCGCGACAACCACTGAGGGCGCGCCCGATGCACGCAGGCCCCTACCGCGGCGTCTTCCCCGTCGCCCCCACGGTGTTCCACGCCGACGGCACGCTCGACCTCGACGGCCAGCGCCGCGCCATCGACTTCATGATCGACGCCGGCAGCCACGGCGTGTGCATCCTCGCCAACTTCTCCGAGCAGTTCGTCCTCACCGACGAGGAGCGCGACCGCGTGATGCGCTGCGTGCTGGAGCACGTCGCCGGCCGCGTCCCCGTGATCGTGACCACCACGCACTTCAGCAGCGCGATCTGCGCCGCCCGCTCCCGCGCCGCCCAGGACGCCGGCGCCGCGATGGTCATGGTCATGCCCCCCTACCACGGCGCCACGATCCGCGTGCCCGAGCTCGGCGTCCGCGGCTTCTTCCAGTCCGTGTCCGACGCCATCGACATCCCCGTGATGATCCAGGACGCCCCCGTCGCCGGCTCCCCCCTCCCCGCCGCCTTCCTGGCCACCCTCGCCCGCGAGATCGAGCACGTCTCCTACTTCAAGGTCGAGGTCCCCCAGGCCGCCGACAAGCTGCGCCGCCTGATCGAGCTCGGCGGCGACGCCGTCGAGGGCCCCTGGGACGGCGAAGAAGCCATCACCCTCATGGCCGACCTGGAAGCCGGCGCCACCGGCGCCATGACCGGCGGCGCCTACCCCGACGGCATCCGCGCCATCACCGACGCCTGGTTCGACCACCGCCCCGACGACGCCGCCGCCGCCTACGCCCGCTGGCTCCCCCTCATCAACCACGAGAACCGCCAGTGCGGCCTGCTCGCCTGCAAGGTCCTCATGGCCGAGGGCGGCGTGATCGCGTCGGACGCCGTCCGCGCCCCCCTCGTCCCCCTGCACCCCGAGACCCGCGCCGGCCTGCTCCGGATCGCGCGCCGCCTCGACCCGCTGGTGCTCCGCTGGGACCGCTAGGGCGCGCCGTCGCCCGGCCAGCAAAGCCAGGCAAGAGTCTTCTTTTTCTGAAGAAAAAGAAGCAAAAAGACTTTGCCCATAAGAACCCGGACCCCAACGAGCGGAAGTTCTTCGGTTCTTTCGTTCAGGAAAGAACTCGCTTCCTTCCTCCCCGGGCGCCGCACCCCGGCAACACGCCATGATCCGCCTCGCCCTCGTCGGCCTGGGCAAGATCGCCCGCGACCAGCACCTCCCCTCCATCGCCCGCACCCCCGGCATCGAGCTCGCCGCCATCGCCAGCCGCAACGCCACCCTCGACGGCGTCCCCTGCTTCCCCGACCTCGCGACGCTCCTCGCCTCCGGCCCCGAG
>JBPBQX010000230.1:0-9901 GCA_050955025.1 Janthinobacterium lividum
GACTTCCACGAGTTCAAGATCAGCGTGAAGGCGTCCGACGTGTTCATGGCGGTCGCCGCCTACCAGCAGCTCGCCGAGCAGTGCGACCACCCGCTGCACATCGGCATCACCGAGGCGGGCGGCAAGCGCGCGGGCACGGTCAAGAGCGCGATCGGGCTGGGCAACCTGCTGTGGGCGGGGATCGGCGACACCGTGCGCGTCAGCCTGTCCGCGGAGCCCGAGGAGGAGGTCTACGTCGGCTGGGACATGCTCAAGACGCTGGGCATCCGCAACCGCGGCGTGAAGGTCATCTCCTGCCCGTCCTGCGCGCGCCAGGGGTTCAACGTGATCCAGACGGTGCAGCAGCTCGAGGAGCGGCTCGCCTACATCGAGACGCCGGTCACGCTGTCCATCATCGGCTGCGTGGTGAATGGGCCGGGCGAGGCGCTGATGACCGACGTGGGCCTCACCGGCGGCGGCAACAACCGGCACATGGTGTACTCGGCCGGCAAGCAGGACCATACCATCGACGGCGCCTCCATGGTCGACCACATCGTGGCGCAGGTCGAGGCGAAGGTCGCGGCGATCCAGGCCGAGGAGAGCGCGAAGAAGGCGCTCGCCGAGGGGATGTCGGCGGCCGCCGAGTAGCAAGGCCAGGGCTCCGCCCTGGACCCGCCGGGGGCGAGCGCCCCCGGACCCGCGCAACTGAAGAAAGCCTCCAGTCATGGTGTTCCAGGGTTTCGGGAGGCCGGGGCGGCGTCCCGGCGCGTGCGTCTAATGGCCGGCCTGCAGGCCCCGCGCGGCACGCACGACCTCATCGGCGACGAGCAGCGACGGTATGCGCATGTCGTGGGCGAGGCGCGGCGCGTCGCCGGGCTCTACGGGCTCGACGAGTGGCAGACGCCGATCTTCGAGGCGGAGCAGGTGTTCCTGCGCACGCTCGGCGACACGTCGGACGTCGTGACCAAGGAGATGTACTCGTTCGACGACCGTGGCGGCGACCGGCTGACGCTGCGGCCGGAGGGCACGGCGGGGATCTGCCGGGCGCTGGTCAGCAACGGGCTGACGCAGTCCCTGCCGCAGAAGGTGTTCTACGCCGGGCCGATGTTCCGCTACGAGCGGCCGCAGAAGGGGCGCTTCCGGCAGTTCCACCAGGTCGGCGCGGAGTGGATCGGCGCCGCCGAGCCGATGGCCGACGCGGAGGCGATCGCGTGCGGGCGCGACGTGCTGCGCGCGCTGGGCGTGGAGCAGGGCGTGGTGCTGGAGCTGAACACGCTGGGCGACGCGGAGAGCCGGGCGGCCTACCGGGCGGCGCTGGTGGCCTACCTGGAGGAGCGGCGGGCGGAGCTGTCGGCCGAGAGCGCGCTGCGGCTGGAGCGCAACCCGATGCGCGTGCTCGACAGCAAGGACGACGGCGACCGCAGGGTCGTGGCCGACGCGCCGGTGATCGGGCCGCACCTGACGGAGCCGGCGCGGGCGTTCTTCGACGCGGTGCGCCGCGGGCTCGACCGCTTCGGGGTCGAGTTTCGGGAGAACCCGCGGATCGTGCGCGGGCTGGACTACTACAGCCACACCGCCTTCGAGTTCGTGACCGAGCGGCTCGGCGCGCAGGGCACCGTGCTGGCCGGCGGGCGCTACGACGGCTTGGTCGCCGAGATGGGCGGGCCGGCGACGCCCGCGATCGGCTGGGCGGCGGGGATCGAGCGGCTGTCCATGCTGATGGAAGGCGTGCCGGCCGGGCCGGAAGTCGTCGCCGTGGTGCCGGTCGGCGAGGCGGCGGAGGCGGCCGCGGTGGACGTGCTGCGGGCGCTGCGCGGCGCCGGGCTGCGCGCGGAGATGGCGTACCGCGGCACCCTGAAGAAGCGCATGGAGCGGGCGAACCGCATCGGCGCGGCCTATGCCGTGATCCTGGGCGAGGACGAGCTGGCGCGCGGCGCAGCACAGCTCCGCGACCTGCGGGCCGGGGCGCAGGAGGAGGTGGCGCTGGGCGACGTGGCGGCGGTGCTGGCCCGCCGGGTGGCGCCCGATGCGCCGGCGGGGTAGGGGGTGCTGGCCAACGCCGCCGGGGTCGCGGGGGCGCTGCTGATCTCCGGGCTCTACCTGCTCAACCAGATGGGGCGGCTGGACGCGGCGGACTGGCGTTACCCGGGCGGCAACCTGCTGGGGTCGCTGCTGATCTTCCTGTCGCTGCTGGAGACGTTCAACCTGCCGTCGGTGATGATCGAGGTGTTCTGGTCGGCGATCAGCGTGTTCGGGCTGGCGCGGGCGCTGGGCGGCAAGGCAGGAAGCAAGGCCGGGCTCTGCCCGGACCCGCCAAAGGCCAGGGGCCTTTGGAAACCCACCCCGGAAGCAGGCAAGCGTTGAGGCCCATGCACAGCCTACTCCTTCCTTATCAAATGGATTCTCAAGGCATTGCCTTGAGCGGAGTCCAGAGGCAGAGCCTCTGGCCTTCCTTGCTTCCGGAGCCCCGCTCGTGAGCGGCGCCGCCCGCCTGGACCGCATCGTGGCGCGGGCCGAGGAGCTGCGCTCGGACCTGTCCGCGACGGGCGTGGGCGGCGAGGCGTTCACGAAGGCGTCGCGCGAGTTGTCGGAGCTGGAGCCGGTGGTGGCGCGGATCGAGGAGCTGCGCGCGGCCGAGGCGCAGGCGGCGGAGGCGGAGGCGATGCTGGCCGACCCGGAGATGCGCGAGCTGGCGCAGGCGGAGCTGGAGGGGCTGCGCGAGCGGCTGCCGGCGCTGGCGCACGAGATCCGGCTGTCGCTGCTGCCGAAGGACGAGGCGGACGCCCGGAGCGCGATCCTGGAGCTGCGGCCGGCGGCGGGCGGGGACGAGGCGGCGCTGTTCGCGGCCGAGCTGTTCGGGCTGTACCAGAAGTACTCGGAGGCGCATGGCTGGCGCTTCGAGATCATGGAGTACGACGACACCGGGCTGGGCGGGCTCAAGGGGGGCATGGCGGAGATCACGGGGCGCAACGTGTTCGCGCGGCTGAAGTACGAGTCGGGCGTGCACCGGGTGCAGCGGGTTCCGACGACGGAGAACCAGGGGCGCATCCACACGTCCACGGTGACGGTGGCGGTGCTGCCGGAGGCGGAGGAGGTGGACGTGGAGGTCAACGAGAGCGACCTGCGCATCGACGTCTACCGCGCGTCCGGCGCGGGCGGACAGCACGTGAACAAGACGGAGAGCGCGGTGCGGATCACGCATCTGCCGACCGGCGTCGTCGTCGCGATGCAGGAGGAGCGCTCCCAGCACAAGAACCGGGCGAAGGCGATGAAGATCCTGCGGGCGCGCCTGTATGAGGCGCAGCGGGCGCAGCTGCACTCGACGCGCTCGGCGGACCGCAAGAGCCAGGTGGGCACGGGCGACAGGAGCGAGCGGATCCGGACCTACAACTTCCCGCAGGGGCGGGTGAGCGACCACCGGATCAACCTGACGCTCTACAAGATCGAGCGGGTGATGGCGGGCGATCTCGACGAGTTCGTGGACGCGCTGACGGCCGAGGACCAGGCCGCGCGCCTGGCCGCGGACGAGTAGAGCCGGTCCAGGGCGGCTCGCCCTGGCGGGTCCAGGGCAGCGCCCTGGCCTTTTCCTACGCGAGCAGCACCTTCGCGGCGGCGGTGATCCCCTCGGCCATCGTGTCCGACGGCAGGGCGCCGGAGAACAGCACGTGGCCCTCCAGGATGAAGGTCGGCACGCCGGAGAGGCCGGCGGCGCGGAAGCCCGCGTCCTCGGCGAGGACCTCGGCGCGGCCTTCGTCGCCGGCGAGGCAGGCGGCGGCCTCGGCGTGCGGCAGGCCGGCGGCGTCGGCGCAGACGAGCAGGACAGCGTGGTCGGAGATGTCCTGGCCCTCGGCGAAGTAGGCGGCAAACAGGCCCTCCACGAGCGCGTCCTGGCGGCCGGAGCGGGCGGCGAGGGCCGTGAGGCGGTGAGCGTCGACGGTGCTCGGCGTGCGCGCGATGCGGTCGAGGCGCAGGGCGAGGCCGGCGTCCGCCGCGGCGGCCGTGACCTGGGCGTCGAGTTCGGCGGAACGGGCGGCCGAACCGAACTTGGCCATGCGGTATTCGGCGCGCGGCATTCCGGCGGGAGGCATCGCGGGGTTGAGCTGGAAGGCGCGCCAGTGGACGGCGAGGCGGACGCCGCCGGCGGCGATGCGGGGCAGGGCGCGGTCGAGCCGGCGCTTGCCGATGTAGCACCAGGGGCAGATGGCGTCGGAGACGATCTCCAGGCGGCCGGTGCGGGCTTCGGTCATGGGTGGTGGCTCCCGTGCAGGAGCGCGTGCGTAGAGCAGGATCGCGGGCGGGGGAACAGGGCGGCAGGAAGAGGCGCCGCGCCACCCCTGCGGGCGGCGCGGCGCCGGGCCGGCGTCAGACCGAGTAGTACATCTCGAACTCGACCGGGTGCGGGGTGTGCTCAAACTTGTACACCTCCTGCCACTTCAGGGCGATGTAGCTCTCGATCTGGTCGGTGCTGAACACGTCGCCCTCGAGCAGGAAGTCGTGGTCGGCCTTGAGCGCGCCGAGCGCCTCACGCAGGCTCCCGCACACCGTCGGGATGCCCTGCAGCTCCTCGGGGGGCAGGTCGTAGAGGTCCTTGTCCATGGCGTCGCCGGGATGGATCTTGTTCTTGATGCCGTCCATGCCGGCCATCAGCAGCGCCGAGAACGCGAGGTAGGGGTTGGCGCTGGGGTCGGGGAAGCGGACCTCGACGCGCTTGCCCTTCGGGTTGGTCGTGTAGGGGATGCGGCACGACGCCGAGCGGTTGCGCGCGGAGTAGGCGAGCAGCACGGGCGCCTCGAAGCCGGGGATGAGGCGCTTGTAGCTGTTGGTGGACGGGTTGGTGAAGGCGTTGCAGGCCTTGGCGTGCTTGATGATGCCGCCGATGAAGTAGAGGCACAGCTCGGACAGGTCGGCGTAGGCATTGCCGGCGAACAGCGGCTTGCCCTGGTTCCAGATCGACAGATGCGTGTGCATGCCGGTGCCGTTGTCGCCGTAGATCGGCTTGGGCATGAAGGTCGCGGTCTTGCCGTAGCTGTACGCGACGTTGTGGACGCAGTACTTGTAGATCTGCATCTGGTCGGCCATCTTGGTCAGCGTCGTGAAGCGCGTGCCGAGCTCGTGCTGGGACTGCGCGACCTCGTGGTGATGCTTCTCGATGACCAGGCCCATCTCGCCCATGGTCGAGAGCATCTCGGCGCGCAGGTCGACCTCGGTGTCGACGGGCGGCACGGGGAAGTAGCCGCCCTTGACGACGGGGCGGTGGCCCATGTTGCCCTCGGGGTAGTCCTTCATCGAGGCCTCGGGGCCCTCGATGCTGTCGAGCTGGTGCATCGAGTAGTTGCGGCCCGTGCCGAAGCGCACGCTGTCGAAGACGAAGAACTCGGCCTCGGCGCCGCAGATCACCGTGTCGCCCACGCCGCTGGCCTTCACGTAGGCCTCGGCGAGCTTGCAGGTGGCGCGCGGGTCGCGGGCGTAGAACTGGCCGGTGGACGGCTCGACCACGTCGCAGAAGATGATCATCTGCGGCTTGGCGGCGAACGGGTCCATCACCGCGGTCTCGGGGTCGAGCATGAGGATCATGTCGGACTCGTTGATCGCCTTCCAGCCGGCGATCGAGGAGCCGTCGAACATGATCCCGTCGCGGAACGCGTCCTCGTCGATGGTCGAGACGTGCTGCGCGGTGTGCTGCCACTTGCCGCGCGGGTCGGTGAAGCGGAGGTCGACGTACTCGACGGAGTGCTCGCGCATGAGCTCCATCACCCGTGCGACGTGGTTGGTCGCGGCCGGTACCGGTGGTTTCTTCGCCATACGCTTCCTCTGTCCTTTTGCGTCCGGACCGGGGGTGGTCCGTGTTCGTTGTGCAGCAGCGTCCCGCGCGGCCTGCGCCGTCGCGGGCCGCCTCAGACGGCGTCCTCGCCGCGCTCGCCGGTGCGGATGCGGATCACCTCGTCGATCGTGGTGACGAAGATCTTGCCGTCGCCGATGCGGCCCGTGCGCGCGGCGTTGACGATCGCCTCGCAGGCGCGCTCGACCAGGGCGTCCTCGCAGACCACCTCGATCTTCACCTTGGGAAGGAAGTCCACGACGTATTCCGCGCCGCGATACAGCTCGGTGTGGCCCTTCTGGCGGCCGAAGCCCTTGGCCTCGACCACGGTGATGCCCTGGAGGCCGACCTCGTGGAGGGCCTCCTTCACCTCGTCCAGCTTGAACGGCTTGACCACCGCCTCGATCTTCTTCATCCGCCCCGCGCCCGCGATGAAGCGGCGCCTCCCTGCTGTTCTCCGCCACGCCGGCGATTCCGTCGGGAAGCGGGAACGCAGGTTTGCACGCGCCGTGCCACAGGCGCAATTCGACGTGACCGAAACGAGACGGCGCTGGACCGTTGCGGTTCGGCACAGGAAGAAGCAAGCATGGGCTCTGCCCAAACCCGCAAAGGGTCCGAGGACCCTTTGATCCCATTGACTTAAGGGAGGCGTTCCAAGGGCGCAGCCTTTGGCGGAGCCCGGAAGCGGAGCCTCCGGCCTTGCCCGCTTCCGCGCCAGCCGCCGCTGCCCGAGAACTGTGCTTGCGCTGCGCGCGCTGCCCGTCCGCGGTGCAGCGCATTGCGCGCCGGGCCGTGGCGGGCCATGTGGCGTGGCCGCGCCAGGAGGGGATGTCCGATGAGGCCGCTGAACACGAGGCTGTCGCACGCGGGGACGACGATCTTCACGGTGATGTCGGCGCTGGCGCTGCGCCACGACGCGGTCAACCTCGGGCAGGGATTCCCCGACACCGAGGGGCCGGCGGACATCGTCGAGGCGGCAGCGGCCGCGCTGCTGGACGGGCGCAACCAGTATGCGCCGCTCGCCGGGCTGCCGGAGCTGCGCGAGGCGGTGGCGTCGGCCAACGCGCGCGACTACGGGCTCTCGGTCGACCCGGCGAGCGAGGTCGTCGTGACGTCGGGGGCGACGGAGGCGATCACGGCGTGCCTGGCGGCGCTGCTCGACCCGGGCGACGAGGTCGTGCTGGTCGAGCCGCTGTTCGACACCTACCTGCCGGTGGTGCGGATGCTGGGCGCGGTGCCGCGGCTGGTCAGGCTGGAGCCGCCGGACTGGGCGCTGCCGCGGGACGCGCTGGCGGCGGCGTTCGGGCCGCGCACCAAGGCGATCCTGCTGAACTCGCCGATGAACCCGACGGGCAAGGTGTTCACGCCCGAGGAGCTGGGGTTCGTGGCGGGGCTGCTCGCCGAGCACGATGCCTACGCGATCTGCGACGAGGTCTACGAGCACCTGGTGTTCGACGGGCGCCACGTGCCGCTGATGACGCTGCCGGGGATGCGCGAGCGCTGCCTGCGGGTCGGCAGCGCGGGCAAGACGTTCTCGCTGACGGGGTGGAAGGTCGGCTACGTCACGGCGGCAGCGCCGCTCGCGGCCGTGGTCGCCAAGGCGCACCAGAACCTGACCTTCGCCACCGCGCCGAACCTGCAGCGCGGCGTCGCGCACGGGCTGCGCAAGGACGGCGATTACTTCACGGCGCTGGCGGACGGGATGCGGGCGCGGCGCGACCAGCTCTCGGCGGGGCTGGCGGGGCTGGGGTTCGCGGTGCTGCCGGCGGCGGGGAGCTACTTCGTGGTCGCCGACATCGCGGGGCTCTCGGGCGAGGACGACGCGGCGTTCTGCCGCTGGATGGTGGAGAAGGCGGGGGTCGCGGCGATCCCGCTGTCGGCGTTCTACGACGCGGAGCCTCCGCGTAGCCTGGTGCGGTTCGCGTTCTGCAAGCGCGCGGAGGTTCTGGAGACGGCGTTGGGGCGGCTGGGGGCGGCGCTGGGGCGTTGACGCCCGCGGGCCGATCTCCTAGATCACGGCCCTCTTGGTGGCGGGCGTAGCTCAGGTGGTAGAGCGCCAGGTTGTGGTCTTGGATGCCGTGGGTTCGAGTCCCATCGCTCGCCCCAAGAGATCCCCATTCGGGTGTCAGGTCCCGGAAGGCAGGCAAGGTCGGGCCCTGCCCGGACCCGCAAAGGGTCCGAGGACCCTTTGATCCCTTGACTTAAGGGACGCGTTCCAAGGGCGCAGCCTTTGGCGGAGTCCAGAGGCAGAGCCTCTGGCCTTGCTTGCTTTCGCGCGCACGAAAAAGGCCCGAGGCGAGGAGCCGCGGGCCTTGGGTCGCTGCCGCGTGGCGGGGCGGGCTACTCGCCGGCGTTGCCGCCCATGCTGCGCGCCACGACGGCGTCGGCGCCGTTCATGGGCTGCCCGGCGAAGGTCGTGGTGGCCGAGTTCATGTAGGGCGCGTTCACGGGGGCGCTGATGCCCACGGGGATGCCGAAGATGTGGAACGCGGGGCCGGGGATGCCGGAGGCGTCGCCCTGGGTCGGGTTCGGGGGGGCGATGCCGATCGACTCGCCCTGGACGGACAGGCCAGGGGGCGGGGCCACCGACTGCGCGAGGGCCGGGGTGGCGAGGAGCAGGGCGGCGAACCCGGCAATGGTGGAAATCTTCATGGGGTCCCGTCCTTCGGGTGCGCGGCATCGCGGGGGGAGGCACGGCCGGCCCGGATGCGAGGGCGGCCGCCTGGATGTGGTGCATCAACGCGGCGCGCGGGCGCGGTCGCGGCGGGTGCGGGTCACGTTGCGGTGAGGGCTGGCGGCCGCGCAAAGGTGGCGGCGAGGCCCTGCGCCAGCGCGACCGGCGTGACGCCGAGGGCGGCGCGCATCGGGGCGGTGTCGAATGCCTTGTCCTCGAGCAGGCGGCGCAGCTCTCCGGGGCGGACGCGTGGCAGGAACGGCAGCAGGGTCAGGGGCGTGGCGGCGACCAAGGGGGCGACGGGCACGGCCACCACGCGCGGCGCGGGCAGGCCGGCGGCGCGGGCGACCAGGCGGACGAACTCCGCGTAGGGCACGGCCTCTGGCCCCGCGATCGTCAGGGCGTGGGGGCCGTCCCAGGGGTGCGCCAGGGCGGCCAGCACGCAGGCGGTGACGTCGGACTGGTGGATCGGCTGCACCAGGGCGCGGCCGCCGCCGGGCAGGGGCACCAGCGGCCGGCCGCGCCAGGCGGGCAGGCGGCGCAGCAGGGCGGCCAAGCGCTGCACGTTGTCCTCGCCCTGGGCGCCGTAGATCATCGTCGGGTGCAGCATCACGCCCGCGCGGCCGGAGCCGAGGAACGCCGCCTCGCCCGCCCGCACGCCCAGGCCGTGCGCGTCGGGCCAGCGCGTGTGCATGCGCGTGCTGCCCAGGAACACATATCGCGCGCCCGGCGGCGACGCGGACAGGATCGCGGCGGCGTGGCGGGCGTGGGCCAGGCTCGCCACGCTCGTCGCGCCGGACAGCGCGGCGGCGAGCGCGCCGGGGCTCGTCAGGTCGGCGGTGCGCACGGCCAGGCCGGGGGGCAGGCCGGCGGCGGCCAGGCGCTCCGGGCTGCGCACCACGGCCACCACCGGCGTGCCCCGGGAGAGGAGGGCGCGGCACAGCGCGGCGCCGGAGCGGCCGGACGCGCCGATCACGTGGACGGGGGGCGGGGTCATGCGGGGGGCATGGGGCACGGGGAGGAAGCGAGCAAGACCAGAGGCTCTGCCTCTGGACTCCGCCAGGGCGAGCCGCCCTGGACTGGCATTACAAGCAAGGCAGAGGGCGTGTGGTAGCATGATACCAGGGGGCGGAAGTCCTTGACGGGGCACGGTTCGGGGCGGATACAGCGCGGCATATCGAGGTCACGGGAACGCCCATGTTCAAGTCAACGCATTCGCTGAAGCCTGCGGAGGTCAGCAAGGGCTGGACCCTGATCGACGCGGAGGGCCTGGTTCTGGGCCGGCTCGCGACGATCATCGCCCAGCGCCTGCGCGGCAAGCACAAGGCGCAGTTCACCCCGCACGTGGACTGCGGCGACAACATCGTCGTCATCAACGCCGAGAAGGTCGTGCTCACCGGCAAGAAGGCCGAGCAGGACCTGTTCCACTA
>JBPBQX010000231.1:0-9066 GCA_050955025.1 Janthinobacterium lividum
GTCCCATAGTCCCTATCTCCGGCGACCTTGGCCCAAGGGGACGTATTCGTCCAACAGGCCGTCTGCTGGTTTGGGGGTACGTGATGAACGCACTTGCTCAACTGGGGATGGTCTCGGAACTTCCGAGCAATAACCAGATGTCCGCCGCTTCTCTTCCGGCTTTCGCCGACGGGGAGCAGAAGGATTACTTTGTCGAGAAGGACGGGATGAAGTATGCGGGCGCGCATCTTCTCGTCGACCTGTGGGGAGCGACCAACCTCGCCGATCCCGACGCGATTGACCGCACCTTGCGTCGTGCAGCACTCGCGGCGGGTGCGACCATCCTGCACAGTCATTTCCATCATTTCTCGCCCAATGGTGGCGTGTCCGGGGTGATCGTCCTGGCGGAAAGCCATATCTCGATCCACACCTGGCCGGAGCGGGACTTCGCGGCCGTCGACATCTTCATGTGCGGTGCTTGCGATCCGCATCTGGCAATCCCCGTGATGCAGACGCTGTTCCAGGCCGACAGGGTCGAGATCGACGAGCAGCGGCGCGGCCGCGTGTTCTAGGCTGCTTGGCCGGGAAGCCTCTGCACGGAACCCGAGACTTCCCGCGTGCCAAGGAACAGAAGCCATGAGCGAGCACTGGATCAACGAGACGCTGTACCCCGGCTGGGGGCAGCGCTTCAGGGTCGTGCGCGAGCTTGCACGCACTAGAAGTGCGATGCAGGACATCGTCATCGTAGAAACCGAAGGGCATGGTCGAGTTCTGTTGCTCGACGGTGCAGTCCAGATCACCGAGGCGGATGAATTCGTCTATCAGGAGATGATCGCCCACGTGCCGCTCCTGGTGCATGGCGACGCGCGGCGCGTCCTGATCATCGGGGCGGGGGATGGCGGGGTGCTCCGCCGTGTTCTGCAGCACCGTCAGGTCGAGAGCGCGGTGATGGTGGAAATCGACGGCGAGGTGATCCGTCTCGCGCGCGAGTTCCTGCCGGCAATCGGCGGGACGGCCTGGGATGATCCGCGAGCCACCGTCATCGTGGGCGACGGAATTGACCACGTCATCAGGGCCGCGGACGGCGCCTTCGACGTCATCATCGTCGACAGCACCGACCCTGTCGGCGTGGGGGAGACCCTCTTCACCGACGCGTTCTACCAGCAGTGTGCCAGGGTCCTGACGCCTGCCGGGCTGGTGGTCAACCAGTGCGGCGTGCCATTCATGCAGCCGCAGGAGCTTGCCGAGACGTCGAAGCGGCGAAGCCGGCACTTCCCCCACGTCACCGCCTATGTGGCAGCGGTCCCGACCTACGTCGGCGGCTTCATGACCCTGGGCTTGGCGTCACGGTCCCCACCAGCGTTCCACGACGATGTCGCCGTCATCCGCGAGCGGGCCGCTGCTGCCGGCATCACGGACCTCGCACGATACTGGAGCCCGGAGGTGCAGGCGGCAGCCTTCGCGCTGCCGCCCTACATCGCGGACTGCCTGCGGTAGAACATCGGCGTCAGGTGGCCGGCTCTCAGGGAACAGCGTCCTTGGGCGCCTGGTCGCCGGTGGTCCCGGGCGCGTGCTCGACGTTCTCCGCCCCGCTTCGCGTGCCCCCGAACTTGTCGGCTCCTCCCTGGTCCGGCGCGCCGGGCTTCTTGTGGTTGCCCGTGTTCTGCTGACCATCCGTGTGCTCGATGGTCTCTTCCGTATGGGGCTGCTGCATCGTGCTCTCCTGCTGCGGTCTGAACGCCGTGGAGCGGAGGGGTTGCACCGGGTGACCCTCGTCGTGAAGCACGTCGCGTCTCACACGCGCTCGCCACCCTGAACGAGGCGGCGAACCCGGTGGATGCACGCGTCGCCGCGTGGGAATACGATCACCTACGGGCATCCTAACCGGCTTGTGTCGAAGCCGGAGGTTGGTGGTCGCGTACCCGGAACTTGCTGCCTTTGGGTACAATCCGGGCGCGAAGATCCCGCAAAGTGCGAGCGTCACGAGGAAGCGAAGCTTTGCACGAGGCTGCCGCACACGAGCCGCCAGCCGTCTACGAGCACGAAGAAGATCAGCTTGAACGGCAGCGACACGGCGGCCGGCGGCAGCATCATCATGCCCAGGCTCATCAGCACGCTGGAGACGACCAGATCGATGACCAGGAACGGCAGGTAGAGCAGGAAGCCCATCTCGAAGGCCCTGCGCAGCTCGCCCACCATGAAGGCGGGCACCAACGCCCGCCACGGGGTGTCCGCAGCGGTCGCCGGGTGCGGCAGGTGACCGAGGTCGAGGAAGAGCTGCAGGTCGGCGTCGCGCAGGTTGGCCGTCATGAAGTGCCGGAACGGCTCGGCGGACAGCCTGAGGCCGTCCATTTCGCCGATCTTCCCGTCGGCGAGCGGCATCAGCCCCGCGGTCCAGGCCTGGTCGAGCACCGGCTGCATGACGAAGAACGTCAGAAACAGCGCGAGGCCGATGATCACGGTGTTGGGCGGAGTTCCCTGCGCGCCCAAGGCGCCGCGCAGCAGCGACAGCACGATCACGATGCGGGTGAAAGCCGTGACCATCACCAGAAGGCTGGGCGCCAGCGACAGCACGGTGACCAGAGCGGTAATCTGCACGAGCCGGCTGGTGGCGCCGGCCTGGCCGGGCTGGCCGAGGTCGATGCTGAGCGACTGGGCGTGGGCCGCGAACGGCAGCAGCAGGACCAGGGCCGCGACGAGCAGCAGCGCGCGCCGGCTCACGGCCTCGACTCCGGCAGCCACCCGACCACGGCGGAGGAGTCCGGGCCTGTCAGCAGCATCACCGCCCGCCCGTCGACGGTCACCAGGTGCAGTCGGCGCCTGGCATCGAGCGGGATGGTCTCGGTGACCGCCATGCGCTGCCCGGCGCGGATGCGACCCGCCACGCCCAGCAGCCTGGCGCCGCGGCTGGCGAGCAGGATGAGCGCCACCACGGCGCACAGTGCGGCAGCGGCGGCCAGCGGGGGGGTCGAAAGGCTGTTCGAGAACATGATGGCGCGGCCTTTTTGGCGGCGGATTGGGGGAAGCGGCTCAGGCGCTCGTGCGCAGCTCGAGGGCGGCGGTGGTCCGGTCGACCTCGGCCTGCACGGCCTGCAGCACGTCGAGGAGCTCGCGGCCGTTCGCGGGCGGCAGGTCGAGGATGCGGGCGCAGAGCTGGCCGACACTGTCCTGGGCGCCCGACAGGTCAACCTCGCGCCCGCTCTCGACCAGGATGCGCGCCGTCGACAGGGTCGCGATCAGCTGCGCGCCGAGGTGGCGCGCCGCATCCGCCGCACGCTGGTCGGCGGAACGGTCAGCGACAGGAAAGATGGCGTGCAGCGTCATTGGGGCCATCACATCCCATGCGCATGAAGGCCGGGTTAATGCCGTCCTTCACGGTTCGCTAACCCGGCGGTGGGATGCTGCCGGCAAGCAGATCGGAGCTCGCCATGGACCCCGCCGATATCGGCCTGTTCGGACTCGCCGAGCGCAGGCTCGCCTGGGTGGACAAGCGTCAGGCGCTGCTGTCGCAGAACATCGCCAACTCGGACACGCCCGGCTACCGGAGCAGCGACCTTTCGCCGTTCGCGACCCAGCTCGGCAAGCTCGCGCTGCGCCCATCGGAGGGCGGTTCCGCCAGCCTCGGCACCGCGGTGTCCGCGTCGAGCCGCAAGCTCGACCGCGCCCATGAGCGCGCGGTGGACGGCAACACCGTCAGCCTGGAGGACGAGCTCGCCAAGGTCGCCGACTCCGACGGCACCCAGCAGCTCGTGACCGGCCTCTACCACAAGTACATGGGTCTGTTCATGACCGCCTACGGCAAGTCGTCCTGAGGAGAACGGGCATGGACCTGACCACAGCGCTCAGCATTTCCGCCCGCGGCATGGACGCGCAGACATCGCGCCTGCGCGTCATCGCCGAGAACCTGGCGAACCAGGACAGCACGGGCAGCAGCCCGGACGTTGCCCCCTACCGCCGCAAGACCGTGACCTTCGAGCAGCGCCTCGATCCCGCGCTGGGTGCCGCCACGGTCGGCGTGAAGAAGGTCGGCACCGACAAGTCCCAGTTTCCCGTGAAATACGACCCGTCGAACCCGGCCGCCGACGCGCGCGGCTACGTGCGCACCCCCAACGTCAACAGCTTCGTCGAGATCATGGACATGCGCGAGGCGCAGCGTTCCTACAGCGCCAACCTGAACGTGATGCAGGTGTCGCGCGGCATGCTGACGCGTGCGATCGAGATGCTGAAGTGAGCACGATCCAGCTCGCCATGCGCGCGGCCGACGCGGTCGGCGCCTACAGCCGCGTCGACACCGGCACGGATGCGGCCGGCGCCACGGGCGGCACGGCCGCGTCGGGTTTCGGCGACATGCTCGGCCGCGCCATGCAGGGCGCGGTGGACGCAGGCCACGCCGCCGACACGCAGTCGATGCAGGCGATCTCCGGCAACGGCAGCATCACCGACGTCGTCACCGCGGTGTCCAAGGCGGAACTGGCGCTGCAGTCCACTGTCGCGATCCGCGACCGCGTGGTCCAGGCGTACCAGGACATCATGCGCATGGCGATCTGACCGGCGCGCACCGCGCCGATCCGACGCCCTCGGCAAAACGCCAGGAGGCCTGATGCAGGAAGTCGACGTGGGGCTCGCGCTGCACGACGCGGTCATGGTCGCCCTCAAGCTTGGCGCGCCGCCGCTGATATCGGCGCTGTGCATCGGGCTGGTGATCTCGCTCGTGCAGGCGGTGACCCAGATCAACGAGGCCACGCTGGCCTTCGTGCCCAAGGTCGTGGTGATCGGCGCCGTGCTGGCCCTGCTCGGCCCGTTCATGCTGGCCACCCTGAGCGCCTTCACCCAGAGCCTGTTCGACCGCATGATCACGGTCGGCAGCCAGTGAGCGCGCCGCCGTCGCCGCGCCGCGGCGCCGCGGCGTGACGCCCGACGACGCCGCCCTGGTCGCCGCCCTGCCGGGATGGGCGTTCGCCTTCGTGCTGGTGCTGTCGCGTGTCAGCGCCGTGGTGCTGCTGCTGCCCGGCATCGGCGAGAGCGAGCTGCCCGCGATGCTGCGCGCCGGCCTGACGCTGGGCATGACGCTGCTGCTGCTGCCGGTGGTGGCGCCGCTGGTGCCGGCCGCGCCCGGCGACGTGTGGCGCGACCTGCTGATGGTGGGTGCGGAGCTGCTGGCGGGCGGGCTGCTCGGCTGGCTGGCGCGGCTTCTGGTGCTGGCCCTGCCGATGGCCGGCAACATCATGTCCTACATGATCGGGCTGTCGAGCATCCTGCAGCCCGACCAGCAGCTCGGCCAGACCACGGTGCTGGCCAAGGCGCTGGGCATGGCGTCCACGCTGCTCGTGCTGTCGACCGGGCTGTATGCCCTGCCGATCGCGGCGCTCGCCGGCAGCTACCGCCTGGTCGCGCCGGGCCACCTGCTGCCGATGGCGGACACGACGCAGGCGGCCGTGGCCGCGGTGGCGGACGGGTTCGTGCTGGCCATGCAGCTCGCGGCGCCGATGCTGTTCGCGGGCACGCTGTGGCAGCTCGGTCTGGCGCTGTGCGCGCGCCTCGTGCCGAACCTGCAGATCTACGTGGCGGCGGTGCCCGGGCAGATCGTGGGCGGGCTGCTGCTGGTGGCGCTGCTGCTGGTCGGCATCCTCGAGGCGTGGAGCGAGGCGGTGCGCGCCGGCTTCATGCTGCTGCCCGGGCACTGAGATGGCGGAGTCCGAGCGCGAGGACCGCACGGAGGCCCCCAGCCAGAAGCGGCTCGACCAGGCCCGCGAGGAAGGCCGCGTCGCGATCTCGCGCGAGGTGCCGCACCTGGTCGGCCTGGGTGCTGCCACGATGGTGCTGATGATGCTCGGCCCGCAGCTCGGCCAGCGGGTGATGGCGCTGCAGCACCTGCCGGCCGGGCTGGACGGGTTCGACGCCACGCGGACCGGCACCGTGCTGGCGCAGGCGACGCTGTTCGGTGTGATGATCTGCGGCCCGCTGATCGCCGCGGTGCTGGTGGCGGGCGTCGCGGCGACGCTGCTGCAGACCGGGGGCGTGCTGAACACCAAGGCGCTGCTGCCGGATCTCGCGCGGCTGGACCCGCGTCGCGGGCTGAAGCGGATCGGGGGCAAGGACACGCTGGTGCAGGCGGCGCGCTCGCTGGCCAAGCTGGCGCTCCTGGGGGTGATCTGCTGGCGCGCGATGCGGGGCGAGCTGCCGGCGCTGGGGCACGCGCCGTTCTGGCAGCCGGCACTGCTGGCCGACCGCCTGGTGCGCGCGGTGCTGCACATCCTGGTGCTGCTGGTGGCGGCGCAGGCGGGGATCGCGGCGCTCGACGTGCTGTGGGTGCGCTACACGCACAACAAGTCGCTGCGGATGAGCAAGCAGGAGCAGCGCGACGAGTTCAAGGAGGCCGAGGGCGATCCGCACGTCAAGGGACGCCGCCGCCAGCTGCAGCGCGCGCGGGCCCGGCAGCGCATGATGCAGGCGATCCCGACGGCGACGGTGGTGGTGACCAACCCCACCCACTACGCTGTCGCGCTGTTCTACGAGCGTGGCGGCAGGGGAGCGCCGAAGGTGGTGGCCAAGGGCGTGGACGAGGTGGCCGCGCGCATCCGCGAGGCGGCGCGCGAGCACAGAGTACCGCTGGTGGCCAGCCCGCCGCTGGCGCGCGCCCTGTATCGCGTGGAGCTGGACGCGGAGATCCCCACCGAGCATTTCCAGGCCGTCGCCGAGATCGTCGCCTACGTCTGGCGCCTCAACCGGCGTGCCGCCTCGTGAGCGGGAACAGCCCGGGATCGCCGGAGGACGCGCGGCATCCCCACGCCGCGACGCAGGACGGGCACGACGCCGCGAAACGGGTCGCGCCCGGGACGCAGCGCACGCCGGCGCCGGGCGGGATCGCGTGGAGCGCCGCCGGCGTGGCCCACGACGTCAACAACCTGCTTGGCGTGGTCGCGGCGACGGCGGCCGAGGCGCTGGCCCGGCCCGGGCTGGACGAGGCGGCGCGCGAGGCGTTCGCCGGGATCGGGGACGCCACGCGCCGCGCCGCCGGCCTGGTGCGGCAGCTGCTCGACGGCGAGCGGCGCCCCGCCGGCATCGCGTCGTGCCGCATCGACACGACGCTGCGCGCCATGGAGGCGCGGCTGCGGCGTGTGCTCGGCGGCGTCGCGTTCACGCTGGCGCCGGGACTGGCGGACGCGGCGGCGGCGGCGATCGACCCGGAGGATCTCGACCGGGTGGTGATGAACCTCGCGCTGAACGCCCGCAACGCCATGCCGTCGGGCGGCGCTCTGACCGTGGCCAGCAGCGAGCGTGACGTGTCGGACACGATGTCGCAGTTCGGCGACCCCGTGGTGCCCGGCCGCTACGTCGTCGTCGCCGTGCGCGACACCGGCACCGGCATGTCGCCGGCGGTGATGGCGCGTCTGTTCGAGCCGTTCTTCACCACCCGCGCCGCGCAGGGCGGGACCGGGCTCGGCTTGGCCAGCGTGCGCGACCTGGTGCGGCAGGCAGGCGGCTTCCTCGAGGTCGCCTCGGCGCCCGGACAGGGCACCACCGTGCGCGTGCACCTGCCGCGCCACGAAGCGGCGCCCGACGCTCTCGCGGAGCCTGCCGGGCGCGAAACCCTCCCGCGCGCCGCCTCCACGGGCGAGCGCGTGCTGCTTCTGGTGGACGACGAGCCCGCGCTGCTGCGCCTGGGCGAGCGGGCACTGTCGCGGGCCGGGTGGCGCGTGGTCGCTGTGGACAGCGCCGCGGCCGCGGCCGCGGCCGCGGAGGACGGCGCCCTCGTGCCCTGCGCGATGGTGACCGACCTGATGCTGCCCGATGGCGACGGGCTCGCGCTCGTGGACACCGTGCGCCGCCGCCTGCCGGGCCTGCCGGCGGTGCTGACCTCCGGCTACGCGACCGCGGCACTTCGCGACAGGGCGGCGGCGGCCGGCGTGGCGTTCCTGGCCAAGCCCTACGGCACGGCGGCGCTGGCGGACCTGCTGGCGGGGTTCCTGCAACCGCGCGGCTGACCGGGGCTGCAACGACCCCGTCGCGGCGCAGCACGAGGAAACGTCGTGCGGACCCTTGAACAAAGAGAGAACACGTGCCTAATTCCCTGGCATGGACACATTTGCTGCGGCGCTGCCACCTGTGACACAGTCCCGCCTGTGACACGCAAACCCAAAGTTATGCCGCCGGGAACACTCGGTGAGGTTGTGGACGCCCCAGGGGAAGGACGCGGCATGGAAAAGAACAAGGCGCTGGAGGCGGCGCTCGGCCAGATCGAGCGCGCCTTCGGCAAGGGCTCGATCATGCGCATGGGCGCTAAGGCAGGCGACGAGCAGATCGAGGTGATCTCGTCCGGCTCGCTCGGGCTCGACCTGGCGCTAGGCATCGGCGGCCTGCCGCGTGGCCGCATCGTCGAGATCTACGGCCCGGAGAGCTCGGGCAAGACCACGCTCGCCCTGCACGCGATTGCCGAGGCGCAGAAGCGCGGCGGCACCTGCGCCTTCATCGACGCCGAGCACGCGCTCGACCCGATTTATGCCCGCAAGCTCGGCGTGGACGTGGACAACCTGCTGCTCAGCCAGCCGGACGGCGGCGAGCAGGCACTGGAGATCTGCGACACGCTGGTGCGCTCGGGCGCCATCGACATCGTGGTGATCGACAGCGTCGCCGCCCTGGTGCCGCGCGCCGAGCTCGAGGGCGAGATGGGCGACACCCACGTCGGCCTGCACGCGCGGTTGATGAGCCAGGCGCTGCGCAAGCTCACCGGCTCGGTCAGCAAGTCCAAGACTATGCTGATCTTCCTGAACCAGATCCGCCTCAAGATCGGCGTGATGTTCGGCAACCCCGAGACCACGACCGGCGGCAACGCCCTGAAGTTCTATGCCTCGATCCGCATGGAGATCCGCCGCATCGGCCAGATCAAGGACCGCGACGAGGTGGTGGGCAACCAGACGCGGGTGAAGGTGGTGAAGAACAAACTGGCGCCGCCGTTCCGCCAGGTCGAGTTCGACATCATGTACGGCGAGGGCATCAGCAAGATCGGCGAGCTGATCGACCTCGGCGTGAAGGCCAACGTGGTGGAGAAGTCCGGCGCCTGGTTCAGCCACGACAGCCAGCGCATCG
>JBPBQX010000232.1:0-8627 GCA_050955025.1 Janthinobacterium lividum
GCTGGCCGGTGGCCTCCAGCTCGAAGCGGGCGATGGCGTAGCGGCCGGTGACGACGCCGCCGTCGTGGGTGGGCTCGGGGACGAGCACGCAGGCGTGGCGGGCGGCCTCGGCCTCGATCAGGTCGCGGGTGCTCGGGCTGCCGACCTCCTCGTCGCTCGTGAGCAGGACCGTGACGGGCAGCGGGGTCTCGATGCCGGCGCGGGCGAGCTGGCGCAGGGCCTCAAGGGCCGCGTGGACGCCGCCCTTCATGTCGAGGATGCCGGGGCCGAAGCAGCGGTCGCCCTCGATGCGCCAGGGGAGGCTCGCCAGGGTGCCGACGGGGTGGACGGTGTCGAGGTGGCCCATGACGAGGACGCCGGGGGTGCCCGCACGGGGATGCGGCAGGGTGGCGCGGACGCAGCCGCCGAAGCCCATGCGGCCGGGGATGCGGTCGACGCGCGCGCCCATCAGCAGGAGGTCGCGGGCGGCCAGGTCCATCATCGTGTTCACGGCGGCGGCGTCCCAGGTGGGGCTCTCGCACTCCACCCAGCGGCGGAGGTCCTGGAGCATGGCGGGGACGTCGGAGGGCAGGGGCGGGATCATGCGCGGGGTCCTCTGGCGGGTCGGAGGCCGGGGACACGCAAGCGGCGGGCCGGGGGGAGCGCACGGCCCGCGCATCCGGGTCGCGCGTCGGGGTCGGGCGCCGGGGTCGGGCGTGGGGGTCAGGCGCCGGCGTGGCCGTCGGGCGGGGGCGGGTCCTCGCCGGGGTGGGGCGGGGCGGTGCGGATCGCGCGGATCGCGCCGACCAGCACCACGATCAGCAGCGCGAGGACGCCCAGCTCCAGCATCGAGGCGTGGAACAGGGGCAGGTGGTCGGGGTTCCAGGCGTCGGGCTGGGTGAGGCGCGAGGTTTCCAGGGTGATGACCAGCATGCGGCGGATGCAGGCGATCAGGCCCACGATCAGGAACGGCTCGCACACCAGGGTTCCCGCGCGCAGCGAGGCGTGCACGGTGTGCAGGATCTCGACCAGCATCAGCACGAACAGCAGGCGGTCGATGATGTGGACGATGGCCTCGGTGCCGGTCCAGTCCCGCAGGCCGGTCCACAGCGTCTCGCCCGCGCCGGCCAGGGCGACCAGCAGGGCCAGCACGAGCATGACGCCGATGATCGCGTAGACGCCGCGCTCGGCGGCCTGGATGACGTCGGCGCTGCGTCGGAACTCGCCGGACCAGGGGCGCGCGGGCGGGCGGTGCCGGTCCGGCGGGGGGGCGGAGGCGGCGGGTTCCTGCAGGACGGTCATGGCGGGGGGCTCCGATCCGGGCGTTGCGGAGGGGGCGCCCAGGACACGGCGCCGGCGTGCCGCCCGCCGGCGGCGGCCGCGGCCATGCCGGCCGGCGCCGCCGCGGTTGCCGCGGCGGCGGGCGGGGGGGCTGGTCGCGCGGGCGGCGGGCGCGGGGCGGCGGTGTCCGGGGCGGCGGCGCGGGGGGCGTCGAGGGCGGTGGGCGGGGGCGGCGCGCGGTGCTCCGGGGCGGCGGCGTCGGCCGGGCGGGCGGCGGGACCGCGGGCGGCCCAGGCGGCGAGCCCGGCGAGGAGGAAGGCGCCTCCGCTCAGGGCGGTGATCCAGAAGCTCGCGGGCCAGTCGGTCCACCAGGCCAGCGCGATGCCGAGCCAGGCCTCGGCCAGCGCGAGGGCGACGGACAGGGCGAGGCCGCGGCCGATCTCGGGGGTCAGGCGCTGCGCCGTGGCGGCCGGGCCGACGAGGAGCGAGAACACCAGCAGCACGCCCACGATCTGCGCGCAGGCCGCCGTGGCCAGGGCGACCACGGCGAGGAACAGCACGGAGACCAGGCGCAGGCTCACGCCGCGGGCCTCGGCGAGGTCGGGCTGCAGGGTCGCGAACAGCAGGGGGCGCGAGATCGCGGCGAGCGCGGCGACGCACAGCACGCCGAGGGCGGCGAGCACGGCCAGGGTGTCGCGGTCCACGCCGAAGACGTTGCCGAAGAGCAGCGCGGTGGCCTGGGAGGCGTAGGCGGTGAAGAAGTGCAGGAACAGCAGGCCCAGGCCCAGCGCCACGGACAGCACCAGGCCGATGGCCACGTCGCGGCCGGTGAGGCGCTCGCCCAGGGCGCCCATCAGCACGCCGCCGGCCACCGTCACGCCGACCAGGCCCCAGAGCGGGGGCAGGCCGAGCAGCACCGCGCCGGTGGCGCCGGTGAAGCCCACGTGGGACAGGGCGTGGCCGGCGAAGGTCTGCCCGCGCAGGACCAGGAAGAAGCCGGACAGGCCGGCGAGCACGGCCACGATGGCGCTCGCGGCAAAGGCGTGGCGCATGAAGTCGTAGGCGAGCATCAGCGGGGGCTTCCGGCGGGCAGCGCGGGGTCGCCGGGCAGGACCAGGATGCGGCCCGCCGTGCGCAGGACCTCGATGGGGGCGCCGTAGAGGCGCGACAGGACGGGGCCGGTGACGACCTCGTCCACGGTGCCGATCGCGGCGCGGGTGGCGCCCAGGTAGAGCACGCGGTCCAGCGCGCCGAGCAGCGGGGCCAGGTCGTGGGCGGAGAACAGCACGGCGATGCCGAGGTGCCGGGCGACGTCGCGCACCAGGGCGACGATGCCGGCCTGGTGGCGGGGGTCGAGCGAGGCCAGGGGCTCGTCGAGGAGGAGCAGGCGCGGGCGGCCGAGCAGGCTCTGGGCGAGGAGCACGCGCTGGCGCTCGCCGCCGGACAGCTCGGCCAGGGGGCGGGCGGCGAGCGCGGTGGCGCCGACAAGCGCGAGCACGCGGTCCACGTCGCGCCGGTCGTCGGCGTTGGCGCGGGCCAGGCCCCAGCGGTGGCCGCGGGCGGCGGCGGCGACGAAGGCGCGGCCGGTCAGGCGCCCCGGCACGGGGGCGCGGAGCTGGGGCATGTAGCCGATCAGGGGGTTGCCGCGGCGCGCGGGCTCGCCGAGCACGCGGATCGTGCCGCGCGCGGGGGGGACCAGGCCGAGGAGGGCGCGCAGCAGCGTGGTTTTCCCCGCGCCGTTGGGGCCGAGGACGCCGACGAAGGCGCCGGGCTCGGCGGACAGGGTGATGTCGGCGAGCACCGTGCGTCGGCCCAGCGCCAGGGTGACGCCGGACAGCGCCATGGCGGGGGGCTCGGGCGCGGCGTCGCGGGGGGTCATGGCGACGGGGCGGGCGTGGAGAGGGCGTGGTCGAGGGCGTCGAGCTGGGCGAGCATCCAGCGCGGGTAGGGGGTGTCGGCGGGCTCGGTTTCGGTGACGCCCAGGACGGGGATGCCGGCGGCGTGGGCGATGTCGAGCAGGCGGCGGGCGGCGGTGTCGGTGGCCTGGCTGTTGTAGATCAGCAGGCGCACGCGGTGCTGGCGCAGGTCGTCCTCGAAGGCGGCGACGTCGGAGGCGGCGGGCTCGGTGTCGTTCATCACGGCGAGCTGGAAGCGGGCGTTGCGCATGCGCAGGCCCAGCGCGTCGGCCATGTCGCCGAACACCGGCTCGGTGGCGGTCACGGGGGTGCCGGCGAGGCGCGTGCGCAGCGCGGCGATGCGCTCGGACAGGGGGCGGAGCGAGTCGAGCACCTGCGCGAGGCGCGCGTCGTACTCCGCCGCGTGGGCGGGGTCGAGGCGGGACAGGTCGGCGGCGAGGGCGCGGGCGAAGGCGGGCATGACGGCTGGATCGTACCACAGGTGCGGGTTGTCGCCGGGGTGGCGGGCGAGCAGGTCGGCCACCACGATCGTGCGGCGCGCGGGGCGGGGGGAGGCCGCGAGCAGTTTGGCCATCCACGGGTCGTAGTCCAGGCCGTTCGCGACGGCGATGTCGGCGGAGGCCAGGTCGCGGGCCACGGCGGGGCTGGCCTCGAACAGGTGCGGGTCCTCGTCGGCGCGCGAGAGGATGGAGGTGACGGCGGCGTCGGGGCCGGCGATGCGGGCGGCGAGGTCGCCGTAGAAGTTCTCCGCGGCCACGATGCGGACGGGGGCGGCGGGGCGGGTTTGCGCGAGGGCGGGCGCGGTGGCGAGGAGGGCGGCGGCGAGGGCGGCGGCGCGCTGGGCGGGGTGGGGCATGGGGGTCCTCGGCGGCTGGTCGTGGCGGGGCGGCGGTTCGCTGTTATGGTATAACGTCGTAGTTGCGTCCAGGGTGTCGGGCGAGGATGGGGGCGGGCTTGCGGATCGGGCGGTTGGCGTTACTTTGTAACAGGCAACAGGGCGGGGTTGGTTCGTGACGTCAGCCGAGTTCACGCCGCGCACCGCGGCGCTGCTGGAGCGCGTGGAGGCGGTCTGCGGGCGCCGCGGGGTTCGGCTCACCGAGCTGCGCCGCCAGGTGCTGGGGCTGGTGCTGGACAGCGCCAAGCCGGCGGGGGCGTACGACCTGCTGGAGAAGCTGCGGCCGCACCACAAGGGGGCGGCGCCGCCCACGGTGTATCGCGCGCTCGACTTCCTGCTGGAGCAGGGGCTGATCCACAAGGTCGAGCGCCTGTCGGCGTTCGTGGGGTGCCTGCACGGGGTCGAGGAGCACGACGACGACGAGGTGCACCACCACGCGGCGCAGTTCCTGATCTGCCGGCGGTGCGGGCAGGTCACGGAGCTGAACGACCGCGAGATCGGGCGTGCCCTGCTCAGGGCGGCGCGGGGGTGGGGGTTCGCGCTCAGCCAGTCGACGGTGGAGGCGGAGGGGGTCTGCGAGGCGTGCGCGGCCGCTTAGGAAAGGTCGGGCTCTGCCCGAACCCGCAAAGGGCCCGAGGCCCTTTGATCCCTTTGCTTAAGAGTCTGTTCCTGATCGTTTCCGGAACGGCTGTTCTCTGCCCACGGCAGAGCTTCGTGACGTGGCGCTGGTTGGGGAACCCTGCCGAGGCCAGGTGCCGTGGATGGTCCGGGCGGGCCTTCGGCTGACGCTTCTCTCGACCACGCTGCCGTCACCGGGATCGCATGATCTGTATGCGCCGGCGCCAGGGTCCTCTAAGGAGTGGCCGCTCCATCCCGGCTGAGCAGGAGGCCTCCATGGCTAAGAAACCCGGTACGCCCAAGGCGAAGACGGACGCCCCGGCGCAGTTCGACATGAACAGCCGCGAGCGGAAGGGCGGCGGCAAGGGAGGGTTCGGTGGTCCGGGCCGCGGCCGTGACGAGAAGCGGCCGCCGAGCCATGTCATCAGCCTGCCGCCCACGTCCGTCGATCGGGGCGAGGGCTGGGTCATCCAGAAGCTCGCCAAGGTCGACCAGGCGTCCCACGCTGCCGTGGGCGCGGAGTACCACCTGGTTTTCGAGGGTCATGAGCCGCTGGTGTTCGGCTTCCTGAGCGCCGCCCGGGAGCGTGCCAAGGAGCCGCCGCCGGAGACCGCGAAGGTCGCGGCCGATCCGGTCGAGGACACGGCCGCCCCGGAAGAGCCGACTGCGGAAGCGCAGGCAGGCGCCTCCGATCCCCTGGCCTGACTGGCGCGTTCCAAGGGCGCAGCCTTTGGCGGAGCTCGAGGCAGCGCCTCGACCTTGCTTGCCTAGAGGCCGCTGTACCAGTTGTAGCCCTGCTTCTCCCAGTAGCCGCCGGGGTTGGTGTTGGTGACCTCGATGGCCTGGATGTACTTGGGGTTCTTGAAGCCGAGCTTGGTGGGCAGGCGCAGGCGGAGCGGCGCGCCCCACTGTGGCGAGAGGGGGTGCTGCTCGAAGTCGAGGGCGAGGATGGTCTGGGGGTGGAGGCAGCTCGCCATGTCGAGGCCGCACCAGTAGTCGTCGAAGCAGCGGACGTTGACGAAGCCGGCGCGGGTGTCGGCGCCGACGCGCTCCAAGAAGGTGCGGAAGGGGACGCCGCTCCACTGGCCGATCTGGCTCCAGCCCTCGACGCAGACGTGGCGGGTGATCTGGCCTTCCTGCGGCAGGGCGCGCAGGTCGGCGAGGGTCCAGGGGGTCTTGCGGTCGACGAGGCCGGCGACCTCGAGGCGCCAGTCGGCCTCCTCGACGGTGCGGATCTGCCACTCGGGGTAGTAGGCGTTGAAGCGGAAGGGGTTGGTGATCTGGCTGGCCGCGTAGGTGGGGGCGAGGCGGCTGGGGTCAAAGAGGGCGGCCTGGACGCGGTCGTTGAAGCGCGAGACGGCGCGAAGGGCGCGGTCGACGGGGCCCTCGCCGGCGAGGTCGCAGCCGGTGAGAAGGGAGAGCGCGCCCAGGGAGAGCGAGCCGCGGAGCATGAGGCGGCGCTCGATGCGGGCTAGGTCGGGGCGGGCGTCGGCGAGCGGCATGGGGGCGCGGGCGCGGCGCGGGGGGGCGGGCGGCGGAGTGCTCACAGGGGGACCTCGGCATCGGGGCGGCCGCGGCGGCCGATCGTCATGGCGAGCAGCGTGCGGGGGAACAGGGCGACCAGCGCGACGTGGACCACGAGGAAGGCGACCATCAGGCTCATCAGGATGAAGTGGATCACGCGCGCAGTCGGGTAGCCGCCGAGGAGCGCGGTGAGCCAGGAGAGCTGGACGGGCTTCCAGATGGCGAGGCCGCTGACGACCATCAGGACGCCGAGGGCCATGGCGCCGAGGTAGAGCAGGCGCTGCACCGCGTTGTAGTGGCCGAGCGTGTGGACCAGGCGGAAGCGCAGGGCTGCGACCAGGTCGCGGGCGACGTCGCGGGGGCCGACGGGGAGCATGTCGCGGCGGAAGTGGCCGGAGGCGAGGCCGTACGCGAGGTAGCAGAGGCCGTCGAACACGAGGAGCCACATGGCGGACAGGTGCCAGGCGATGGCGCCGCCGAGCCAGCCGCCCAGCGTCATCCAGGCGGGGAAGGAGAAGGGCAGGATCGGCGAGGCGTCGTAGATCTGCCAGCCGCTGAGGATCATGCAGATGATCGCGTAGGCGCCGATCCAGTGCATGATCCGGATCGCCACGGGGTGCGCCGTGTGGGGCGCCGTCGCCGCGTGCCGCATTTCTCCCATGGCGTGTGCAATCCCGTGCCGCTGTGGGGCGTCATATAGGGCCGGGCGCATCCGCGTCGCCACTCCGGAGTGATGAAACATGAGCCGTCTTCCCGTCCTGGCCCTGATGGCCACCACCGCGCTGAGCCTCGCCGGGCTGTCCGCAGCACTCGCGGCGCCGGAGCACCACCGGGTGCGCGGCACCGTCGTCTCCGCCGACGCCACCACGCTGGTCGTGCACCCGGCGAGCGGCAGCGACGTGACCGTCGCGCTGAGCCCGGACACGAAGTATGCGAAGGTGGTCAAGTCCGACCTCTCGAAGGTCGACAAGGACAGCTACATCGGCACCGCGACCAAGAGCGTGGGCGACCAGCTGATCGCGCTGGAGGTGGTGATCTTCCCGGCCGCGATGCGCGGGGCGGGCGACGGCCACTACGACTGGGACAAGATCAGCGACACCACGCAGTCGGGCCACGCCACGGCCTCGTCGATGACGAACGGCAACGTCGAGGCGACGGCGCCGGCGGGCGGGGCGAAGACGGTCAGCTCGGCGATGACCAACGGCAACGTCGACACCGCGACCGACAAGTCGGGCGCCAAGCAGATCGTCGTGTCCTACAAGGGCGGCAAGCAGACCATCGTGGTGCCGCCGACCGCGCCGATCGTGATGTTCCAGCCGGGCGACATGTCGCTGGTCAAGAAGGGCGACACGGTGTTCGTCAACGGCACCGAGGACGCGGGCAAGGTCACCGGCGGCTTCGTGGCCGTCGGCAGCGACGGCGTCGTGCCGCCGATGTGAGGCCGCGGGCGGGGCATCGTGCCCCGCCCTTTCGCGCAAGGGGGCGACGATGCCGCTGGACGACACCGGGGGCGGCCGCGAGCCGTCGCTCAACGTGTTCGGGAGGCCGCTGCAGGAGTGCTCGGTCGATCCGCTCACCGGGTTCCACCGCAACGGGTGCTGCTCCACCGGGCCGGACGACCTCGGCAGCCACACCGTGTGCGCGGTGATGACGGCGGAGTTCCTCGCGTTCAGCCGGGGGCGGGGCAACGACCTGTCCACGCCGCGACCGGAGTTCGGCTTCGCAGGGCTCAAGCCGGGAGACCAGTGGTGCCTGTGCGCGCCGCGGTGGCAGGAGGCGCTCGACGCGGGGTGCGCGCCGGGCGTCGTGCTGGAGGCGACGCACCGGGCGGCGCTCCATTACAGCACGCTGGCGGATCTCGAGGCGCACGCGGTTGGGGCGGGGTAGCTTCAAGGAAGCAAGGCCAGAGGCTCCGCCTCTGGACTCCGCCAAAGGCTCGCCTTTGGAATCCATTACGTAGACAAAGGGCTCAGGCGGGGTTTCGGTCGAGCCAGGCGAGGGCGGGGGTGAAGTCGGCGCCGGCGTTGCGGCCGGCGGTCAGCACCGCGTCGGGCGTCAGGCGGCCGGAGCGTGCGGCCTCGATGGCCCACACGAAGCCGGAGCGCGTGCCGCTGCGGCAGAAGGCGTGCACCGGGCCGTCGGCGGCGGCCATGGCCTCGGCGAAGCGGTCGATGTCGGCGGGCGAGAGCGCGGGCAGCAGGATCGGCACGTGGCGGAACGCCATGCCGTGCTCGGCGGCCAGGCGGGCGGACTCTGCGGCGGACAGCTGGCCGGGGTCCTCGTTGTCGGGTCGGTTGCTGACCACCATGCGCACGCCGTGGGCCGCGAGCGCCGCGAAGTCGCCGGGCGCGAGCTGGCCGGACACGGTGGTCGTGGGGTCGAGTGCGACAGACTGCATGGGCATGGACTCCGCT
>JBPBQX010000233.1:0-8565 GCA_050955025.1 Janthinobacterium lividum
TTGAACGCCGCCACCAGGTCGCCATTGCCCGCGGACTGCTCGAACCACTTGCGGATGCGGACCTTGTCCTCCTCGCCCGCAACCCCCGACAGCACCAGGTTGGCGAGGTCCATCTGCGCCTGCCCGTCGCCGGCGTCGGCGGAGCGGCGGAACCAGCGCGCCGCCTCCTCCGGATCGCGCGACACCCCGGCGCCGGTGAGGAACAGCAGCCCCAGCGCACGCGCCGCCGCCGCATGGCCGCCCTCCGCCGCGCGCCCGAACCACAGCGCCGCCTCCGCGTAATTCGGCGGCAGGTCGCCCCCCTTGGCATACAGGTCGCCGACCAGCGCCGCCGCCTCCGTGTCGCCGGCCAGCGCCGCACGCCGCAGCCAGGACTCGCCCTCGACCACGTTGCGCGCGACGCCGCGCCCTTCCATCAGCGCCAGCCCCCAGCGCGCCTGCCCGGACCGCACGCCCTTCTCCGCCGCCTGGCGATACAGCTCCGCAGCCGCCGCCATGTCTTGCAACACGCCCGACCCGCGCTCCGTCATCACGCCGAGCAGGTAGAGCGCCGTGGGCAGCCCGGCATGCGCCGCCTTGGCCAGCTCCACCGCCGCGCTCACCTGGCTGCCGGTGTCGTCCGCCTGGCGCAGCATCGACAGCCCCAGCCCGAGCTGCCCCTGCGGACACCCCGCCTCCGCGGACCGCAGGTACCAGGCGTCCGACGCCTCCAGGTCGCGCATCTCCTCCGGCCCGGACACCAGAAGGTAGCCGAGCAGCGCCTGCGCCTCGGGCGAGCCGGCCTCCGCCGCCGGACGCGCCCAGCGCGCGGCACGCGCGAAATCCGGCCCGGTCCCGACACGGCCGTCGGCGAACAGCTTGGTGCCCGGCGTTGCGACCGTGACATCCGTCACGAGCCCATAGAGGTACAGCGTGGCCAGCAGGCTCTGCGCCTCGACCCATCCTGCCTCCGCCGCCATCTCCAGCCAGCGCGCGGCATCCGAGCGGCTGCTCGGCACCCCTGCCCCCTCCAGGTAGGCGCGCCCCACCCGGAACTGCGCCTCGGGCAGCCCGGCGCTGGCCGCGCGGGCCAGCAGCGGGAACGCCCCCGCCACGTCGCCGCGCTCCACGAGGCCGACGGCCTTGCGGAGCGCGCTCGCGGGCGAGAGAAGACGGTTCAGCCGGTCGCCAAGCGCCATGATCTCAGCCGCGGCGCCGTGCGCGCAGTCCCGACGAAGCCCTCACGGCTCGCGCATGCCTTCCTCGGCCACCGGCATGATCGAGCCCAGCAGATACCCGGCCACCGTGCGCTTGCCGATCTCGATGTCGGCCATGATCGGCATGCCCGGGATGATGTGGAACCCCTTCGGCGTGTCGTGCAGCGTGACCTGGTCGATCGTCACCTTGCCGCGGTAGAACACCGCCGCGCCCGGCTGGTCACCGCCGCCGCCCCCGCTGCCGTGACGCTGGCCCTGCTGGTCGCCGGTGGTGAAGCTGTCCGCGCTGATCAGACGCATCGTGCCCGTGGCGCCGCCGTAGCGCGTCGACGGGAAGGTCTCGAACTTCACCGACACCTTGTCGCCGACATGCACGTAGCCCGACTGGCCGGCGGGGATGTTGACCTCGATCTCCAGCGGCGAGTCCAGCGGCACCAGGGTGAAGAACTGGTCGCCCGACGCCAGCACGGAGCCGACCGACACCTTGGCCACCGTCTGCACCACGCCGTCCTGCCCGGCGCGAAGCACCACGAGTCGGCTGCGCAGCTCGGCCTTCGCGAGGTCGTCCTGCGCGGAGCTCAGCCTGCGCGAGGCCTCCGTCAGGTCCTGCGACGTCTTGGTCCGCCACTCCTGCTCGTAGCCGTCGCGCTCGGCCAGCGCGCCCTGCAGCTGCGCGCGATCCTGCTGCGCCGAACGCAGCGACGCGCCCAGCGAGCGTGTTGCCTCCACCTGCGCGTCCTGCGCCTGCAGCGTGTTCAGCTTGCTGCCCACCGCGTCGCGCTGCAGCTCGGCGCGCATGCCGGCCACGTTGCTCGCGATCGCCAGACGCTGCTTGTAGAACTCCGTGTCCTGCTCGTCGCGCTGCACCAGCGCCTGGAAGCCCTCGATCTTCTGCTGCAGGTTCTGCAGGCGGAAGCTGTGCTCGCTGGCACGCTGCGCGAAGATCGCGGCCTGCACCTGCGACGCCTGGTCGTTCGCCGTCGGCTGGTAGGGCTTGCCGGCCGCCTCGGCGGTAAGCCGCTCGACCTCCGCCTTGTAGCTGCCGGACTGCTGCGTGGACGCGCCGACGTTGGCCGTCGTGTCGGTCGGGTCGAGCTGGGCGAGCACGTCGCCTTTGTGCACCACCTGGCCCTCCTGCACGTCGATCGAGCGTACGATCGCCGTCTCCAGCGGCTGCACCACCTCGGTGGGCGCCACGGACACGACCTTGCCGCTCGCCGTGACCACCCGGTCGATCGGGATCAGCCACGCCAGCGTGAAGCAGCTCACCACGAGCGCGCCCACGACCCAGACCGTGCCCCGTGCCCCGGGCAGCGCCGCGACATTGGCCATGCCGGCCGACGGCGAATGGAACTCGAGCACGGAGGCCGGCATCTCCGGGCCGCGGCGCGCTGCGCGGCGGTCGGTGCGCGCCGGCACGGCATCGCCGGCGCCGGCGGGCTGGAGGGAATTTCCGGACATCAGGCTCTCCTCAATCGCCCTGGGCGAGCACGGGGGTCAGCGAAGCCTGCCGACCCTTCTCGTTCAGGTGACGGTTCTGCTGCAGCCAGAGCTGCCGGTAGATCGAGCAGCGCTCCACCAGCACGTTGTGCGGCGCGATGTCGATCAGCTTGCCGCGATCCATGACCGCGATCTGGTCGCAGTCGATCAGCGACGACAGGCGGTGCGACACGATCACCATCGTGCGTCCCTTGGCGATGCGCTGCAGGTTCGCGTTCACCAGCGCCTCGCTCTCGGGATCGAGCGCGCTCGTCGCCTCGTCCAGGATCAGGATGCGCGGGTCCGAGATCACGGCGCGCGCGATCGCCAGCCGCTGGCGCTGGCCGCCCGAGATGTTGGCCGAGCCCTCCTCGATCCACGTCTCGTAGCCCTGCGGCAGGCGCTCGATGAACTCCTCTGCGCCGGCCAGCCGCGCCGCGCGCACCACGTCCTCCAGCGTCAGCCCGGGACGCCCGGCCGAGATGTTGTCGCGCACCGTGCCGCGGAACAGGAAGTTGTCCTGCAGCACGATGCCCAGGTTGCGGCGAAGATGCGTGAGGTTGATCTCGCGCAACTCCACGCCGTCGATTTTGAGGAAGCCGCTGTACTCGCGGTTGATGCCCTGCAGCAGCCGCGTGATCGTCGACTTGCCCGACCCCGACCGCCCCACCAGGCCCAGCATGGTGCCGGCGGGAACCTCGAAGCCCACGTTGTCCAGCGCCACGTTCTTCGCGCGCGGATAGGTGAAGGTCAGCCCCTCCAGCACGATGTGGCCCGCAAGGCGCGGCCGCATGCCGGTGGTCAGCGCCCGCGTCTCCGTCGGCTGGTTGAGCACGCTGCCCACCTCGCCCACCGAGGCGCGGATGTCGGTCATCTCCTCGAGCAGCCTGGCGATGCCCACCAGCGGCGCGGTGACGCGCTGGCCCAGCATCATGAACGCGATCAGCCCACCCACCGCCAGCCCGGAGGTGTCGCCGATCGCCAAGTAGGCGCCGACCATGATCACGCCGCGCGAGATGAACATGTCCACCGGCGTGATGATCGACTGCGGCCAGTTCGCCATGCGCAGCGCCGCGAGCCGCGCCGCGGCCGTCTCCGCCACGCACTCGTCCCACTCCGCCCGACGCGCCGGCTCCAGCGCCAGCGTCTTGATGGTGCGGATGCCCTGCACCGTCTCCGACATCACCGATGCCTTGCGGTTCTCCGCCGCGATCACCCGGCCCACGAGCCGGCCGACCGGCTTGAGGAAGATCATGATGATCACCGCGATCAGCCCGGACGCCGCCACCACCATCCACGCCAGCGTCGCGTCCAGCCAGAACAGGAACGGCAGCAGGAACACGAGCGTGAAGGCGTCGAGGAACGTCGACAGCAGCTTGCCCGTGAGGAAGTCGCGGACCTTGAACACGTTGAACAGCTTGCTGATCGTCATGCCGGCCGGGTTGTGCTCGAAGTAGTCGACCGGCAGCGCCAGCAGCCGCGTGAAGATGTGCAGGTTCAGCTTGGTGTCGATGCGCGCCGACAGCACGCCCGTCAGCTCGCGCCTCGACCAGCCCAGCAGCGTCTCGTAGGCGCTCAGCACCACCAGGATCGACGACAGCAGCACCAGCGTCGACATGCTGTGGTGCGCGACCACGCGGTCGATCACCGACATCACCAGCAGCGCGGGAACGATCGTCAGCACGCTGAGCACCAGCGACGCGAAGCTGATGTCGCGGATCAGCTTGGGCTGCTCGGCCACCAGCCCCGCGATCCACCCCAGGTTGAACGGCGCCTCGACCTCGGCCTTGTTGCGCTGGCGGCGCACGAGCACGACCTCGCCCGTCCACACCTGCGACAGGCGCAGCTGGTCCACCGCCACCGGCGGCTCGGACGGCGCGGTCGCCGGGTCCTTGAGCCACACCACGTCGCGCGCCGCGTCCACGCCCACCAGCACGCCGGCCGAGCCGTCGTTGAACAGCAGCACGGTCGGCGGCGCGTCGTGGAAGCGGAACAGGTTGCGCCAGCGCAGCTTCAGCGCGCGACCCATCAGCCCCTGCTCGCGCACCCACGCCACCAGCGACGCCGCCGACGGCACGTCCTCGCCCGCTTGTGCGCGGAAATCCTTCGGGTCAAGATCGACGCCGTGGTGGCGAGCCGCGACGATCATCGCCCGCAGCCGGGCCTCCATCATCGGGTTGCGCGGCACGTCCCCGCCCGGCCCGGCCAGACGCGGGGCGGCGGCGGGATCGGGCACGGCGGCGGGATCGATGTCGGCAGGCGGTCGGTCCACGGTGAGTCCTTCCCAGTCAAGGCCCGCGCACCTTGGCACGCGCAACCTCGCGTCCCTACCACGCAGAGGGTTAAGATACGATCACTTTCCCTCCCGCGACCGATCCGCGACCCCGCCGACACGACGCCGCCCGCCCCGCCCGCGCCCCCTCCGGAACTGGACTCACGCATGGAAATCCGCCCCACCGCCGAGCCCGACCTGCCCGAGATCCAGGCGATCTACGCCCACCACGTGCTGCACGGCACCGGCACCTTCGAGGAGACCCCGCCGCCGCTCGAGGAGATCGCCGCACGCTTCCGGCGCGGCAACGAGCGCGGCTTCGCCTGGCGCGTCGCCGCCGACGAGACCGGCATCCTCGGCTTCGCCTACTACGGCCCGTTCCGCGACCGCCCCGCCTACCGCCACCTCGTGGAGGACAGCATCTACGTGCGCGAGGACGTGCGCGGCCAGGGCGTGGGCAAGCAGCTCGTCGCCCGCCTGCTCGCCGACGCCGAGGCCGCCGGCCTGCGCCAGATGATCGCCGTGATCGGCGACGCCGAGAACGTCGGCTCCATCGGCATGCACGCGAGCCTGGGCTTCCTGCGCACCGGCACCCTGCGCGCCGCCGGCCTGAAGTTCGGCCGCTGGCTCGACGTGGTCATCATGCAGCGCGCCCTGGGCCCCGGCGACTCCTCCATCCCCGACTAGCCGCCGCCTGCCTGGCACCCATCGTGCATCGCCTCCGGGCGCGCCCCGCGCCCGGGCCGGCGGCCACCACCGCGCCCGCGGCAGGTGCCAGGAGCGCCCAGGAGTCCCATGGACCTGTTCACCTGCCGCCACTGCGGACAGCGCCTCTACTTCGAGAACACCCGCTGCGAGCGCTGCGGCCACCGCCTCGGCTACCTGCCCGACCGCACCACCCTCGCCGCCCTGGAGCCGCCCCCCGGCGGCGCCCCTGCGCCCGTCGAGGCCTGGCGCCCCATCCTCGCCGCCCCCGGCGCCCCCGCCCGCCGCTTCTGCGAGAATGCCGCCCACGACGTCTGCAACTGGATGCTCCCCGCCGGCAGCCCCGACCGCTTCTGCGCCGCCTGCCGCCACAACCGCACCGTCCCCGACCTGTCGCGCCCGGGCAACCTGGTCCGCTGGCGCAAGCTCGAGGAGGCCAAGCACCGTCTCTTCTACACCCTGCTCCGCCTGCGCCTGCCGATGGCCACCCGCCAGGAGGACCCCGGCTTCGGCCTCGCCTTCGACTTCCTCGAGACCCTGCCCGGCGCCCCCTCCGTGATGACCGGCCAGGACGACGGCCTGATCACCCTCAACATCGCCGAGGCCGACGACGCCGTGCGCGAGGCCCTGCGCCTGAGGATGGGCGAGCCGTACCGCACCCTGCTCGGCCACTTCCGCCACGAGAGCGGCCACTACTTCTGGGACCGCCTGGTCCGCGACGGCGGCCGCCTCGACGCCTGCCGCGCCCTGTTCGGCGACGACCGTGCCGACTACGAGGACGCGCTCCGCCGCCACTACCGCGAGGGCGCCCCCCCGGACTGGCAGACGCGCACCATCAGCGCCTACGCCACCGCCCACCCCTGGGAGGACTTCGCCGAGACCTGGGCGCACTACCTGCACATCGTCGACACGCTGGAGACCGCCTGCTCGTTCGCGATGGACCTGCGCCCCCACGAGGGTGCCGAGCACGTCGACCTCGACCCCTACACCGCCCACACCATCGAGGAGGTCGTCGGCGCCTGGCTGCCCCTGGTCTTCGCCATGAACAGCCTCAACCGCTCCATGGGCCAGAACGACCTCTACCCCTTCGTGCTCTCGCCCCCCGTGATCGCCAAGCTCGGCTTCATCCACGAGCTCGTGCAGCCCTGCGCCAGACGGGCCTGACAGCAGGAAAGCAAGCAGTTCTTTCTTGAAAGAAAGAACCAAAGAACTTTACCCACAAGCCCCGTGCTCACACGGCGGGCACCGGCCTAATTTGCAAAAGTCTTTTTGCTTCTTTTTCTTTAGAAAAAGAAGGCCTTGCTTCCTACCCCATCCTGAACCGCGCCGAAGCCACGACGTCCCCCCCCACCGCCGCCTCCACCGCCGCCCGCCCCTCGTCGCTGCTCGCCACCACGACGACGCGCGCGAACGCCGCGACCTCGCCCCGCGCCCGCGCCAGGAACAGCCGCCCCAGCGCCCGCCCCGCGTCCGACCGCGGCACGCAGCACGCGCAGCCGATCGCGTGCCCACCGGGCGCCAGTGTGAACCGCGCCGCCGCTGCCCCGGCCGGAATCGGGCCGCCGCCCTCGACCAGCACGGCGTCGCCTTCGCCCGCCGTGCCGCCGATCACCACCGGTATCCGCCCGTCCGACATCGCCACCCCCTGGACATAAGGATATGTTTATGTGTATGGGACCGGGATGCAAGAGCTGCTCGCGTCCCTCCGCGCCGCCGCAGAGCCCACCCGCCTCCGCCTGCTCGCGCTCGCGGCGCGCGGCGCGTTCTGCGTCACCGAGTTCGTGGAGATCCTCGGCCAGTCCCAGCCCCGCCTGTCGCGCCACCTGCGCCTGTTGTGCGACGCCGGCCTGCTGGAGCGCGCGCGCGAGGGCGCCAACGTGTGGTTCACCGTGCCGCACGGCACCGACGCCGGCGCCCTGGCCCAGACCCTGCTGACCCGCCTGCCGCCCGGCGACGACGTGCTGGAGTCCGACCGGCGCGGCGCCGCCCGCGTGCTGGCCGAGCGCGCCCGCGCCGCCTCGGCCTCCTTCAACCGCCAGGGCGCGGACTGGGACGAGATGCGCGCGCTCGACCTCCCCGCCGCCGCCGTCGAGTCCGGCCTGCTCGCCCTGCTGCCCAACGCCAGCGTCGGCCGCCTGCTCGACATCGGCACCGGCACCGGCCGCCTGCTGGAGCTGCTCGGCGAGCGCGCCACCGCAGCCGTCGGCCTCGACGCCAGCCGCGCCATGCTCGCCCTCGCCCGCGCCCGCCTGGCCGGCCTGGCCCTGCCCAACTGCTCCGTGCGCCTGGGCGACATGTACCGCCTGCCCTTCCCCGACGCGTCCTTCGACCTCGTGGTCCTGCAGATGGTGCTGCACTACGCCGAGGATCCCGCCGCCGTGCTCGCCGAGGCCGCCCGCGTCCTGGCCCCCGGCGGCCGCCTGGTGGTGATCGACCTCGCCGCCTACGCCGCAAGCCCGCGCACGCTGGCGCTGGCCCACCGCTGGCCCGGCTTCGCGGACGACGCCCTGGGCGCCCTGCTCGCCGGCGCCGGCCTCGCGGCACGCCCGGCGCGCATCGTCCCGGGGCCGCTGGAGATCCGCCTCTGGTCGGCCGAGGCCGCCGCTGTCACCCTCGAGCGCGTCGCATGAGCGCAAGCAAGGCCAAAGGCTCCGCCTCTGGACTCCGCCAAAGGCTGCGCCCTTGGAACGCCTCCCTAAGTAAAGCCAGTCCAGGGCGGCTCGCCCTGGCGGGTCCAGGGCAGAGCCCTGGCCTTCCTTCCTCCCCCGAGGTACCCCGCCCATGACCAGCCGCCCCCACCTCCTCGACGCCCTCCGCGACCGTGTCCTGCTCGCCGACGGCGGCATGGGCAGCCGCGTGCAGGCCCTCACGCTCGACGTGGAGGCCGACTACTGGAACCGCGAGAACTGCACC
>JBPBQX010000234.1:0-8505 GCA_050955025.1 Janthinobacterium lividum
TCGCCGCCAGGTCTTCAAGCCCACCCATAATACACCACCAACGCGGGGTGGAGCAGCCCGGTAGCTCGTCAGGCTCATAACCTGAAGGTCACAGGTTCAAATCCTGTCCCCGCAACCAGAATTACTACTTGATCAAAGAGACGCCGCGTTCCGGGAGGAACGCGGCGTTTTGCTTTGTGCGACGAGCAGGGGCGGTCCGGATCGGCTGTCTCAAGTCTCGTCCGTTTCCTCGGAGAGCGAACCACGATCGCCTGGCCGGACGAGCTGCCAGGGGACGCCGACCACGGCGACGCCCGGGCCGCCGTGGCGCAGGAGCATCCTGCGCAGACGGCGTTCGCGGCCGGTGTGCAGCAGTTTCTCCCACCAGCGGCCGACCACCAGCTGCGGGAGGACCACGGCGATTGCGCGGCCGGGATGGGCGTCGCGCAGGTCGCCGATCGTGCGTAGCAGGGGGCCGAGCACGCTGCGGTAGGGGGAGATCTCCACGAGGAGACGGGGCACGGGAAGACCGGCCTCGCGGGCGGGCTCGCCCACGCAGCGATCCCAGTGCTCGCGGATGCGGGTTTCGTGCGCCTCGCCGTCGGGGCCTTCCAGGTCGGTGCAGTGCAGGGCCGTGACGTCGGAGGAGAGGCGGAGGGCGTAGTCCACGCCGTTGCGGCTGATGCTGTCCCAGCGTCCCACGGGGAGCACCACCAGGGGCGAGGCGTGGGCGCGCAGGTCCATGCGTTCGGATTCGTCGGCGAGGAGGAGGCGGTCGAGGTCGTCGTAGTAGCGGCGCACGAGGCGCAGCAGGGCGAGGGTCGCGGGGATCACCACGACGGTGATCCAGGCGCCCTCCGCGAACTTGGCGACCAGGATGATCGCAAGGGCGGCGCCGGTGGCCAGGGCGCCCACGCCGTTGACCCAGAGGCGGACGCGGTTGGCTCGGCCGGGGCCGGCCTGGCGCCAGTGTTGCGCCATGCCGGCCTGGGAGAGGGTGAAGGAGAGGAACGCACCCACCGCGAACAGCGGGATCAAGCGGTCGGTGATGCCGTCGAACGCGACCAGCAGGAGCCCCGCGCCGGCGGCCAGGAACAGGATGCCGGCGGTGTAGACCAAGCGACGGCCGGCGACGGCGAAGACCTTGGGAAGGAAGCCGTCGTGCGCGACTTGGCGGCATAGGCGGGGGAAGCCGACGAAGCTGGTGTTGGCGGACAGGCTGAGAACGGCCAGCACGCTCGCGATGGTCACGTCGTAGAGCCAGCCGCGGCCGGCGACCGCGGCGGTCAGCTGCGAGAGCACGCTCTGGTAGCCGGGGCGGGTCTGGTCCATTGCGGCGATGCCGTAGCGCGAGGCCAGGTGCGCGATCGCGAGCAAGAGCAAGCCGAGCACCGCCACGATCGCGCTCAGCGTGCGGTGCGCGTGGCGGGCGCGGGGCTCGCGGAACGCGCTCACGCCGTTGCTCACCGCCTCCACGCCGGTCATCGCGGTGCAGCCGGCGGCAAAGGCGCGCAGCACCAGCCACAGGGTCAGCGCCGCCCCCGTGCCGGCAGCGGGCGCGGGCGGGGCGACGACCGGCGCGGGGTGGCCGCCCCAGGCCTGCCAGGTGCCCAGGGCGAGCACGACGCCCAGGCTGGCGATGAACAGGTAGGTGGGCAGGGCGAAGGCGAGGCCGCTCTCCCGGGTGCCGCGCAGGTTGACCACGGTGACGGCGGCCAGCACGGCCAGGCAGAGCGGCAGGGTCCAGGGCGCCAGCGAGGGCACCGCGGAGGTCAGGGCGCCGATGCCGGCGGAGATGCCGACCGCGACGTTGAGCATGTAGTCCACCATCAGCGCGGCCGCGGCGAGCAGGCCGGCGTTCGTGCCGATGTTCTCGGCAGCCACGGTGTAGGAGCCGCCGCTCGTGGGGTAGGCGGTGATGGTCTGCCAGTAGGACAGGAACAGGATCGCGAGCAGGGCCAGGATCACCCAGGTGATCGGGCCGATCGCGGCGAGCCCCGCCGCGCCCAGCGGCGCCAGCACGGTCAGCGCGGCCTCCGGGCCGTAGGCGGCCGAGCCGAGGCCGTCCAGGCCCATCGCGGGGAGGCCCTCGAACACGCCGATGCGGCGCTGCTCGCCCTCGCGGTTGGCCAGGGCACGGCCGAACAGCAGCCTCGTCAGGGTCATGCGGCGTCGTCTCCTTGGCGGAATGGAAGATGGCACGGCGCGGCGGGCCGGAGCGCGTCGAAGGAAGCAAGGCCGGGCTCTGCCCGGACCCGCAAAGGGTCCGAGGACCCTTTGATCCCTTTACTTAGGAAGGGGATTCCAAAGGCGAGCCTTTGGCGGAGTCCAGAGGCAGAGCCTCTGGCCTTGCTTCCTGCGCGGCCATCGGACCAGGCCGCGGGTGTCAGATCAGGCCGATGCTGTCGAGCACGCCGACGGTGGCGGCCAGGAGGGTGAGCGCGGTCACGGCGTAGACCACGGCGCGGAACCAGCCGCGCAGGCGGGTGCGCTCGGGCAGCGCGCGCTCGGACAGCAGCACGAGCAGGCCGAGCGCCAGGGGCAGGAGCAGGGCGTTGAGCACCTCGACCGTGATGTTGAGCGCCACGAGGTTGTCGACGAACTGCACCGCGACCGCGCCTGCGACCACTGCGAAGGTGAAGGCGGCGTAGAAGGCGGGGGCGTCGCGCGGGCTGTCCTCGAGCGAGCTCTTCCGCTCCATGATGTCGCCGAAGCTCCAGGCCAGGGCGAGGGAGACCACGATCGCCGAGACCAGGGCGGCGGCCACGATGCCGCCCGCGAACACCAGCTTGCCCGCGACAGGGCCGAGGGCGGGGATGAAGGCGTTGGCCACGTCGCCCACGGTGTTCAGGCTGGCGTGGCCGCCGCCGCCGTTCTTCGTGCCGGCGCCGTGGCCGATGGTGGCCGCGGTGGCGATCAGCACGGCCGACATCACGACTTGGCTGACCACGGCGCCGATCAGCGTGTCCCAGAGCGCGGAGGGCTGGTCGTCCTCGCGCAGGCCTTTGTCGGCGGTCGCGGACTGCTGGTAGAAGATCATCCAGGGCATCACCACGGCGCCGATGTTGGCCGCGACCAGGGTGAGGAAGCCGGCCTTTGCCAGCGGGATGTGCGTCATGCCGGAGGCGACGTCGGCGAGGCCGGGGTGGGCGCGCCAGGCGACGTAGAGGAAGGACAGCTCGAACAGGCCGACGACGATGGCGATGCGCTCGACGCGGCGGTAGGAGCCGGTCCAGACCACGACCAGCAGCAGGAGCGCCGGCACGCCGAGGCTGAGCCAGCGGGAGAGGCCGAACAGGTCGCCGACGCCGGCCAGGCCGGAGAACTCGGTCATCAGCGCGCCGATGCCGGCCACCACCAGGCCCGCGAAGGACACCCAGGCCCAGAAGCGGCCGAAGTGCTCCAGGATCAGCGCGCCGTGGCCCTTGCCGGTGCCCGAGCCGAGGCGCGAGGTCAGGAGCTGCACCACGAACAGCACGGGGATCAGCGCGAGCTGCAGGCCGACCAGGCTGTAGCCCCATTGCGCGCCGCTTTGCGCGGCGGTGACGAGGCTGCCGACGTCGGTGTCGGCCAGCATCACCAGCAGGCCGGGGCCCATCACCGCGAGCAGTGCCCACGCGCCCTTCGTGCCGCCAGCAGACTTTGCCATGTGCCGTTCCCTGTCCGTGCGCGACTCGCGGCGGCCAACGGGCGGGGGGTGGCGGGGTTGCGGCGGCGGCTTCCTCAAGGCTGAGGTCGGGGGCGTGCCTGTCCTGCGCGGCAGGACAGGCCTGTCCTGCCGCGCAGGACGAACGGGGGTCGGGAGGGCGGAAGCCGTCCTGCGGCACAGGACAGAGGGGGCCGGGAGGGCGGATCCTGTCCTGCGCGGCAGGACAGGGAGGGGCCTGCGGCGAGGGGAGGGGCGGGCGACAGGAGGCGGACGTCAGGGCATCAGGGCATCCATCGGCACCGCGACCCCGGCGCACACGAGAATGGTCGCGCCAAGGCCGGCCAGCCCCAGCAGGATGAGCACGAAGGGCTCGCGCCAGCCGGGCCGCGCGCGCGCCTGTTCCGCGGCCCTGTGCGCCCCAGGGTCGGAGAGTACGCGCGGCGGCCGCGCGTGCCGGTCCGTTGCGCACGCGAGCGGCTCCCCGCTGCGGCCTCGCGACTGCCGGTCCGGCTTCGCCATTCGGTCCTCCCGTGCGCGCCGGGCTTTCCGCCCCGCCTGGAGATCACGCCCTCAGGGCCTTGATGGTGCCGGGACCGCGGGCGCCGGGCATCCACCGTTTGGTGGAGGCAGGCCGCCTGCGACCGGACTTCCGACGCGGGAAGAGACAGGGCTGAGGTCCTGCCTCGGACTCCGCCAAGGGCCGGGCTCCTGGATCGCCTATACTCAAGTAAAGGGATCAAAGGGTCTTCAGACCCTTTGCGGGTTTGGGCGGAGCCCATGCTTGCCTTCTCCACTTGGCGTTGTTCCGCGACGGCCGGGCGTGCCCATGTGTGCGGGTCCGGTGGCCATCGCGCAGGTGACGCACCGGGCCTGCTGCGCTAAGACGCGCGATCCCTGGAGGTCGAGACCGTGAACCAGATTGCCCCGCATGGCGCCAATTCGCTTCGCTCCGGCCCGGACGGCCGCGGCCGGTTCGGCGAGTTCGGCGGGCGGTTCGTTGCCGAGACGCTGATGCCGCTGGTGCTCGACGTGGAGCGGGCGTGGGAGGCGGCGAAGGCGGACCCGGCGTATGCGGCCGAGGTCGCGCGGCTGGCGAAGGAGTACGTCGGGCGGCCGAGCCCGATGTGGTTCGCGGAGCGGCTGACGAAGCAGGTCGGGGGCGCGCGGATCTACTTCAAGCGCGAGGAGCTGAACCACACCGGGTCGCACAAGATCAACAACTGCGTGGGCCAGATCCTGCTGGCGCAGCGGATGGGCAAGACGCGGATCATCGCCGAGACCGGGGCGGGGCAGCACGGGGTCGCGACGGCGACGGTGTGCGCGCTGTTCGGGCTGCCGTGCGTGATCTTCATGGGGGCGACCGACGTCGAGCGGCAGAAGCCCAACGTGTTCCGCATGAAGCTGCTGGGGGCGGAGGTGCGCTCGGTGACGTCCGGGGCGGGGACGCTGAAGGACGCGATGAACGAGGCGATGCGCGACTGGGTCGCGCACGTGGACGACACGTACTACCTGATCGGCACGGTTGCGGGGCCGCACCCGTACCCGGCGATGGTGCGCGACCTGCAGTCGGTGATCGGCGAGGAGAGCCGGGCGCAGATGCTGGAGATGGAGGGCAAGCTGCCGGACGCGATCGTGGCGTCGGTTGGGGGCGGGTCCAATGCGATGGGGATCTTCCATGCGTTCCTCGATGATCCCGAGGTTCGGCTGATCGGGGTCGAGGCGGCGGGCGAGGGGCTGGATACGCCGCGCCATGCGGCGAGCCTGAACCGGGGGCGGCCGGGGGTGCTGCACGGCAACCGGACGTACCTGCTGCAGGACGGGGACGGGCAGATCACGGAGGCTCACTCGATCAGCGCGGGGCTGGACTACCCGGGAATCGGGCCGGAGCACTCGTGGCTGCACGAGATCGGGCGCGCCGAGTACGTGGGGGTGACGGACGCGGAGGCGCTGGCGGCGTTCCAGATGTGCACGCGCGCCGAGGGGATCATTCCGGCGCTGGAGTGTGCGCACGCGCTGTCGGCGGTGGAGAAGGTCGCGCGCGAGATGCGGCCGGACCAGGTGGTGCTGATGAATCTGTCGGGGCGGGGCGACAAGGACATCTTCACGGTGGCCGAGCATCTGGGAGTGGTGATGTGAGCCGGATCGCCGCGCGTTTCGAGGCGCTCGCGCGGGAGGGGCGCGCGGGGCTGGTGACGTTCCTGGAGTCGCACGATCCGGACCGCGAGAGCAGCGCGGCGCTGCTGCGCGGGCTGCCGGGGGCGGGGGCGGACCTCATCGAGCTGGGGATGCCGTTCACCGACCCGATGGCGGACGGGCCGTCGGTGCAGGCGGCGGGGCTGCGCGGGCTTGCGGCCGGGGCGACGGTCGCGGGGACGCTGGAGCTGGTGCGGGAGTTCCGCGGCGGCGACGCGGAGACGCCGGTGGTGCTGATGGGGTACCTCAACCCGGTGCTGTCGTACGGGACGCAGAGGTTCTGCGTCGATGCGGCGGCGGCGGGGGTGGACGGGCTCATCCTCGTGGACCTGCCGACCGAGGAGGCGGATCTGCTGGCGGGGGACGCGGCGGCGAACGGGCTGGACATCATCCGGCTGGTGGCGCCGACGACGGATGCGGCGCGGCTGCCGGTGGTGCTCGAGCAGAGCTCGGGCTTCGTCTACTACGTCAGCATCACGGGGATCACGGGCACGCGCAGCGCGTCGGCGGCGGATCTTGCGGCGGCGCTGCCGCGGATCCGGGCGGCGACTCGGCTGCCGGTGGCGATCGGCTTCGGCGTGCGCACGCCGGAGCAGGCGGCGGCGGCGGCGCGGGTGGCGGACGCGGCGGTGGTCGGCTCGGCGCTGTGCGACACGCTGGCGGGGAGCCTGGACGCCGAGGGGCGCGCGGGGCCGGGCACGGTGGGGCTGGTGCTGGACCAGGTGCGGGCGCTGGCGGCGGGCGTGCGCGGGGCGCGGGCGGAAGCGGCGTGAGCGGGCCCGCCCCGGGGGTGCTGCGGTGAGCTGGCTCACGGAGTACGTGCGGCCGCGCATCCGGACGCTGTTGGGGCGGCGCGAGGTTCCGGACAACCTGTGGACGCAGTGCACGGCGTGCGAGCAGGTCGTCTCGACGAAGGAGCTGGAGGCCGCGCTCAGGGTCTGCCCGAACTGCGGGCACCACATGCGGGGCACGGCGCAGGAGCGGCTGGCGTGGACGTTCGACCCGGCGCCGGGCGGCCTGCGGGGCGAGAGCGTCGGGGCGGAGGGAGAGGGCGAGGCGGCGCCGGGCTACACGCGGATCGAGCTGCCGCGCGCGCCGGTCGATCCGCTCGGGTTCCGGGACCAGAAGCGCTACGTCGACCGGCTGCGCGATGCGCGGGCGAAGACGGGGCTGGAGGATGCGCTCGTCGTGGCGCACGGGACGGTCGGGGGGCATCGCTGCGTGGTCGCGGCGATGGCGTTCGAGTTCATGGCGGGGTCCATGGGGGCCGCGGTGGGCGAGGGGATCGTGGCGGCGGCCAGGCTCGCGGTGCTGCAGTCGGCGCCGCTCGTGGTGTTCACGTCGTCGGGCGGGGCACGGATGCAGGAGGGTGCGATCAGCCTGATGCAGATGCCGCGGACCACCATTGCGACGCGCATGGTCAAGGAGGCGGGGCTGCCGTTCCTCGTGGTGCTGACCGATCCGACGACCGGAGGAGTGACCGCGTCGTTCGCGATGCTCGGGGATGTCGCGATTGCGGAGCCGGGGGCGCTGATTGGCTTCGCGGGGGCGCGGGTGATCGAGCAGACGGTGCGCGAGACGCTGCCGGACGGGTTCCAGAGGGCCGAGTACCTCCACGCGCATGGGATCGTCGACATGGTCGTGCACAGGGGGGAGATGCGGGCCACGCTGGCGCGGCTGCTGGGGCTGCTCGGGGGGCGGCAGGCGGCGGCGGTGGAGGCGGCGTGAGAAGCAAGCAAGGCCAGAGGCTCTGCCTCTGGACTCCGCCAAGGGTAGCCCCTTGGATGGCTTCACTTAGTAAGTGGGATCAAAGGGTCCTCGGACCCTTTGCGGGTTTGGGCAGAGCCCATGCTTGCTTCCTGGCTTTCGCGCCGTGAGCCGCGCCGAGGCGGTGATCGAGCGGCTGCACGGGCTGTATCCCAAGCTGATCGACCTCAGCCTGGAGCGGCTGGAGGCGCTGCTCGGCAAGCTCGGGCATCCGGAGCGGCGGCTGCCGCCGGTGATCCATGTGGCGGGGACCAACGGGAAGGGGAGCACCTGCGCGTTCCTGCGGGCGATCGGCGAGCGGGGGGGCTTGCGGGTGCATGTCTACACGTCGCCGCACCTGGTGCAGTTCAGGGAGCGGATACGGCTCGCGGGGGAGCTGGTGAGCGACGAGGCGCTGTCGGCGGTGATCGAGGAGGTGGCAAGGGTCAACGACGGGGCGGCGATCACGGTGTTCGAGGTGCTGGTCGCGGCGAGCTTCGAGCTGTTCGCGCGGGTGCCGGCGGACCTGTGCGTGCTGGAGGTCGGGCTCGGGGGGCGGGCGGACGCGACGAACGTCATCCCGCCGCCGCGGGTGTGCGCGATCACGTCGATCTCGATGGATCACCAGGATTTCCTCGGGGACACGCTGGCGCTGATCGCGCGGGAGAAGGCGGGGATCATGAAGGCGGGGACGCCGGTGGTGGTCGGGGCGCAGGCGGGGGAGGCGCTGGGGGTGTTGCTGGCGCACGCGGCGGAGGTCGGGGCGCCGGTGCTGCTGCGGGGGCGGGACTGGGACGTGGCGGTGGATGGGGCGGGGCTGCGGTTCCGGGACGGGGCGGGGGAGGTGGCGTTGCCGGCGCCGTCGCTGCTCGGGGCGCACCAGGTGGACAACGCGGGGATCGCGGTGACGGCGGCGCGGGCTTCGGGGCTGGTGGAGG
>JBPBQX010000235.1:0-8328 GCA_050955025.1 Janthinobacterium lividum
GTCGAGCGGCGTCGCCACACGCACGGCCCGCATCGCCAGCCGCCCCGGGGGCGGCCCCGCGCGCGGGGACCCGTCCCGACGGACCCTGACGCGCGCCGGGGCCGCATCCGCGCCCCCGTCGGCCTCCGCCCCGACCGCGTCCGTCCCGCCGGGATCATCCCCGCCGGGACCGCCGTCGCCGGCCTCGTCCGCTCCGGGCCCAGCCGCCGCCTCGGCGACCGCCGGGTCCGCGCCGACCATCGACCAGCGCACCCCCGACAGCAGCCTCGCCCGCTCGTCCACGCTCCCGTCGCTGGCCTCCAGCACCAGCACCGCACGCCCCGACACCAGCCACTCCCGCGCCTTCGCGAAACCGGCCACCGCCTCGCCGGCACGCCGCGCGAAACCGACGAAATCGCCCACCCGCCCGGCCAGTCCGGCCTGCAGGAGCGCGGTGAGATCGGCAGGCACGATGACCGGTCCGCGGGCTGCGCGTGCGAAGGCCCCTCGGATCTTGGCGTTCTCTAGCACATCCGCGCGCGCGCTCAACCAGATTCCCCGTCCGGGCAGCCGCGCGCCCAGGTCGGGCACCACGCGGCGCTCCGGCCCGACCACGAAGCGCAGCATCCGCTCCCGCTCGCCCTGCTCGCGCGTGATGATGCAGCGGCGCAGCGGACCACGCTCCGGCTCGTCCTCGGGCAGCACGTCCTCGCCACCCTCCGGATCCCCGACTCCCTCCGCCACGGCCCCGTCGGCCACCGGCGCGGCATCCATCCGCACCTCGCCGGCCGCCGGAACGCCCTGCGCCCCGGCCTGCCGGCCCTCGCCTGTCGCCTCAGTCGTGGGAAGCCTCCTTGTCCGCCGTCGTGTCCGCATCCGCGGTTGCCATGTCCCCGGCCGCCGCGTCGTCCCCGACCGCCGCCGCATCCTCGCCGGCCGCCTCCAGCCCGGCCTCGTCCCCGGCGCCCGCCTCGCCCCCGGTGCCTTCCTCGCCCTCGCCGCCTTCCTCGCCCTCGAACCAGTGCGCGCGGGCCGCCATGATGATCTCGTTGGCCGCCTGCTCGTCGATCACGTCCGCGCCCAGGATCTCCACCAGCTCGTCGGACGCGAGGTCCGCCAGGTCGTCGAGCGACTTCACGCCCTTCTCGCCCAGCGCCACCAGCATCGTCGGCGTGAACACGTCGAAGCTCGCGACATCCTCGCTCACGCCCAGCGTCTGGCGCTTCTCGGTGAGCGCCTGGTCGCGCCCGGCGATGAACACCTCGGCGCGCCGGATCAGCTCGTCGGCCACGCTCTCGTCGAAGCCCTCGATCTCGGACAGCTCCTCGTGCGGCACGAAGGCCAGCTCCTCGATCGTGTTGAACCCCTCCTGCACCAGCAGACCGGCGATCACGTCGTCCACGTCCAGCGCCTCGACGAACAGCCCCGTCCTGCGCCGGAACTCCTCCTGCCGGCGCTCGCTCTCCTCCGCCTCGGTGAGGATGTCGATGTCCCAGCGCGTGAGCTGGCTCGCGAGCCTGACGTTCTGCCCCCGCCGCCCGATGGCCAGCGAAAGCTGCTCGTCCGGCACCACGACCTCGACGCGCCCGGCCTCCTCGTCCATCACGACCTTGGTCACCTCGGCCGGCGCGAGCGCGTTGACCACGAAGGTCGCCGCCTGCGGGCTCCACGGGATGATGTCGATCTTCTCGCCCTGCAGCTCGGCGACCACCGCCTGCACGCGCGAGCCCCTCATGCCCACGCACGCGCCCACCGGGTCGATCGACGAATCCCGCGAGATCACCGCCATCTTCGCCCGCGACCCCGGATCGCGCGCCACGGCCTTGATCTCGATGATCCCGTCGTAGATCTCGGGCACCTCCTGGGCGAACAGCTTGGCCAGAAACGCCGGATGCGTGCGGCTCAGGAAGATCTGCGGCCCCCGCGGCTCCTCGCGCACGTCGTAGATGTAGGCGCGCACCCGGTCGCCATTGCGAAAACTCTCGCGCGCGATCAGCTCGTCGCGTCGCAGCAGCGCCTCGGCCCGGCCGATCTCGACCATCATGTTGCCGTACTCGGTGCGCTTGACCACGCCGTTGATGATCTCGCCCACGCGGTCCTTGAACTCGTCGTACTGCTTGCGCCGCTCGTACTCGCGCACCCGCTGCACGATCACCTGCTTGGCCGTCTGCGCCGCGATGCGCCCGAAGTCGATCGGCGGCAGCGGGTCGATCAGGTGCCCGCCGAGCACGATGTCCGCCTTGAACTTGCGCGCGATGTGGACGGGGATCTGCGTCTCCTCGTTCTCCACCACCTCGACCGCCTCGGTCCAGCGGCTCAGCCGGACGTCGCCGGTCTTGCGGTCGATGGTGGCGCGGATGTCCTTCTCGTGGCCGTACTTGGCGCGGCCGGCCTTCTGGATGGCCTGCTCCATCGCCTCGAGCACCTCCTCGCGGTCGATCGATTTCTCCCGCGCCACAGCGTCGGCGACCAGCAGCAGCTCGGGCCGGGCGATCGAGGTGTCCATGAAGCGATCCTTCTCGTTGCCGGGCAGCCCGCCCGGACGTCTCACGACGGGAACCGAGGCCCCCGCAGACCGGGGACCACGATCCCCGAAACCGGCACGGCACCCGCCGCGCCGCAGCCGGCCACGCCTAGTTCGGCCGCGCCGCCGCCGCCGTCGCCGCGATCAGCGCGTCCGTCAGCACGAGCTTCGCCTTGCGCATCTCGTCGAGCGGCAGCGCCACCTCCTGCCCGTCCTCCAGCCGCAGCCGCGCGTGCGTGGAGTCCGCCCCCAGCACGACGCCGGAGAACCGCTTGCGCCCGCCCACCGGGATGTTGACCTCCGCCTTGGCCAGGTGCCCGGCGAACCGGTTCCAGTCCTTCGCCCGCGTCAGCGGCCGGTCGATCCCCGCCGAGCTGACCTCCAGCGTCCACGCCCCCGGGATCGGGTCGTTGACGTCGAGCACCGCGCCCACGGCCCGGCTGATCTCCTGGCAGTCCTCGACGCTGATCTGCGTGCCGTCGACGCGGTCGGCCATGATCTGCACCGTGGGGTTCTCGCGCCCCAGCACCGCGACCCGCACCAGCTCGAAGCCGAGGTCCGTCACGGTCGGCGCCACCGACGCCACGATGCGGCCCTCCAGCCCGGAATGGCGGGGGAGCGCGTCGTCGTCCTCGAGGCTGTCTGTCTGGTCGGAAATGGGAACACCCTGACGCAAGCATGGAACGACCGCCCGCAAAGGCCATCGTCGTCAGCATCTGCGGGGATCCGATAAGCCGGGATATAGGCCCCGGCCACGGCCACCGCAAGCGCCGGCGGCACAGGCAGGCAAGGCCGGGCTCCGCCCGGACCCGCAAAGGGCCGGGAGGCCCTTTGATCCCTTGACTTAAGAAGAGGATTCCAAAGGCGAGCCTTTGGCGGAGTCCAGAGGCAGAGCCTCTGGCCTTGCTTCCTACGCCTCCTCGTCCGCATGCTTGGCCGCGTGCTTCGCCGCCGCGGCCGCGGCCTCCTCGGCCGCCTCGCGGTCCGCCGTCGCCTTGTGGTCCGCCTGGCGCGTGTAGAGGCCCAGCGCCTCGACGGTGTGCCGGTTGGCGATCTCCGCCTGCTCCGCGGCCGCGATGCCGAAGCGCTCGGCCTTCTCGAAGTTGCCGGCCTCGCAGTGCTTCGCCGCCTCGTGGTGCGCGCGCGCCGCGGACTCGAGCTGCTGCGCCGCCTTCAGGTGGTGCTCGGCGCCGAGTGCCTTCGTGTCGTCCATGATCGTTCTCCCTTGGAGCCGCGTCACGTGCCCGGTTCGCGGCGCGGAGGCAACCCGTGCCCCCGCCCCGCGGTTGTCACCGCGCCACCCGCACCCGGGACGGCCCAAGGAAGACCGCCATGTCCGAGTCCACGCACACCACGGGCGACACGCCGGTCGACGGCATCGACCCCGGCGGCACCCACTCCACCCACCCCGGCAAGCCCACCGACAAGGGCCCGACCGTCGAGCACACCGTGGAGAACGTCGACCCGAACCTGCACTCGGAGCCCGCCGCCAAGCCCGACTGAAGCGACGCATCTGGCGCCTGGCACGCCAGGACGGGCGATTCCTGTCCTGCGCGGCAGGACAACCGACCCGGAAACGCCCGATCTGTCCTGCGACGCAGGACAGATCGGGGCTGTTTTGTCCCGTCTCGCAGGACAGATCGAGCCTGTTCTGTCCTGCCCCGCAGGACAAACCCGTTCCGCCTTGCGGCGCGCAGGCTTCCGAAAGGCGTTGCCGGCCCGCCGAAGAATGCCACCGACACGACTCGTCCCGCCGCGATCGCCGCGTCAGACCGGTTCGGCGTCGTCTTCCATGTCGGCCGGAGCCGTCACCGGGGCCGGACAGCCGGTGCGCTCCAGCGTCCAGTAGAGCGGCTTCCGCCCGGCCGCGAACGCCTTGGCCTCGTAGCGCGTCGGCGGCCAGCCGTCCGGGCGCTGCGCGACGGGCGGGGGCACCGCGAACCACGGCTGCGCCCCGAGCACCTCCGCCACCCAGGCCTGGTACGTCGGGTCGTCCGTCGCGACGTGCCACGCACCGCCCTCGCGCACCGCGCGCGCCAGCGCGGGCAGCAGCTGCGGATGCACGAAGCGGCGCTTGGCATGGCGCGACTTCGGCCAGGGATCGGGAAACATCAGGAACAGCCGGTCCAGGCAGCCCGCCGGCAGGTCGCGGATCAGCGTCCTGGCATCGCCGTCCCACACCCGCAGGTTGGGCGGCAGCGCGCCGTCCGCCTCGGCGCCTTCCGCGACCAGCCGCGACATCAGCGAGCAAAGCCCCTGCTCGAACACCTCGCAGGCGATCAGCCCCACCTCCGGGTGCGCCGCGATCTGCGCCAGGGCATGCTCCCCGCCCCCGAAGCCCACCTCGAGCCACAGCCTTTGCGGCCGCACGGGAAAGCCGCCCATCGGGTCCGAGGCGTCAGGCACGCGCAGTCGCGGCAGCGTCGCCGCGAGCAGCAGTTCCTGGCGCGGCCGCAGCGCGTGGCTGCGCTGGCGGCCATACAGCCGGTCGGGCGGCGGCTTGACCGCCGCCCCCGCAGCCGGCCGGCCGGCCGGCGACCGGTCGCCGTCGGCGCGGCGATCCGGATCCGCCCCTGCCTGGGAGGGCGCGCCCCCCAGGGGCCGGTTCACCTGCCCAGGGCCGAGCGCAGCGCTGGCACCAGGTCGGTCTTCTCCCAGGTGAACGTCCCCAGCGCCTCGTCCGGCGTGCGGCCGAAGTGCCCGTACGCCGAGGTCACGCCGTAGATCGGCCGGTTCAGCTTCAGGTGCTCGCGGATGCCGCGCGGCGAGAGGTCCATGACCTCCTGCAGCGCCTTCACCAGCGCGTCCTCGTCCACGTCATGCCCCGTGCCGTCGAGGTCGACGTAGACGGACAGGGGGTGCGACACGCCGATCGCGTAGCTGATCTGCAGCGTGCAGCGCTCCGCCAGGCCCGCCGCGACCACGTTCTTCGCCAAATAACGGCACGCATACGCCGCCGAACGGTCCACCTTCGTGGGATCCTTGCCGCTGAACGCGCCGCCGCCGTGCGGGGCCGCGCCGCCGTAGGTGTCGACGATGATCTTGCGCCCGGTCAGGCCGCAGTCGCCGTCGGGGCCGCCGATCACGAAGTTGCCGGTCGGGTTCACGTAGAACTCGGCGTCCGGGCACATCCACCCCTCGGGCAGCAGCGAGGCCACCAGCGGCGTCAGGCGCGCCTTGAGGTCCTTCTGATCGACGCCCTCCTCGTGCTGCGTCGACAGCACGATCGAGGTCGCCCCCACCGGCTTGCCGTCGACGTAGCGCAGCGTGACCTGGCTCTTGGCGTCCGGCAGCAGCCCGGCCACCCGCTCGTCGCCCGCGCGCTTGAGCTCGTTGATCCGACGCAGCACCAGGTGCGCGTAGTGGATCGGCGCCGGCATCAGCTCCTCGGTCTCGGTCGTGGCATACCCGAACATGATGCCCTGGTCGCCGGCGCCCTCGTCCTTGTTGCCGAGGCTGTCGACGCCCGCGGCGATGTCGGCGGACTGCGCGTGCAGGTGGCTCTCGAAGCTGGCCTTGCGCCAGGAGAAGCCCTCCTGGTCGTAGCCGATGTCGCGCACCGCCTCGCGCACCAGCAGCTCGAGCTGGTCGGAGGTCACGCTCGCCGGGCCGCGGGTCTCGCCGGCCAGGATGATCCGGTTGGTCGTCACCATCGTCTCGCACGCCACGCGGGCATACGGATCGGCCTTCAGGAACGCGTCGAGCACGGTGTCGCTGAGCCGGTCGGCCACCTTGTCGGGGTGCCCCTCGGACACCGACTCGGATGTGAACAGATAGTCGCCCTTGTCGCGCATGGATTTCTCCTCTTGTCGCGATCCCATGGGACGGACCACCGGCCGCGTGCGGTCCGAGAGCCGTCGCGCCGGCCCGATGCCGGGGCAGCGCGGGTGTGACCGATCGGCGCCCGGGAATCAAGCACATGCTGCGGTGCAGCAAGGAAGTCCTGCAACCCAGGATGTCCCGCAGTCCGCCGCAGCCCGCCCGGACAAGGCCTTCCCGGGTGCCGGTCCAGGGGCGCTGCCCCTGGCGGGTCCAGGGCAGCGCCCTGGCCTTCCTCAGCGCAACCCGAGCACGTCCGCCATCCCGTACAGCCCCGCCTCGCGCCCGCCGAGCCAGTGCGCCGCACGCACCGCGCCCCCCGCGAAAACGCCCCGGTCGAACGCGCGGTGCGTCAGCGCGATGTGCTCGCTCGCGCCCGCGAACAGTACGGTGTGCTCGCCCACCACCTGCCCGCCGCGCAGCGCGGCAAAGCCGATCTCGCCCTCCCTGCGCGCCCCGGTCTGCCCCTCGCGCGCCGTGCGCATCACGTCGGCCAGCGCCACGCCCCGCCCCGCCGCCACCGCCCGCCCCAGCCCGAGCGCCGTGCCGGACGGCGCGTCCACCTTCTGCCGGTGGTGCATCTCGAGGATCTCCGCGTCGTACTCCGCCGCCGGCAGCGCCGCCGCGAGCCGCTCCGCCATGGCCAGCACCAGCACGACCCCCGGCGCGAAGTTCGGCGCGTGCACCACGGCCGCCCCCCGCGACGCCTCGGCCACTGTCGCCTCGTCCGCGGCCGACAGCCCCGACGTGCCGAGCACCCAGCCCGTGCCCGTCGCCGCGATTGCCGCCGCGTGGCCCTGCACCGTGCCGGCGTTGGTGAAGTCCACGACCACGTCGCTCACCCGCGCCAGCGCCTCGAAGTCCGCCAGGACGGCGACGCCGCCCGGCGGCAGGGCGGCCGAGCCGGGGCGCACCGTGCCTCCGGACAGCGTCGCACCGGACCGTGCGACCTCGGCGGCCAGCAGGCGACCCATCCGACCGGCAATGCCGGCAACACCGATGCGCATTCGCGGCTCCCAGGAGCAGGCAAGCATGGGCTCTGCCCAAACCCGCAAAGGGCCGGGAGGCCCTTTGATCCCATTACTTAAGTCAAGGATTCCAAAGGCGAGCCTTTGGCGGAGTCCAGAGGCAGGGCCTCTGGCCTTGCTTCCTTCAGCTGCGCCCCTCGAAGAAGCTCGCGACCTTGGCGAAGAATCCCTCGCTCTCCGGGTGCCCCCGCGTGTTGTCGCGCGCCTCGGACTCGAACTCCTCCAGCAGCTCGCGCTGCCGCTTCGTGAGGTGCTGCGGCGTCTCCACCGCGAACTGGATGTACATGTCGCCCCGCGCCGCCGAGCGCAGCACGGAGAACCCCTTGCCCCTGAGACGGAGCTGCTCGCCCGCCTGCGTGCCCGGCTGCACCTTGACCCGCGAGCGCGTGCCGTCGATGGCCGGCACCTCGACCTCGCCGCCCAGCGCCGCGCGCGTCAGCGGCAGCGGCACGCGGCAGAACACGTTTGCGCCGTCGCGCTGGAAGATCTCGTGCGGCTTGACGCCGACGTGGACGTAGAGGTCGCCCGGCGTGGTGCCCTGCCCGCCCGCCTCGCCCTCGCCGGTGAGGCGGATGCGCGTGCCGTCCTCGACGCCCGCGGGGATCGCCACCTGCAGGCTGCGCTCGCGCTGCACCGTGCCGGCGCCGGCGCACACCCGGCAGGGATTGCGCACCACGCGCCCGGTGCCGCCGCAGGTCGGGCACGACCGCTCGACCAGGAAGAACCCCTGCTGCGCGCGCACCTTGCCCGCGCCGCCGCAGGTGCCGCAGGTCTCCGCCGTCTTGTCCTTGGACTCCGAGCCGGTGCCGCTGCACGCCTCGCAGCTCACGCGCGTCGGCACGCGAAGCTGGGTCTTGGTGCCGCTGAACGCCTCCTCCAGCGTGATCTCGACCTGCGCGCGCACGTCGCTGCCGGTGCGCGCCCGGCCGCCGCGACGCCCGCCGCCACCCATGAAGTCGCCGAACATCTGGTCGAAGA
>JBPBQX010000236.1:0-7904 GCA_050955025.1 Janthinobacterium lividum
CCCCACCGAGCCGCGGAAGTCGCTCGACGCGAAGGCGTGCGCGTAGTTCTGCAGGCCGCCGAACGCGGGCGGGGCCATGCCCATCACCCAGATCTGCATCGAGGCGACCAGGGTGTAGAGCACCGGGTACAGCCCGATGGCGAGCAGCAGCAGCACCGACGGCGCGATGAAGAACCACGGCTCCAGCGCCTCCCGCCGCGATGGGGGCGCCGCAGCCAGCGGGGGCTCGCGGCCGTCGATGGCGTCGCTCATCCTACTTGTACAGCTTCATCGCCTGCTCGGGGTCGTTGCCCTTCTTCCAGCAGTCCGAGCTCTTCATGTAGTCGGTCAGATCGCTCGCCATGCTGTCGAGGCCGGCCTTGACCGCCGTCTGGCCGAGCTCGATGCGCGAGCCCCAGTCCGACACGATGTCGGAGAAGCGCGGGTAGCACTCGAGCTGCGGGCGCCAGTCCGGCACCACCGCGCCGCGCCACGTCTCGACCATCGGCGCGAGGTTGGGGAACTTCGCCTGCACCGCGGGGTCGGTGTCGGCACCCTGCCGCGCCACCACGGCGCCGCCCTCGATCAGCGGCTGCGCCATCTCCTTCGACGTCAGCCACTGGATGAACAGGTAGGCCGCGTCCTGGTGCTTCCTGTCGACCTGCGCGCTGACCATGTAGGAGAAGCCGCCGAACGCGGAGTACGCGCCGTCCGGCCCTTTGGGCTCCGGCGCGATGCCGAGGTCCTCGCCGAGCGCCGAGGTGCTCAGCGTCGGGAAGAACGCCGACCATTCCGTGATCATCGCGGCGCGCTTCTGCGACAGCATCTGCACGGCCTGCGAGTGGTCGTCGGCGACGATGCCGTCGGGCATGTTCTTCAGCAGGGCCTGCCGGAACTCGAGGCCTGCGACCGACTTCGGGCTGTTCACCTCGATCGTCTTGCTGGCGATGTCGAGGAAGCGCCCGCCCCACGGCCACAGAAAGCGCGCGAACGCGTCGGCCGTCTGCGTCTCGCCGCGCGCGGACTGCAGCACGTAGCCGTAGACGTTCCTGCCCTTGTCGGTCAGCTTCGGCGCGTAGGTCTGCGCCAGCTCGTCCCAGGTCTTCGGCGGCCCGTCCAGGCCGGCGGCCTTGAGCATGGACTTGTTGTAGTAGAGCAGGCCCGCGTAGGAATCGAACGGCAGCCCATACAGCTTGCCGTTGACGGTGAAGCTCGCGAGCCACACCGGGAAGAAGTCCTTCAGGTCGAGCGCGGGGTCGGCGAGCTTCGCGTCGCCCGTGAAATGATCGAGCGGCAGCACCCAGCCCGGGTCGGCGAAGTTCACCGGCCAGACCACGTCCGACAGGATCGCGTCGAACTGCTGGCTCGACGAGACGAAGTTGAGCGTCTCCTCCTTCAGCGTGTCCTCGTAGGGGAAGATGTTCCACGTGACATGGATGCCCGTCGCCTTCTCGAACTGCGGCGTGAGCTGCTGCGCGATCTTGTAGCTCGGGCGGTCGAGGCCGACGACGGTGATGGCGGTGCCCTTGTAGGGGGCGGCCGCCTCGGCGAGCGACCAGGCCCTCGCCCTGCCGCCGGACATGCACAGGCCCGCCACTGCCGCCGTGACCGCGAGACTCCAGGCCTTCATGTGTTCTCCCCTCCCAGGGAGGCCCGGCGCGGTGCTCGCGTCCTGGGCCCGATTACTGCCGTCGTCCGGCTTTTGCTTGGGCGATTGCGTCGCGCATCAAGGCCGCGGGCAATTGCTCTTCCGCGTTCATTTATGTAGTGGAAGGATCACGAGAGTGTCAACGCGGGCAGCCCCGCGTTTTCCGGCACAAGGGGAAACGCGTTGGCCGAGGTCACGATCGATCGCCTGCACAAGTCGTTCGGCGCGCTCGCCGTGCTCGACGACATCTCGATGCAGGTCCGTCACGGCGAGTTCATGGTGTTCGTCGGCCCGTCGGGCTGCGGCAAGTCCACGCTGCTGCGCTCCATCGCAGGCCTGGAGAAGCCCACTGCCGGGCGCGTGAGCATCGGCGAGGACGACGTCACCCGCTGGCCGCCCGCGCGCCGCGGCGTGGCCATGGTGTTCCAGTCCTACGCGCTCTACCCGCACATGACGGTGCGCGAGAACATCGCCTTCGGGCTCAAGGTCGCCAAGATGGCGCCCCCCGACATCGCTGCCCGCGTGCAAGAGGCCGCCGGCGTGCTGCAGATCGAGCACCTGCTCGACCGCCGGCCGCGCGAGCTGTCCGGCGGGCAGCGCCAGCGGGTCGCGATCGGGCGCTCCATCGTGCGCGACCCCAAGGTGTTCCTGTTCGACGAGCCCCTGTCCAACCTCGACGCCGAGCTGCGCGTGCAGATGCGCGTCGAGCTGGTGGCGCTCCACGAGCGTCTCGGCGCCACCATGATCTACGTCACCCACGACCAGGTCGAGGCGATGACCATGGCCGACCGCATTGCCGTGCTCAACCGCGGCCAGGTCGAGCAGATCGGCGCGCCGCTCGAGCTCTACCGACAGCCGCGCAACCTGTTCGTCGCCGGCTTCATCGGCTCGCCGCGCATGAACCTCCTGCCCGCCGTCGTGCAGTCGGCCGGCGCGGGCGGCGTCACCGTCGCCCTGCCCGGCGGCCCGCCGGTGCTGGTCCCCGTGTCCGCCGGCGGCGTCGCGCCCGGCCAGGACCTCACGCTCGGCATGCGGCCCGAGCACCTCGGCATCGGCGAGGCGCCCGGCGGCGCGCCCGACGCCCTGCTGCCGGCGCAGGTGCAGCTGGTCGAGCACCTCGGCGGCGAGATCCTCGCCCACGTCGTGCTCGCCGACGGCACGCCGCTCAACGTCAAGACGCACGGCCACGGCGAGGTCGCGCGCTCGGCCGCGGTGGAGATCGGGGTGCGCGGCGCGCTGTGCTACCTGTTCGACGCGGCAGGGGACTGCCTCGCACCGCTCCACCCGCGCGACCTGCCCTGAGCGCAGGCGTTCCACAAACGCAACGTCGTGCGGGGCCCGGCGAGCAAGGAAGCAGTTCTTTCTTGAAAGAAAGAACCAAAGAACTTTGCCCATGGGGCCTGTGTCGGCCGGGCGGCGCAGGTGCCAGTGGGCAAAGTCTTTTTGCTTCTTTTTCTTCAGAAAAAGAAGGCTTCCTGCCTTCCTTCAGCCTGCGGAGAAGCCGCCGTCGACCTCCAGGCACGCGCCGTTGACCATGGCCGCGTCGTCGCCGAGCAGGAAGCAGACGGTGCGCGCGACCTCGTCGGGCTGCACGAAGCGGCCGAGCGGGATGCGCGCCAGCATGGGCCCCGAGCGGGCCGGGTCCGACCAGGCGCGCTCCGCCATGGGCGTGAGCGTCACGGTCGGGTTGACGCTGTTCACGCGGATGCCGTGCGCGCCGAGCTCGATCGCGAGCACGCGCGTCAGGGCGTCGAGGCCGGCCTTGGACGCGCAGTACGCCGCGTGCAGCGCCAGGCCGCGCGCGGCGGCCGTGCTTGACACGTTGACGATGGCGCCGGGGCGGCCTCGCGCGACCAGGCCATTGGCGAACACCTGCGCGAGGCGCAGCGGCGCCCAGGTGTTGACGCGCAGCACGGCGTCGAACGCGGCCTGCGTCGTCTCCAACGCCGGCTCCAGCAGCGCGATGCCGGCGTTGTTGACCAGCAGGTCCAGCGGCAGCGCCGCCGCGACGGCCGCGGCGGCCGCCTCCGTGTCGCCGACGTCGGCCACGATCGTGCGGCAGCCGATGGCCGCGGCCAGGCTGTCGAGGTCGGCCGCCGTGCGCCCGAGGGCGATCACCTCGGCGCCGCGCGCGGCCAGCAGGGTGGCGACGGCGCGGCCGATGCCCTTGCCGGCGCCGGTGACCAGCGCGCGCCGGCCCTCGAACTGTCGCGTGTCGTCCATGCCGGTCCCTCCCGCCTCGCGTCAGCGCGCCGGCTTGAGCAGGACCTTGATCGAGTCCAGCGAGTTCGCGACCTGGATCGCCTCGTCCCACTCCTCGATGGCGTAGCCGTGCGTGACGATGCCCTGCGAGGTGACCAGGCCGCGGTCGAGCAGGTCAATGGCGATCGGGTAGCAGTACGGCCCGAGGTGCGAGCCGCGCACCTCCAGCTCCTTGCGGTCGCCGATGATCGACCAGTCCACCGTGGTGTCGGCGCCGAACACGGAGAACTCCACGAAGCGGCCGAGCTTGCGGATCAGCGACAGGCCCTGCACGACGCCCGCGGGCGAGCCCGTCGCCTCGATGTAGACGTCGCAGCCGTAGCCGCCGGTCAGCCCCTTCACGATGGCCAGCGCGTCCTGCTCGCGCGGGTTGATCACGACGTCGGCGCCGAAGCCGCGCGCCAGCTCCAGCCGTTCCGGGACCATGTCGATCACGACGAGCTTCCTCGGCGTCTTGAGCCTGGCGACCTGGACCATCATCAGGCCGATCGGGCCGGCGCCGGCGATCACCACGACGTCGTCGAGCTGCACGTCGCCGCGCTGCACGGTGTGGATGGCGCACGACAGCGGCTCGATGATCGCCGCGTCCTCCAGGCGCATGGAGGGCGGGATGACGTGCACGCGCGCGGTGGACGGTATCAGCATGTACTCGGACATGCCGCCGTCGGCGACCTCGCGCTGGAAGCCGAAGATGTTGTGGACCTCGCACATCCAGTACTGCCCGGAGCGGCAGAAGCGGCAGCGGTCGCAGGGCACGATCTGCTCGGCGATCACGGTGTCGCCGGACTTCACGCCGAAATGCGCGGCGGCGTCCGGGCCGAGGTCGTCGACCACGCCGAAGAACTCGTGCCCGGGGATCACCGGCGGCTTGACGTAGGCGACCGTGCCAGACGCCTCGTCGCCCCAGAACATCTTGGCCCCGCCCCAGCACTTGCAGTCGCTGGCGCAGATGCCGCACGCGGAGATGCGGATCACCATCTCGCGGGCACCCGGCTGCGGCCGCGCGACCTGCTCGACCCGGTAGTCCTCCGGGCCGTGGCACACGATGGCGGTCATGCGGCTGTTCGGCTTGGTTTCGCTCATGTCCGGCGCTCACGTCCTATGTAGATGGCGAGCAGGATGATCCCGCCCTTGACGACCGTCTGCACGTAGGGATTGACCCCTACCATGTTCAGCCCGTTGTTCAGCACCCCCAGCAGCAGCGCGCCCAGCAGCGTGCCGACCAGCGATCCGCGCCCGCCGGCGATCGCGGTGCCGCCCAGCACCACGGCGGCGATGGCGTCGAGCTCGAAGCCCTCGCCGGCGCCGGGCTGCCCGCTCATCAGCCGCGAGGTCAGCACCACCGCGGCCAGCGCGGAGGCGAGCCCGCTCAGGCCGTAGACGGCGAGCTTCGCGGGCGAGACGCGCACGCCGGACAGCCGCGTGGCCGTCTCGTTGCCGCCGATCGCGTAGACGTGGCGCCCGAACGGCGTGCGCTCGAGCAGTACCCAGGCCAGCGCGTAGAGCACGGCCATCACCACGATCGGCGTCTGCACGCCCGCGATGCTGCCGGCGCCGAAGAAGCGCATCCACGGCGGCAGTCCGCTGATCGGGTAGCCGCCGGTGTAGATCAGCGCGAGCCCGCGTGCGATGCCCATGGTCGCGAGCGTGACGATGATCGGCGGCATCTTCCCGTACGCGACGAAGGCGCCGTTCGCCAAGCCGAAGCCCAGCCCGACGCCGAGGCACGCGAGGATCGCGAGCGCGCCCGGCAGGTGGCCCGCCATCAGCCCGGCCATCAGCGTGCCCGACAGCGCCATCACCGCGCCCACCGACAGGTCGATGCCGCCGGTGAGGATCACCAGCGTCATGCCGATGGCGATGATCGCGTTGATCGACACCTGGCGCAGGATGTTCGTGACGTTGCCGGCCGACAGGAAGGTGTCGCTGCTGAACGCCATGACGATGCACACGACGACCAGCCCGACCAGCGGGTAGAAGATGGTCGAGCGGCGCATCCCGGCCAGGCGGCCCGGCGGACGCGGGCCGCGCCCCGTCGTGATGGCGGCGCTAGTGGAGCCCATGGTCGCCTCCGGCGGTTGCGTGCCGCATGACCTCGGCGGGGTTGATGTCGTCACCCTCCAGCGTGCGCACGATGCGGCCTTCCCAGAACACGCAGACACGGTCGCACAGGCCGACGATCTCGGGCAGCTCGGAGGACACCATGACGATGGAGAAGCCGCGCGCGGTGAGGGCGCGCATCAGGGCGTAGATCTCCGCCTTGGCGCCGATGTCGATGCCGCGCGTCGGCTCGTCGAAGAACAGGATCCTGGCGTGGTGGTTGAGCCAGCGCGCGAGGACGACCTTCTGCTGGTTGCCGCCCGACAGCGTCTCCACCACCGTGCCCATGCCCGGCGCCTTGACGCCCACGCTCGCGATCACCGCGGCGGTGGCGCGCCGCTCCGCCGCCCCGTCGACGAACACGCCGAGCGCGGGGTACTTCGCGAGGTTGTTGACCGAGACGTTGTCCATGATGGGGAACGCGGTGATCAGCCCCTCCACCTTGCGGCTCTCCGGCAGCAGCCCGAGGCCGAGCGCCAGCGCCTCCGCCGGGCTGCGCAGCGCCGCCGCCTCGCCGCGGACCCGCACGGACTTGCGGTGCGCGGGGTCGGCGCCCAGCACCGCGAGCACCGTCTCCGTGCGCCCCGAGCCGACCAGGCCCGCGAAGCCCAGGATCTCGCCCTCGCGCAGCTCGAACGCGTTCACCGGGCCGTCGCGCCCGATCTGCAGCTCGGCGACCTCGAGCACGGCGGTCTCCGTGGCCGGGCGGGGCGGCCTGGGCGGGAAGGCGCGCTCGATGCGCCGGCCGACCATCATCTGCACCAGCGCGTCGTGGTCGGTGGCGGCCACCGTGGTGTCGCCGACGTACTGGCCGTCGCGCAGCACGGTGATGCGGTCGCAGATCTCGAAGATCTCCTCCATGTGGTGGGAGATGAACACCATGGCCACGCCCTGATCGCGCAGCGCGCGCATGATGGCGAACAGGTGCTCCGCGTCCGTGGGCGTCAGCGTCGCGGTCGGCTCGTCGAGCACCAGGATGCGCGCGTCCAGCGCCAGCGCCTTGGCGATCTCGACGAACTGCTGCTGCGCCACGCTGAGCCGGCGCACCTCGACCGCCGTGTCGAGCTGCACGCCGAGGCGCTCGAACAGCACGGCCGCCTCGCGCCGCATGCGGGCGCGGTCGAGCAGGCCGAAGCGCACCAGCTCGCGGCCGAGGAAGATGTTCTCCACGGCGTCGAGGTAGGGGATCAGGCTGAATTCCTGGAACACGGTGCCGATGCCGGCGGCGATGGCGTCGTGGTAGCTGGCGAGCACGCGCGGCTCGCCGTCCAGGGTGATGCTGCCCTCGTCGGGCTGGTAGATGCCGGACAGGATCTTCATCAGCGTGGACTTGCCGGCGCCGTTCTCGCCGAGCAGCGCGTGGATCTCGCCCGCGCGGATGTCGAGGTCCACGCCGTTGAGCGCGCGCACGCCGGGGAAGCTCTTGCCGATGCCGCGCAGGCTCAGCAGCGGCGTGCCCGCCGCCGGAGCCTCGGCCTCCCCGGCGCGCGTGGCGCTCACCGGGCGCGTCCTACCAGTGGAACGTCTTGGCGCCGTCCGCGTCGACCAGCTTCACGTCGACCGGGATCGAGGAGGGCACGTTCGCGCCCCACTTCTTGGCCAGCGCGATGGCGAGCGCGATGCGCACCTGGTCGGCCGGGTACTGCGCCGAGGTCTCGACGAACTTCGAGCCGGGCTTCTGCATCGCCTCCATCGCCTCGGGCGCGCCGTCGACGGAGGTGAGCTTGATGTCCTTGCCGCTGGCCTCGATGGCGGCCAGCGCGCCGAGCGCGCCGCCGTCGTTCACGCTGAACACGCCCTTCAGCGCGGGGTGCGCCTGGATCATGTTCTCGGTCACGCTGAGCGCGGTGTCGCGCTCCTGCTTGCCGTTCTGCGTGTCGACGACCTTGACGCCGGGGAACTTCTCCAGCGCCGC
>JBPBQX010000237.1:0-7573 GCA_050955025.1 Janthinobacterium lividum
ACAGCAGCTTCTTCCGCACCCTGGTGGTCCCCACGCTCGCCGCCGCCGGCTACGACGTCACCCACGTCGACGGCGCGGCCGCGGCGCTGCGCCTGCGCGACTCCGGCACCGTCTTCGACGCGATCGTTTCCGACATCGAGATGCCCGGCATGGACGGCTACGCCCTGGCCAGGCGCATCCGCGACTCCGGCCCGTGGTCCGCCGTGCCGCTGATCGCGCTGAGCGGCAGCGGCAGCCCCGCCCAGGCCGCCGACGCCGGCTTCGACGACCTCGTGCGCAAGGGCGAGCGCGACCGCCTGCTCGCAACCCTGGCCCACCACGTCATCCGCCGCGCCCCGCCCGCGCCCCGCCCCGCCACCCCCTCGCACGTCGCCTCCTCGCACGTCGCCCCCTCGCACGCCGCCGCCCCGCACGCCTCCCTGCAGCAGACCGCCTGAACGGAGATCCCTCCTTGCCCGACACGCTTTCCCGTGCCCCCGAGGACGCCTCCTTCCTGACCTTCACCCTGGCGGGCCAGCTCTGCGCGGTGCCCGTGCCCTGCGTGCGCGACGTGCTGGCGCCGCAGCGCGTGACGCCGATCCCGCTCGCCTCGCCCGAGATCGCCGGCAGCCTGAACCTGCGCGGCCGCATCGTCACCGCGGTGGAGCTGCGCCGCCGCCTGGGCCTGCCCGCCGCCCGCGAGCCGCGCATGGCCGTGGTGACCGAGCAGTCCGGCGAGCTGTACGCGCTCCTGGTCGACACGGTGCACGAGGTGCTGAGCCTCTCGCCCGCCGAGATCGAGCGCAACCCGCCGACCCTGCCGCCGCCCTGGTCCACGTTCAGCGCCGGCGTGTGCCGCCGCGCCGACGCGCTGCTGGTCCTGCTCGACGTCGCCCACCTGCTGCGCCTCGGCCAGGAGGTCGCCGCGTGAGCCCGCCATCCCCGCGAGTCGGCGCGCCGTGACTCTCCCCCCGTATTCCCCGATCCTCCCGGCCGCGGCCCCGCCCGACGGCCTCGTGCGCGTCCTGGTGTGCGACGACTCCGCGGTGATCCGCTCCGCCATTTCCGCGATCCTGGAGCGCGACCCGCGAATCCGCGTGGTCGCCCGCGCCGCCGACGGCGCCCAGGCCGTGGCTCTCGCCCGCCAGGTCGCGCCCGACGTGGTGGTGCTCGACATCGAGATGCCGGTGATGGACGGGCTCGCCGCCCTGCCGCTGCTGCTGGCCCACGACCCCGGCCTGCGCGTCATCATGGCCTCCACGCTGACCACGCGCGGCGCCGACATCGCGCTCCGCGCCCTGCGCCTCGGCGCGGCCGACTGCCTGCCCAAGCCCACGTCCGGCGGCGCCGACCACGCCGGCTTCGCGGCCGAGCTGCTCGCCCGAGTCCGCGGCCTCGCCCGCCTGCGCCGCCCCGCGCCCACGGCCCCTGCCGCGCCCGCCGCGCACGCGGCCGCGCCGCCGCCCGCGCGCCGCCCGGCGCTGCTGGCGATCGGCGCCTCCACCGGCGGCCCGCAGGCGCTGTTCGCCCTCGTCGAGGCGCTCGGCCCCGGCCTCCCCGTCCCGGTGGTGCTCACCCAGCACATGCCGGCCACCTTCACGCCGCTCCTCGCCCGCCACCTGACGCGCCTCGGCGCCATGCCCTGCGACGAGGCCGAGGACGGCGCCCCGCTGCTGCCCGGCCGCATCGCGCTGGCGCCCGGCAACCGCCACCTCCTGGTGCGCAGCGACCGCGGCACGCTGCGCGGCGTCCTGTCCGACGCGCCCCCGGAGAACCACTGCCGCCCCGCCGTGGACGCGATGCTGCGCTCGGCCTGCGAGGCGTGCGACGGCGCCGTGCTCGTGGTGATGCTGACCGGCATGGGCCAGGACGGGCTCGCCGGCACTGCGCGGATCGTCGAGGCCGGCGGCTGCGCCCTCGCCCAGGACGCGGCGACCAGCGTGGTCTGGGGCATGCCCGGCGCCATCGCCCGCGCCGGCCTGGCCCACGCCGTGCTGCCCCTGCCGGGCATCGCCCCGCGCGTGCTGCAGATGCTCGCCGCCTCGCCTTGCCCCGTGCCTCGCCCGGCCCCGTTCCGCCCGCGTCCGCCCGGCCTGTCCCCGCTCCCCCCCGCCGAGCCGCGCCCGCCCGCCGCGCCCCGCACCCCGCCGCTGCCGCCTGCCGCGCCGCGATGAGCGCGGCGTTCGAGGCCCTGTCCGGCGTGCTCAAGGCCCGCTCCGGCCTCGCGCTTGGCCCCGAAAAGCAGTACCTGCTGGAGACCCGCCTGGCCCCGGTGCTGCGCCGCGAGTCCCTGGCCGACCTGTCCGCCCTGGCCGACCGCATCCTGGCCGCCCCCGGCTGCCCGCTGGAGCGCGAGGTGGTCGAAGCCATGACCACCGGCGAGACCCTGTTCTTCCGCGACGAGCGCCCGTTCGCCCACCTGCGCGACGTGGTGCTGCCCCACCTGCACGCCGAGCGCCCCGCCGGCGTGCCGCTGCGCCTGTGGTCCGCCGCCGCCTCGTGCGGGCAGGAGGCCTACTCGCTGGCCATGCTGCTGGCCGACTCGCCCTGCGCGGTGCGCCGCGCGCCGCGCATCCTGGGCACCGACATCGCGCGCGAGAGGATCGAGCGCGCCCGCGCCGGCCTCTACACCCGCTTCGAGGTCGGCCGCGGCCTGCCCGCGCCCCTGCTGGAGCGCCATTTCGCCCCCGAGGGCGGCGGCTGGCGCATCGCGCCCGCCCTGCGCGCCCGCGTCGAGTTCCGCGTCCACAACCTGCTCGACGAGCTGTCGCCGCTGGGCTGCTTCGACGTCGTGTTCTGCCGCAACGTGCTGATCTACTTCGACACCGCGACGAAGACCCGCGTCCTCGACGCCGTGGCGCGGCGCCTGGCGCCCGACGGCGTGCTCTACCTCGGCGGCGCGGAATCCGCCCTGGGCCTGACCGCCAGCCTCGTCCCGCTGCCGTCCGGACGCGGCGCCTACGGCCCGGCGTGAGCGCGTCGGGTTAACCTCGCGGTCACCATACGGCGGTATTCTGCCCCTCGGGGCTGCCGGCGGGGAGCCGGCGCGAAGGCAGGGAGATCGGCATGGCCATCAACAAGGCGACGAAGGTGCTCATCGTCGACGACTACAAGACCATGCTGCGCATCATCCGCAACCTGCTCAAGCAGATCGACCTCGAGGACGTGGAGGAGGCCAGCGAGGGCGCGGAAGCCCTGGCCAAGCTGCGCGCCGGCAACTTCGGCCTGGTGATCAGCGACTGGAACATGGCGCCGATGACCGGCTTCGAGCTGCTGCAGCAGGTGCGCGCCGACGCCCGCCTGCGCGCCACGCCGTTCATCATGGTGACGGCCGAAAGCAAGACGGAGAACGTGATCGCCGCCAAGCAGGCCGGCGTGTCCAACTACATCGTCAAGCCGTTCAGCGCGGAGACGTTGCGCGAGAAGATCGAGAAGGTCGTCCATGCTTGACGCCGTCGGGATCGCCGCGCGGCTGCGGGAGCTGTCCGTCTCGCACCCCGCGGCAGGCCTGGCCGAGCTGGCGTGCCACGTCCTCGCGCTTGCCGTGCCCGACCGGCGCGACGACCGACGCGACGACCGGCGCGAGCACGCCCTGCTCGCCGAGATCGACCAGCTCGGCCGGTCCATCGCGCTGATGCGCCGCGAGGTCGCCATCCTCTCGGCCGAGGACATCGCCGGCACGCAGATCCCCAGCGCCACCGACGAGCTCGACGCGATCGTGACCCACACCGCGCTGGCCACCGACACCATCCTCGAGTGCTGCGAGACCGTCGACACGCTCGCCGCCGCCATGCCCGCCGCGGACGCGCGCGCCGTGCGCGCCATGACCACGCGCATCTACGAGGCCTGCTCCTTCCAGGACATCACCGGCCAGCGCATCGCCAAGATCGTCGCCACCCTGCAGACCATCGAGGCCAGGGTGGCCGACCTGCACGGCGCGTTCAGCCGCCCCGGCGCGCCCCGCCCCGCGCCCGCCGCCACCGGCCTGCTGAACGGCCCCCAGCTTCCCGCCGCCGCCATGGAGCAGGCCGACATCGACCGCCTGCTCGCGGCGTTTTGACCGCCTGACGGGGACGCGCACATGGCCGAGGACGACGACGAATTCGCGGCGAACTGGGCGGCCGAGGCCGACGCTGCCGACACCGCGCGCACCGAGATGGTCCTCAACCAGGACGAGATCGACAGCCTGCTCGGCCTGGACGGCCCCGGCGCGGAGCGCGAGGGCGTCGGCTGCATGCAGCGCATCATCGACGCCGGCCTCGTCAACCACGAGCGCCTGCCGATGCTCGAGATCGTGTTCGACCGTCTCGCGCGCATCCTCTCGACCTCGCTGCGCAACTTCACCGGCGACAACGTCGAGGTCTCCGTCGGCAGCGTGATGTCCATGCGTTTCGGCGACTACCTCAACACCATCCCGATGCCCTGCATGCTCGCCGTGTTCACCGCCGAGGAATGGGACAACCAGGGCCTGATCCTCGTCGACAGCGCGATGATCTACTCCATCGTCGACGTGCTGCTCGGCGGCCGCGCCTCGACCACGGCCCCCAAGGTCGACGGCCGCCCCTACACCACCATCGAGCGCTCCCTGATCGAGCGCCTGATCCGCGTCGTCCTGGAGGGCCTCGCCGAAAGCTTCGACCCCGTCTGCGCCGTCACCTTCCGCCACGAGCGCCTGGAGACCGACCCGCGCTTCGCCGCCATCTCGCGCCAGTCCAACTCCACCATCCTGGTCCGCATCGACGTCGAGATGGACGACCGCCGCGGCCGCGTGGAGGTCCTGCTGCCCTACGCGACGCTGGAGCCGGTGCGCGAGCTGCTGCTCCAGCAGTTCATCGGCGAGAAGTTCGGCCGCGACCTGATCTGGGAAACCCACCTCAGCGAGGAGCTGCGCCGCACCGAGGTCGAGCTCGACGTCGTGCTCGCCGAGCAGCACATGCGCCTGTCCGACATCGCGGCCCTCAAGCCCGGCGACCACATCACGCTCGACACCCGCCCCGGCAGCCCGGTCCAGCTCCGCTGCGGCACCACGCCGCTGTTCGAGGGCCACGTCGGCCGCAGCAAGAACCACATCGCCGTCCGCATCGACCGCCGCCTCGACAGCTGAAGCAAGCATGGGCTCTGCCCAAACCCGCCAGGGCGAGCCGCCCTGGACTGGCGCTACTTAAGTGACGCGTTCCAAGGGCGCAGCCTTTGGCGGAGTCCAGAGGCAGCGCCTCTGGCCTTCCTTACTCAAAAACCCCCGCCAGCCCGCCTCGTACATCCTCCGGCCACGCCACCGGCCGCCCCTGCGCGTCCACCAGCACGATCACGCTGGTCGCCGCCGCCACGCACGCCTCGCCCACGAACATCCCCTGCGCGAGCCGCATCGACGTCCGCCCCACGCCCAGCACGCCCGTGCCCACCGACACCGTCCCCGGCCAGAACACCTCGTGCAGGTAGTCCAGGCAGATCCGCGCCAGCACGAAGGTCGCCCCCTCCGGCAGCGCCGGCGCCGCGGCGCCGAGCAGGAAGTCCGCCCGCCCCTGCTCGACGAACGTCGCGAACGACACGTTGTTCACGTGCCCCTGCCGGTCCGTGTCGTTGTAGCGCAGCACGCAGTCGTACCAGTGCCGGTATGAATCCCGCCCCCGCGGCGCGACGTCCTCGCTCACGCCGCCACCGGCGCGCACGCCCCCGCCAGCCACGCGCGCGCCTCCGCGTCCAGCAGCGGCCCGACCTCGGCCAGCACCCGCGCATGGTAGGCGTCCAGCCACGCCGCCTCCGCCGCCGTCAGCATCCCCGGAGCGATCAGCCCCCGGTCGAACGGCGCCAGCGTCAGCGTCTCGAAACGCAGGAACCGCCCGCCGCCGACGTCGGCCTCGCGCACCAGCAGCAGGTTCTCCAGCCGCATCCCGTAGGCACCGGGCAGGTAGAATCCCGGCTCGTCGGACACGACCATCCCCGGCTCGAACGCCACCGGCCGCGCCGCCCGCGACAGCCCGATCGGCCCCTCGTGCACCGACAGGTAGCTGCCCACGCCGTGCCCCGTGCCGTGGTCGTAGTCGAGCCCCACGTCCCATAACGCTCGCCGCGCGAACGAATCCAGGTGCGCCCCGCACACCCCCCGCGGGAACACCAGGCTGGCGATCGCGATGTGCCCCTGCAGCACCCGCGTCGCCCGCTCGCGCACCTCGTCCGGCGCCGCGCCGGGCCCGGTCCACAGCGTCCGCGTCACGTCCGTCGTGCCGTCCTCGTACTGCCCCCCGCTGTCGATCAGGTAGACCTCGTCCGCCCCGATCGCCCGGTCGCTCGCGGCCGTCGCGCGATAGTGGATCACCGCGCCATGCTCGCCCGCCCCGGTGATCGCCGGGAAGCTCTCGCCCCGGAACCCCTCCACCTCGCCGCGCAGCGCCAGCAGCCGCGCCGCCGCCGACAGCTCCGTCTCCCCCTGCTGCCGCCCCTCGACCCAGTGCAGGAACCGGCACACCGCCACCGCGTCGCGCAGGTGCGCCGCCCTGGCGCCCGCCTGCTCCACCGCGTTCTTGCACGCCTTGGGCAGCGCGCACGGGTCCGCCCCCGCCACGACCACGGCGCCCGCCGCGCGCAGCGTCTGCGCGAACCACGCCGCCGTCCTCTGCTCGTCCACGCGCACCCGCCGCCCCGCGAGCCCCGCCAGCGCCGCCCCCATCGCCGCGGGCTCGGCCAGCTCGACCTCGTTGCCCAGCCACGCCCGCACCTCGCCGCCCAGCTTCGCCCCGTCCATGAACAGCGTGACCCGCGCGTCCGAATGGACCACCGCGAACCCCAGCGCGAACGGCGTGAACGCCACGTCCCCGCCCCGCACGTTCAGCAGCCAGGCCAGCGACGCCGGGTCGCCCAGCACCGCCGCATCCTCGCCCGCCGCCCGCAGCGCCTCCGCCACCGCCGCCCGCTTCTCCGCCGACGACACCCCCGCGAACGCCAGCGGATGCGGCACCGCCGGCGCGCGCGGCGGGGCAGGGCGGTCCGCCCACACCGCGTCCACCGGGTTGGCACCCACCGCCACCAGCGTCACCCCCGCCGCCGCGTAGCGCGCCACCTCCGCCTCGCTGAACAGCCACGGGTCGTATCCCACCCGCGCCCCCTTCGGCGCCGCCCCCGCGACCCACGCCGGCGGCGGCGTCTCCGTCAGGTGCAGCCGCTCCCACTCCGCGCCCGCTTCCTGCGCGAGCTGCAGCGTGTAGCGCCCGTCCGTGAACACCGCCGCCCGCCCCGCGAGCACCACCGCGAGCCCCGCGCTCCCCGTGAACCCCGTCAGCCACACCAGCCGCTCCGCCGACGGCGGCACGTACTCCCCCAGGTGCTCGTCCCCGCGCGGCACCAGGAACCCGTCGAACCCCAGTCGCGCCAGCTCCGCCCGCAGCATCCCGAGCCTCTCGCCCATCCCCGAGCCCTCACGTTCCGACATGCCAAACCCCACTCTCATGCGCCCAGCGCAGGTCAGAGACCTGCCCAAAACACGGGCATAACGACGCCGAAACAGGCATATTCCGTCTGCATCACGCGGCGGCCCGGGAACCGAGGCCGCTCACGACAGGCCTGAGGACCAGCTTCCATGACCGCCCGCACCGCCACC
>JBPBQX010000238.1:0-7407 GCA_050955025.1 Janthinobacterium lividum
ACGCGGCCGCGCTGCCCGGCGTGGTGCTGTTCCCCCGCTTCGAGCTGATGCAGAGCTGGAGCGACGCCGGCGGGCTGGACATCGAGAACGCCGAGCCGGAGGACGCGCTCCGCTCGGTCGGGACCCTGCACGCCTGTCTCGGCACGCTGCTGGCCGCGATGGTGCTCGACGACGCCGCCGTCCCGTGAGCCGCCACGCCGCGCCGTCGCGGCCACAGCCTGCGCGCGAACAACCCGGCCCGCGGCGGGCGCGATGCAACCTGGGGCCCGCCCGGACATTGACGTCGTGGGCAGCGGGAGGCCGTGATGGATCATGTGATGTCGCAGGGGAGCAGCGGTGACCTCGTCAGCATCTGGCTGCGCACGTCCCTCCCGGATGTCCACGACGACATCCTCAAGGCGCCGCTCCCCGACGAGCTGGTGGAGCTGGTCGCCCTTCTGTCCCGGCATCGCTGATCCCCGGCCGGCGCCCCGGCACTCCGGATATCGCCGGCAGCGTCGTGCCGGCCGGACGGGGCGCGTGCTGACGGTTGCGGATCCCCGGGCCGCGCAGGCATGAGCGGCAGGATCGAGGCCGGGCAGGTGCGGTTCCTGGCGTCGCCGGTGGAGGGCGCCCAGCGTCACCGCGACAGCCTGGTGTCGCGCTACGGCAACGCCGAGTGGGCGGACGCCCGCACGGTCGTGGCGCTCGGCGGCGACGGCTTCATGCTGGAGACCATGCACGAGACCCTAGAGCGCGACATCCCCGTCTACGGGATGAACTGCGGCACCGTCGGCTTCCTGCTCAACACCTTCACCGAGGACGGCCTGCTGGAGCGCCTTGAGCGTGCCCAGGAGGCGGTGCTCCACCCGCTGCGGATGCACGTGGTCACGCGGGCGGGCGTGGTGGAGGAGGCGGTGGCGCTCAACGACGTGTTCCTGTTCCGCCAGACGCGGCAGGCGGCGCGCGTCAGGATCACGGTGGACGGCAGGGTGCGGCTGCCGGAGCTGGTGTGCGACGGCGTGCTGATCGCGACGCCGGCCGGCTCGACCGCCTACAACCTGTCGGCGCACGGCCCGATCGTGCCGCTGTCCGCCAACCTGCTGCCGCTCACGCCGATCAGTGCGTTCCGCCCGCGTCGCTGGCGCGGCGCGCTTCTGCCGAGCTCGGCCGACGTGCTGTTCGAGGTGCTCGACCCGGACAAGCGCCCGGTGGCCGCCGTCGCGGACTTCACCGAGGTGCGCGACGTGTCCTCCGTCGCGGTCAGCGAGGACCGCTCAGTGTGCACCACGATCCTGTTCGACCCCGACCAGGGCCTGTCGGAACGGATCATCGCCGAGCAGTTCACCGTGTGACCACACGGCGAGAGGGCACCGTCCTTGAATGGTTGTTCTCGCCGTGCGACCGCAGCATGATGTTCCCGGATACCGGAGTTGCCCGCCCTTGTGGATGAAGAACCGCTACCTGCATCGCCTCTACGGCAGCAGCCGCCTCGCGCGTGTCATCTCCATGGGGATCAAGGCGCGTTTCGAGCTGATGAGCCTCGGCGGACACAAGTCCAGGGAGGTGCTTGACCTGATCCGCGACACGCGGCGCGAGCGGGAGTCCCTGCTGAGCGGAACGGAAGCGTTCCTCGTGCACTCGATCGCGCGTGCGCAGAGCAAGCTCGAGGGCGCGATGGCCGAGGTCGGCGTCTACCAGGGCTGCTCCGCCAAGCTCATCAGCGTGGCGAGCGGCGGCCGCGCGCTGCACCTGTTCGACACCTTCGACGGCCTGCCCGAGCCCGACGTCGCCGAGCAGCAGCACCTGCGCCAGAGCCAGTACCGCTCGTCGCTCGGCTCGGTGCGCAGCTTCCTGGGCCGCGAGCCCGGCGTGGTGTTCCATCCCGGCTGCTTCCCCGCGACCGCAGCGGGCCTGGAGGACGAGCGCTTCAGCTTCGTGCACCTCGACGTGGACCTGAAGTCCAGCACGCGGGCCTGCCTGGAGTTCTTCCACCCGCGCATGGTGCCGGGCGGCGTCATCATGACGCACGACTACTCGTTCCTCGACGGCGTGCGCGAGGCGTTCGCCGAGTTCCTGGTGGGCCGCTCCGGTCAGCTCATCGAGCTGCCGACCTCGCAGGCCCTTCTGGTCTGCGCCGGGGTGCCGGGCACGGCGCCGCACGATCAGCCTGCGCCCGCCCGCGTCCAGGAGACGACGCCCTCCCGCGCGGCCGAGCGGCCGATGGTGCGCGACGACGTTCCGGTGATGGCGATGACGCAGGACGGGGCGCCGGCCTGATCCCTGCCCCGGGGCGGCCCATCGCTCAGGCCGCCGTCAGCACATCCATCGACACGGGGGCCGCGAGGGGCTCGGCCATGGCCGGGACCTTGCTCCGGACGGCTTCCACCGGGTCGCGCATCACGTAGCCGCGGCCCCACACGGTGCCGATCAGGTTGCCGGCGCCGGCCTGCGCGAGCTTCTTGCGGAGCTTGCAGATGAAGACGTCGATGATCTTCATCTCGGGCTCGTCCATGCCGCCGTAGAGGTGGTTGAGGAACGCCTCCTTGGTCAGCACCATGCCGCGGCGCAGGGTCAGCAGCTCCAGGATCGAGTATTCCTTGCCGGTCAGGTGCACCGGCTGGCCGTCGACGCTGACCTCGCGGCTGTCGAGGTTGAGGTGCAGCGGGCCGACCTGCAGGCCGGGCTGGCTGTAGCCCTTCGAGCGACGCACGATCGCCTGGATGCGCGCCACCAGCTCGGCCTTGTCGAACGGCTTGGTGATGAAGTCGTCGGCGCCGGCCGCGAAGCCCTTCACCTTGGCCTGGGGACGCGACAGGCCGGACAGGATCAGCACCGGGGTGTCGCGGCGCGCGGCGCGCATGCGGCGGATCACCTCGTAGCCCTCCATGTCGGGGAGCATCAGGTCGAGGACCACCACGTCGTAGTCGTAGTGGCGGACCATCTCGAGCGCCTCCTCGCCGGTGTCGATCACGTCGACCATGGCGTTGGCGGCACGCAGCATTAATGAGACGCCGCGGGCGGTGGTGAGATCGTCTTCAACCAGAAGGACACGCATGAGGTTTTCTCCGTTTCCGATACACACTGGATACCACCATAGCGTGTGCTCATCCATCATTTTCTCATCTTTGCCGTGTATTTTTTGCGAACACGACCGATGCGCAGCCCGGATGCCACCCTGCGGGGCGGATTGTTAACCTGAATGGGATAAAAACCGCGCAATGAGACATTCCGAGGTCCTTGCACGGTTGCGCCAGGCGTCCGACGGGTTGCGCGACATCGTGCCGTGCACGGTCGAGGGCCGGGTCAGCGCGCTTTCCGGGCTGTCGGTCGATGTCGCGGGGCTCGCGGGGCATGTCTGCGCCGGGGACCGGGTGGGCCTGGCGTCGCGCAGCGGGCAGGACGTGGCGGCGGAGATCATCGGGTTCCGCGACGGGATCGCGCGCGCCATGGTGTTCGGGGCGCTGGACGGCATCGGGCCTGGCTGCCGCGCCACCGTGGCGCCGGCGTTCCGGGGTGCCACCTCGGGAGGCGGGCATCTCGCGGTCGACGATTCGTGGCTGGGCCGGGTGATCGACCCGCTGGGGCGGGCGATGGACGGGTTCGGGAGGCCGGCGCAGGGGCACGCGCTGCGGCCGGTGCGCGCGTCGCCGCCGGATGCCACGCTGCGCGCCAGGCTGGGCGAGCGGCTCGACGTCGGCCTGCGGGTGATGAACGCGTTCACGACGTGCCGGACCGGGCAGCGGCTCGGGCTGTTCGCGGGGTCGGGCGTGGGCAAGTCCACGCTGCTGTCCATGCTGGCGCGCAACACGGCGTGCGACGTCGTCGTGCTCGCGCTGGTGGGCGAGCGGGGGCGCGAGGTGCGCGAGTTCCTCGAGGACGACCTGGGGCCGGAAGGGCTGGCGCGCTCGGTGGTGGTGGTGGCGACGTCGGATTCCTCGCCGCTGATGCGCAGGGAGGCGGCGTATTCGGCGATGACGGTCGCCGAGCATTTCCGCGACCAGGGCAAGTCCGTGCTGCTGCTGATGGACAGCGTGACGCGGTTCTGCCTGGCGTTGCGCGAGATCGGGCTGTCCGCGGGCGAGCCGCCGGCGACGCGCGGGTATCCGCCCAGCGTGTTCGCGGAGCTGCCGCGGCTGCTGGAGCGGGCGGGGCCGGGGCCGGTGCTGGCGGACGGCACGGCGGGGCAGATTTCCGCGCTTTTCACCGTGCTGGTCGAGGGCGACGACCACAACGAGCCGGTGGCGGACGCGGTGCGCGGCATCCTCGACGGCCACATCGTCATGGACCGGCGCATCGGCGAGGGCGGGCGCTACCCGGCGATCGACGTGCTGCGCTCGCTGTCGCGCGCCGTGCCGGGGTGCAACAGCGCCGCCGAGAACGCCCTGACGCGGCGGGCCCGCGGGCTGCTGTCGCTGTATGCGGAGATGGCCGACATGGTCAGGCTCGGCGCCTACAAGCCGGGCGCGGACCCGGCCGTGGACGAGGCCGTGGCGCTGGCGCCCCGCATCGAGGCGGTGCTGCGCCAGGACAGGCACGAGGCGACGGGCCTTGCCGACAGTTTCGCGGCGCTTGCGGCCGCGATGGACGAGACACCACCCCGGGAGAGCGAGAATGTCTGACACCCTGCGCACGCTGCTGAAGGTGCGTCGCCTGGACGTGGACGCGGCCAGGCGCGGGCTTGCCGAGTGCCTGGCGATCGAGGACGAGGCGCGCACGGCGTCGATCGCGGCGGAGCAGGCGATCGCGCAGGAGGCCCTGGCGGCCAGCGCGCTGGCGGCGGACGACGCGGCGGTGGAGGCGTTCGCCGCCTGGCTGCCGGTGGGACGCAGGCAGCTCGACCGCACGCGCCAGGCCGAGACGCTGGCGGCCAACGCCACGGAGCGGGCGCGCGCCGTGACCTCGCTGGCGCGTGCCGCCGCGGAGGCCGCGCAGGCGCTGCTGGAGCGGCGCGAGGCGGAGGCGGAGCGCGAGGCGCAGCGCAAGGCGCAGCTCGAACTGGACGAGATGGGGCGCCGGCGCAGCGTCTGAGCGGGGCGGATTGTCCTGCGCGGCAGGACGGGGAGACCCGGGGACGGCCGGAACCGTCCTGCGCCGCAGGACAAAATACCCCCGATTTGTCCTGTCGCGCAGGACATTCCGTGGCTTTTTCGCGGCCGTGTCCTGCGGCGCAGGACGCGGCCTGTTCCGCGGCATGGCGCTTCGTGCGGCGCCGAGGACGTGTCGCGCGTGGCGTGATGCGTGCGGACGTGTCCGGGGCGGAGCCGCTTCTGCCTTAAGTCCCGGGATCAAAGGGCCTCACGGCCCTTTGCGGGTTCGGGCAGAGCCCGACCTTGCTTCGGCTGTTGCTACGCGCGGGTCGGCCTGCGGACGCGCTCCGGTCGGGGGGCCGCGTTGTCGCGTCGGAACGGCGGGCGCTTCGGGCCGGCGGGGCGGACGTAGGCCGCGGCGCCGCCGTCCTCGGCGCGGGTGATCTGCAGCTCGGAGCCGTCGGTGGCGGAAACCGCCTCGGCGAAGCGGTCGGCGGCGGCGCGGGCGACCTCGAAGCGGGTGTCGTGCTCGAAGACGCGGATGGCGCCGATCTCGTTGCGGGTCACGGCGCCGAGGCGGCAGATCAGCGGCAGGAGCCACTTCGGGTCGGCGCTTTCGCGGCGGCCGACCGCGGCGCGGAACCAGACGATGTTGCTGTTCTCCAGGCGGGGCGGGCGCGGGCCGGCGGCGATCGGGGCCATCTCGGTCAGGCGCTCCGGGGCGGGCAGGCTCGCGGTGTAGAGGCGCACGGCGGCGACCGCGATGGCCTCAGGGGAGTAGGCGGCGAGCAGGGCCTGGGCGCGGGCGCGCTCGGCGTCGCCGGGCTCGTCGCGCAGGACGGCGTTCTCCATCAGCGCGGCCTGGTCCTGGTCGCGGATGGCGTCGATGCCGGGGGGCGCGCTCCACGCGACCGAGATGCCCGCGGACTGGAGGAGCTGCTCGGCGCGGCGGCGCTTGGAGCCGGGGACCAGCAGCACGCTCAGGCCCTTGCGGCCGGCGCGGCCGGTGCGGCCGCTCCTGTGCAGGAGGGCGGCGCGGTCGGCGGGCAGGTCGGCGTGGACGACCAGACCGAGGTCGGGGAGGTCGAGGCCGCGGGCGGCGACGTCGGTGGCGACGCACACCTTGGCGCGGCCGCGGCGCAGGGCGTCGAGCGCCTCGGTGCGCTCGGACTGGCTCAGCTCGCCGGAGAGCGCCACGGCGGAGAAGCCGCGCTCGGACAGGGCGGCGTGCAGGCGGCGCACGGCCTCTCGGGTGGCGCAGAACACCAGCGCGGCGGGGGAGTCGACCTGGCGCAGGGTGTTGACCAGCGCGCCCTCGGTCTCGCCCGGGGCGACCTGGACGGCGCGGTACTCGATGTCCTGGTGGGGCTCGTCGCCGGTGCGCATGTCGAGGCGCTTGGCGTGGCGCTGGTAGCGGCGGGCGAGGGAGACGATCTCGGGGGCGATGGTGGCCGAGAAGAGGAGCGTGCGGCGCTCGGGCGGCGTCACGTCGAGCAGGGCCTCCAGCTCCTCGCGGAAGCCGAGGTCGAGCATCTCGTCGGCCTCGTCGAGGACCACGACGCGCAGCGCGGACATGTCGAGCTGGCCGCGGCGCAGGTGGTCGCCGAGGCGGCCGGGGGTGCCGACGACGACGTGGGCGCCGGAGGCGAGCGCGCGCTGCTCGCGGCGGGCGTCGGTGCCGCCGACGCAGGAGACGACCTGGCCGCCGGCCTCGCCGTAGAGCCAGGCCAGCTCGCGGTGCACCTGGAGCGCCAGCTCGCGCGTGGGGGCGACGACGAGGGCGAGGGGCGCGCCGGCGGGGCCCAGGCGCTCGGCGCCGGCGAGCAGCGTGTCCGACATGGCCAGCCCGTAGGCGACGGTTTTCCCCGAGCCGGTCTGCGCGGAGACGAGCAGGTCGCCGCCGTCAGCACCCGCCTCCAGGATCGCGGCCTGCACCGGGGTGGGCTCGGTGTAGCCGTGCTCCGCGAGCGCGCGGGCCAGGGCGGGGTGGGCGTCGGGAAAGGGCATTGCGGGTGCGGCCATGATGACGGGGCGGCGCGGCCGGGGCCGGCGGCGGGACGGCTCCATAGCCGATCCGGCGCGCCACGGCCACCGCGCCCGGCCCGGGGCCGCCATGTGCGCCCCCCCCTGCCCGGCTTCTGCCAGCGGGGTCGGCGGCGTTTTCGTTGCGTTGCAGCACTTGCGGGCCGGGGCTGGCATCGCGCATCGTCCGGCGCATGGCAGACATCACCGCACCGCTTGACCTCCTCGGACTGACCGAGCGCGCCCGAGAGCGCCTCGAGGAGGATCCGTTCGGCAATCCGGTACTCGCGGTCGCGCTGGCCATCGGCCGGTCGATGGACGAGGGCGCGCTCACCTTCCCCATGCTGGAGACGGTGATCCACGAGCTGCGCGACGC